>JAJDBS010000083.1 GCA_029261235.1 Nitrospirales bacterium
GTAGCCATGTTCCACCACCAGCGCGACCGCTTCTTGCTTAAATTCCCGACTGTGATGCCTGCGTGTTCGCTTCATTCAACACCTCACTTTGAATTATTATATAATTCTTAACTCGGTGTCCGATATTCCAGGGGAAGATCAGGTTTCGACCATCATCTCTTTTCTAACACAATCATAAGTATGACAAGCCGAATTCTTCGAAGCGCACATGTAAACCGCGAATCAATGCATCGACGACATTAACATTTCAGTCATGAGGAATACCTTGAAACCCATCGATTCAAACACTAATCTTCATCTTCTTAGTTCCTCATTTGAGCAATAACAGAGCAGTCAATGTGCTCTGTTTTTCCCTGAAAGTGTTCACAGTTGGAGAACTTCTCATGAAGCGAACAATCACTTCCTTCTTTGAACGGCCGGTTCAAGGCAGCATCCATCTCGACCCGCGCCACAACTTGTGGCAAATAGATATCAAAAATGGTGCCTTCCCCCACTGTACTGTCAACGGCGATCATTCCGCTATGACGAGCGACGATATCATGGACGACAGTCAAACCCATCCCCATACCGTCTCCAGACTGTTTAGTCGTAAAGAACGGATCAAATATTTGGCCTATCACTTCTGGTGGAATTCCTGATCCGGTATCTCGAACCCTCATTCTCACAAATGAACCAGGCGTTAGATCTGGAGAACCTTTCATTGCCTCTCTATCCATCATGACTTCCATGAGAGAGAGTTCTAGCACTCCACTAGTTGAATTCATAGACTGGGCCGCATTCAGACAAAGATTGATTAACAGTTGCGATATCTGAATGGGATCAGCCATGACGCAACACTGAGCATGAACCACTCGATCTACATCTATCTTTACAGTGGCGGGAAGTGAGACGCGCAGTAGCGACAATGTCTTCTGAATGACCTCAGCAAGATTGATGGATATCGGCTCTTGCTCCCGCTGACGACCAAAGAGTAAAACCTGCTGGACAAGATGTTGTCCTCGAGTCGCCGCGTTGGTCACGCTTTCTAGATGAAGATGAGAATGGCCACGCCCAGAAAACTGTGCCAATTCACTGCAACTCAATATGATCGTCAAGATGTTATTAAAGTCATGAGCAAGGCCACACATGAGATTCCCGACAATCTTCATTCTTTGGAATTGCCGAACCTGACTATCCATATCATGCCGCGTAGCATGGACTCTTGGGATTGCACCCATATGGCTTGAATACTGTGAAACTTTGGACATGTCACGTTCCTTTTCTCAGGCGAATCTCGGCAACAATACACTACTCCTGCCTGTTTATGATGTGTAGATATGAAAACCCGAATACATTGAATCAAAACCTGTACATACGACCATTATTTACTAGCTATAACCCTATTTGCTCTCTAACGAACGAACGAGACCCATCATCCAACATCAAGATCATTTCTCTTTACGTTCACTGAACTGAAGACACCTTCCATACCATCACCATCTTCAAATGATGTGCCATTTCTATTTGATTGAAATCTTTATGTTTTCATGAAATTACTTGCGACAGTCATGTAGGCATATGAATGCACACCAGTTACATCGAAATCTATCAGGTCAATATCGAGTTAGTAATGCGTTGAGCAGGTACCGGAGACTCAGGGGCGGAAGACATTCTCTTTTGCAATGAAGAAGGAAAAGAAACCAAGTGAGGTGTAGGTATTTTTCTAGACACAGTCCCGTGATATAAGGTCGCTCGCGTTGAGCCAAAACTTCTGTAGTCTACATCACCGATATGACCACACGAGGTTTACCTGCCTTCTACTCGTACAGAACAAGAGAGAAGCCTCAATTGTGTGTGGTTTCGCGATGAAAGCTGAATATGCGTTTCTCTAGTGCTGGGTTGTTCTGCATCTAAAGCCATGAAAGTGCACGAAATATCTAAGATCATTGAATGCATCTGGATTAGGAAGAGCCGGTGCCTCAAAGCCTTATTCTGATATTCTTTGCTTCAGAAACAGGACCGCATGCGGTTTAAAGGGGGGGGGAATGTGGAAATGCCTTCATCCCATTGCATCTCTCCATTCTCTAACATTTGATTGGTCTCTGGGTTCAATCACTAATAGTCATAAGCTCCAGGTTGCGGGTCCAATTCGAAGGGGAAGCCTCGTTTGATCGGGATGTAGGTGATATCGGTGCACCAGACCTGATTCGCTCGGGTGATAGCCAGATTCCGATACGAATACAGCTGATGATGTGGGTGAGGCTGACTGGTGCACGGTTCCTAATAAATCTCGTGCAAGCCCATCAACGCCATCAACTGTCCACCCGATGACGACCCATGTTAGACCCTTGTCGCCTTATCCAGCGAGCCATCTGGCAGCTGCCATAGTAGATACCCACGTGCTTACGCCGCATAGCACTTAAAATTCAAACCGAGCGGAAGGTGCCCGTTGTCCACTCGTTCTTGATGGGTCACGTACAACTGGACTCCTCCTCCTTCAACCCAACGGTCGAAGCAAAGAACTCAAGAGACGACAATACGGCTCCCCCGTACCTCCGCTTCAGGTCAGGATATCGGAGACGAAGTTGCCTGCTTAAATTCGCCTTCATCTTGCCAAATCATAGGGTATTGATGCTGATACGCGCCCTGTCCCTGAGGCGAACTTCAATGCATGAGTACCATCACGAACCGCTCATGTGGCAAGGAAGTCCCCACTTCCAGCGGGGAGCGCCTTCACCCACAGGCTTACGCTGCGCGGTCTTCTGCGCTAGCTTTGATAGAACGTCACACCAGAGTGGAATCACAAGACAATCGTCAGATTCTAACGAAAACGAGCCCCATTTTTTTGAGAAGAAGACGAGGGCGCAGGAGCAGGGTAGATCGTAGGCAAGATGTTCACGCTGGCTTTTCTCGCACGTTGATAGATGGGCATGGCCTCTGGCATCCATTCCTTCAGATCTGCGATTCGAGTTTCATTCGCCGGATGTGTGGAGAAGAATTCAGGCGGAGAATCTCCGGAAGCCGCCGCCATACGCTCCCAAATATGTATAGCCTCTCGGGGGTCATATCCTGCATCGGCAGCCAACAACACCCCGACATAGTCCGCTTCAGATTCATGTTTACGACTAAATGGCAGTAAGACCCCGGCCTGCACTCCTAAACCCATCGCCTGCATCCCTAATTGCCCTAGTGCGGGATTTCCACCCTGCGTTGATAACAAAATAGCCGCAGCTGTCATACCCACTTGCGCAACCAAGCCCTGGCTCATTCGCTCTCCTCCATGTTGAGCCAAGGCATGAATGACTTCATGCCCCATAATCGCGGCCAACCCTGCTTCCGTTTTGGCCATCGGGAAGATACCGGTGTAGACCGCAATCTTCCCGCCCGGTAAAGCCCAAGCATTCTTGGTGTTATCATCCTTAATCACGGTGACTTCCCAATCAAATGATTTGGCAGCTTCTGCATATTTAGAGCGTTTCGCCGCTTCAATAATACGTGCAGCTACCCGTTTGACTGGTTCGATTTCTTTGGGGTCTTTCGACAGGGTCACCTCAGGATCTTGTAATGTCTGCCCATACTGCGCAGCTCCCATTTCATTCATATAGCCCGCCGGCATCATGACAAATTGATAACGATCGGTGTACGGATTCGTTTGACATCCTCCAAGTAAAACGCTGAACAACATCATCCACAGAAGTGGAGTACAAAATGGCATGAACAATTTAGGTTTGGCCATCTTTTTCTCCTCTGAGCAAAAGGCAATAAATTGATCAGGACTCACGAGACGTCTCTCTTTATATCCCTGATGTGGCGAGCGTTACGCACCGTCAGGTGGTTCTGGGATACGTATATCTAATTCCTCAATGTTCTGATATTTGGCTAAGGCAGACTTTGTGCCTTCTCTGGGACCCACAACTAAAATCGCAAAATCTTGAGGACGTAAATGCCGTTCCGCTGCTTGCCGAACTTGTGCCACGGTCACCTGTTCAATCCCATGACGAAACGTTTTTAACCACGTTGAAGGATAGCCATAGTATTCATAGGTCAAATATTTTCCCAGGACTTTTGAGGGCGAGTCGACAGAAAACACAAAGGAATTCAGAATGCCCTCCTTGGCATTCGCCACTTCTTCGTCTGTCGGCGGATTCGTCACCATCTTGCGAGATTCTGCGATGAGCGCATCAATCCCTTCCCCGGTTGTTTGGGTCTTCGTTGACATAGAGAGAATGGCCATTCCAGGACGATCCCATTGCAATCCCACACCACCATGAACATCGTAGGCCAAACCCTGCTTTGAACGAATATTGGAAAACAAGCGAGCCCCAAAAGACCCGGAAAGGATTTGATTCACGATGACCAAAGAATAATATTCTGGATGGTCGCGCCGCATTCCCAGATGTCCCATTGCAATTTTGGCTTGCGTCATATCATTTTTTTCAACATAAAACATTCCAGCAGGAACCTGTTCCTGAATAAATGCCGTGGGGTCATCAATGGCAGGACCCTTTTCCCAATCACCAAACACCTTATTCAGTAACGTGATCGCCTTCTCTTTATCAAAATCTCCAGCAAGCCCGAGAATCATGCGATGAGGGTGAACATATGTGGCATGCCATTCTACGACATCTTTTCGTGTAATAGACTGTATCGAGGCATAGGTCGGAACCCAGGTATACGGAGAGGCGTCACCAAATACCAATTTTTTAAACTCTCGTGAAACAATTCCTCCTGGATCATCGTTTTGCCGCGAAATACCTGACATCATCTGGTTTTTGGCAATTTTAAGTTTTTCTGAGTCAAAAGCTGGAGTCCGTAAGATATCGCCATAGACCTCTAAGACTGCAGGGAAATCTTCCTTCAAACAGCTCATAGAAGCGGACCCTGAAGAGCCCCCAATTCCTGTCTCAATCATCGCGGCTTTGCCTTCTAAGAATTCGTCAAGTTCGTCACCTGATTGTTTCGTCGTTCCGCCTGTGCGCAACACCGTTCCTGTCAAAGACGCGATCCCACTTTTATCACGAGATTCTAAGCGTGCCCCTGTTTGGATATACGCGGATAAACTAATTAACGGCAACTCATGATCTTCCATCAACAACACGACCATGCCATTCTCTAACACCACTCGCTCCGGTTCAGGAATAACCAAGTCCGGCAAAGGCGGATACTCCAATTCCCCCACCTTTTTCACTTGAGCCTGGACAGTCAATGTCAGACTCAAGATCAGAAGTGTCACCAAAGAACCAACCCAGCAGGTCTTACTCACCACACATCTCACGCATGCCTGTGTTGCCATCATGATTGCCCCTCCCCTTTTGCCGCAGATGCTGGCATTGCCACTTCTGGAGACGGCACGGTTTCAATCATCCCCACGACACGATTCGTACTTTGAAACAAGGCTTTGGCCACACGCCGAATGTCTTTTTTCGTTACATGATCAAAACGCGTAATGTAGCGAAAAAGTTCGCGCCAATCCCCAAACAACATCTGGTAATCTGTCATGTGCATAGCTAATCCTAAATTATTATTGAGCGCACGCAAGAGGCCGGCTTTTGCACGAGTCCGAAATCGTGTAAGTTCCTCATCCGACACATCCTGAGTTTTGAGCTTATTGAATTCTTCTCGAAGCGCTTGTTGAATCGTTTCATTGGACACACCACGACTAGGCACTCCATATGCCAACCACACGTGGGGGTATTTATCACCGGGATACGCTCCATACGCCCCAACCGAGACCGCGATCTGCTTATCTCGCACAAGAGACCGAAACAACCGCGAAGTTCGTCCATTCGTGAGGATATCATCGATGGCATCGTATACCGGTTGATCCGCATGCGTGGCCGCTGGCTTGTGATAGCCTTCTAAATAGAGTGGTTGAGACGGATCCTGTAAGATCACCGTTTTTTCTGTTATGGACACTGGCTCCACAGTGCGAATGGGAGGAGGAGGAGAACCGGCAGGAATTCGCCCAAAATATTTCTCTAATAGCGGGATCACCGTCTTCGGCTGAATATCTCCAACGATTGCCGTCACCATATTTGTTGGCACATAGTGAGTCTCGTAAAACTGCTTCGCATCGGTCATCGTGTACGTTTGAATATCACTGGCATATCCAATGACTGGATGGTGATACGGATGCGCCATAAATGCAGTCGAGACGAACTGTTCAAGGAGTCGCCCAAAAGGCTGACTCTCCGTTCGTAAACGACGCTCTTCCATCACGACATCCCGCTCTTCATAAAATTCACGAAAGACCGGCTGCAAGAATCGCTCGGATTCTAAATAGGCAAAGAGTTCAATCTTATTCGCAGGTAATGAATAAAAATATCCTGTCACATCTGCGCCGGTAAACGCATTCAACGCGACACCGCCTTCTCGTTCAATAATATCGCCAAATTCATTCTTGATCACATATTGCGATGCCTCTCCTTGTCGTTGTTTGAAAATCTCATGGAGAGATTTCACTTTTTCAGGATCGGCCTTTCGAGACAATTTTTCTGTTTGATAGGCTTGATAGGCGTCTTCTAACGCGACCAACGCACCTTGTTCCGCTTGATAATCTTTCGTGCCTATTCGTGGCGTGCCTTTAATCGCCATATGCTCAAACATATGAGCCAAGCCTGTTTGACCAGCTCCTTCCTGCGCGGATCCCACGTTCACTCGTGTGATAAAGGAAAACACGGGTGCCACTGGCCGTTCAACCAGAATAAATGTCCACCCATTTTTTAACGTATGCTGCGTGACACGTTGTTCAAAGGAACCCAGGTCTTGGGCCTGAACCCCAGTCACAGACAACGACCAAAGGACCATCACAACAATCATGCATGCCACCCGGGACGAGACCCGACAATTGATTCGCATTCAGCACCATCCTATTTCAAGGTAATTCAACATCTTACCGTTCATTTATCCTACTCAGTCTTGCAGAATTGTGGCAAGCCAGCACCAGCTCAGAACGTTCCTTGCGGAGTCGCGTATTCTTGCTTCAATGTGCTCTAGAACGAACATATTCACAAGGTATGACAAAAACTACTGAGGAGGGAGTATTCGGAAAAAAAAGACTGCGGAGTATCCGGACATTAGGCATAGCGATCATTTTCCCATGGCAAGGCCGTATTAGAATAGCCACGTACTTCCCAAAACCCTTTTTGATCACGATCTAAGAACGTAATTTTTTTGACCCACTTCGCCCCTTTCCAGGCATATCGCTTAGGAACAATCATCCGCACAGGTCCGCCGTGGTCTTTGCTTAGCGGCTGGTCCTTCCAATGTGTCGTCAATAACACATCCTCATCATTGCAAACTTCCAATGGCAAATTGGTCGTGTAATCATCATAGGATTCAAACAAGATAAATTTGGCAGAAGGGAGAGGCCTAACCATCTCTAGAATATGTTGAAACTTCACTCCAGTCCAATCACAGTCCAACATGCTCCACGTCGTCACGCAGTGAAAATCTGCGTGAACCTGAGAGACGGGCTGCGCTTGAAAATCTTCCCAGGTCCATGTCAGGGGATTGGCCACAGCGCCATCAATAGTGAGGGTCCATTCGGTTAAATCAATCGTCGGTTTGTACCCCAAATCCAACACCGGAAAATTATTCACCAAATGTTGGCCCTCTGGAAGACGTTCATCTTGAGGCCCATCAACTTCTCGGCATGAAAATTCACGACGATGTTCTGCCATTTTCTGTTTGGCATTCACAATTTTTTCATTCGGTTCCATAATTTCCCATCCCCATCGATTGACAGAAGCAAAAGCTCTTCTATCTGCCTTTCTGTTGATAAAACCTCAAGACAAGCCCACTACAAGAATACCATACGGAATCCCTTGATGAGCAATGAACTATCTAGCGACGATAGTCACCTTTACGAAAATCTGATATATTCTGGCTTATCATTCATCGTTAGCTTGGAACCGCTCGGCTCTTCCCCCCTAAGTTCGTGCCATCTTTTCCAGCTTTCTCTCTCTCTACCATTTATTTCGGAGGACCAGTTTTATGACCATGCAGCAATTGGCTAGAGTTGTGTGTAGTTCCGTATTCTTTCTAGCAAGTGGGTATTCTGTCGCTCTGGGTGAAGCTCAGGAAAGTGCTTCACCAATGGCCATTTCAGAGGGCAAAACAGTTTCGATAGAGTACACGCTGACATTAGAAGACAAGAAAGTAATAGATAGCAATGTGGGAGGCCAGCCCCTCGATTTCACACAAGGCTCTCATGAAATTATTCCTGGCTTGGAAACTGCGCTTGAGGGAATGAAAGTCGGAGAGAGCAAACAAGTGACGGTTGCACCAGAACAAGGCTATGGCCCCATTAATCCCAAAGCCGTACAAGAAGTGCAAATTGATAAGATTCCTGAAGAAGCACGGAAAGTTGGCTCTCAATTATCAGCGAAGGACGCCCAAGGTCGAATGGTACATCCGCGTGTTGTAGAAGTGAAGGAGATGGTCGTGATGCTCGATTTCAACCACCCCCTGGCAGGCAAAGAACTTTTTTTTGATGTGAAAATCTTAGATATTAAAGCCGCGACGCCACCAAAGCCCTAGACCTAACAAGAGTCCGAGAACCTCGCTATTAGGCGAGGTTCTCGGGACACAACCCCTTCCAGCAAAACTATTTCTCACCATACAACGATCGTTTCCAGTGAGAAAAACTCGTTCAGACATGTTCCAGCGCGAGCCCTAAATTTGCTTCAAATGCATCACGGCTGAATTGGCATGCTTCGTAGCAACATCTGCATGACCAGCCTTACCATGCGCAATCGCTTCGCCTAATTCGGTAATCCCAGCAGTGAGATGAGGATTCGTCATCTCTTTCCCCGCCGCTTGGGCATGCTCAAGAGAGACTTCAGCATGCGTCACGACAGCGTCCGCATGCCCCATTCCACCATGATTGGCCGCTTCCTGGGCATGGGTAATAGCTTCCGTAACATGTGGATTTTCAGCTTTAGCCCCACCACTACCGCCGGCATAGCTCGCACACCCTGCAAATACCATCATCGATAGGGCAACTACCAACAGACTGACGTTCTTAAGCAATACAGACATAATCGACCTCCTTGAAAACATGAATGAAATGTAGAATTTCTTTCCGATGTGCTCAAGAAGTATCACAATAAATTTACTTTGTAAAGTTTAATATGTTAAAAGATTTCATTGAAATTATTCATAGTTTTAGCTATTTATCATCTTCTCGATCAACAAGGCTTGAGAAGGAAAATTTTTCCATGCTCGAACAATTTGAATCTCGCCAACATCAAGTTCTTGCTCTCCTGCAACAACAAAAATCTGGGTTAACGATTGAGGATCTCGTCCAACAATTAGAAATTTCCCGCACAGCAGTCAACCAACATATGGTGAGCTTAGAACGGGATGGATCAATTAAAAAGTCTTCTCAACAAAAAAGTACAGGCGGACGCCCAGGTTGGACCTATCAGATCACCAACGAAGGCATCAATCGCCTTCCCAAGCAATATTCCTGGTTCTCTGAGTTGTTGCTGGATACCTTAAAAGAAGAATTTGGACCAGAGAAGTTGGAAGCCTATATGCAGAAAGTCGCCCACTCCCTCATTCCTCAACTTCGAGGACAATTGAAGGGGGAAGATACCTCAGGCCATATTTTACAGGTTGCGAAACTTCTTCAGAGCCTGGGCTATCAAGCCCAGGCAGAAGAAGCACCATCAAAAACTGAACTACCGGTTCTGACCGCGCATAATTGTGTGTATCACGATTTAGCCACAAAACACCCAGAAGTCTGCGCCTTCGATATCGCCTTACTCGAACAACTCGTCGACCGCAAAGTAGACCACCAAGAATGTATGGTCAAAGGCGACAACGTCTGTCGGTTCGCCTTCAAAGCCTCGTAGTATTCATACCCCCCTCCAGGACTTCCAGAATTAGCCCAGGACATTCAAGAAGGAGGTCACGAAGACAGACCTTTCGACATGAAAAAGAGTTCTACGTACTGAACCCAAGGTGAATGTAATTATAGAAAGTTTGGGTTGTAATAGAACTTATTGTGAACAGCCTTGCCATTCTTCCAGCGGGTCACCTGGACTTGATCAGGATTGAATTTACTGCCATCCTTCATGTCTACACTCAACTTATACTCGGCAAAGGTCACACCATTCCCCTTACCATCATCCTCGCCGGCACCCACGGCCTTGATCTCAATCCCGTGATAAACCTTCACCTGTTGTAGAATATTTTTCTCATTCTCAATTATCGCTTGTTTTCCTTGAACAATGACGCCAGTCGGTTCTTCATTAACGACATCATCCGCATAGAAGAGTTCCATGCCTTCCACAAACTCTCCTTTTTTAAGCATGTCAAGAATTTGTTGCGATTTTTCCAATAACGATTTGCTAGCGTTAACTTCTGCAGTCATGTTGTTTCTCCTATTGATGAAAAATGGTTGGATTCATGAAAAACGGTACCACTGTGTCTCGACCGCACTGAGCATTCATAATACGTTGCCCCATATTTCTAGTACCGTCTAGAGTATCCAAAAGATATTACACATTTTCCGTCAAAATAGTTAAAATCGCGCATCTGATGTATGTGCTATCATTCCTGTCCTCATCATGAGTAATCCCATCTCACAAACATTCAATCTCATTCCACCTCAACCGTTAGTTATCATTTCTCGCGGGCTTCAAGCTCTCGCCACACCAATCGTCGTACTGCTCATTACCACTGCTGCGACGTTAGGAGAAGAAGTAAAGGATGCGATTTCCTTCTGTAATGTGTTATTCATCGGAAATTTATGTGCGTCAGTCGTGGTGCTAGCCTAC
>JAJDBS010000084.1 GCA_029261235.1 Nitrospirales bacterium
AAAGAGGAGGTATTCTCGTCCATACAAGGTAAACACATACAAGAGAACACGCTGTTCCGACCACGTTTAATCACATGAGTGACGGAAGGAGTTTGTATGACTGAACAACCGCTGGATATTAAAATCGAAAGCCGAAACGTCGGTATGACTCCACGATGGAAAGACGAAATTGAGCGACGAGTTCATGCTTTAGAATCCGGAATCATTCGTCCCACCCATGCTCGCGTCACTCTGACCAAAAATGCCCATCATAAAAAAGGCGCCGACAACGCCGAGGCCTTAGTTGTTATTACCCTCCCTCCCAAACGGACAGTAACCGCCAGAAAAGAATCTAAAACGTTCGAAGAAGCCATTCGTGCCGCCTTTCATGCTGTCGATCACGAATTAGATAAAATAGAAGAAAAGCGCGTTGCCCGTGCCGCCAAAGTCGCTGGAAAAAAAGCAGAAAAGGCAGAAGCCTTGTCCGTGGCTTGATGGAGAAGACTGATCGAAATTGAGAAATCTAAAGACTGTTCGGAAATCGTAGGTGGGCTAAAATCGTCGGAAGTAACTAGGTTTTGGGTAGTTGAAGTACCTCCCTGCCGGCTTGCATAATTTCTTCCAGCCGTGCAGGGGTGGTGGCTTCGCCGTAGCAGCGAATGATGGGTTCAGTTCCTGAAGGGCGGATGAGGTACCAGCTACCATCTGGGAGTAGCCATTTACAGCCGTCTAATTTATTGACCTGAGTGACTTCTATTCCGGCAAATGTGGTGGGAGGTTTCTCAATGACCTGTTTGACTTGTTCTTGCATGTGTTCGTTCATGGTCAGGTCTTCACGGGTGGAATAGAGGACTCCCACTCTTTCGAACAGATCTTTTAACAGGTCTTGAATAGTCTTTCCGGTAAAGGCCACCATTTCCGCAACAAGGGCCCCAGCCAGAATTCCATCTTTTTCTGGTACATGACCTTTGATGGATAAGCCCGCACTTTCTTCTCCGCCGAAGACAATTTCCCCTTTGGCCAACAGTTCACCGATGAACTTGAAGCCCACCGGGGTTTCGTGCACTGTCATGTCATGGTGTGCTGCCACCGCATCGATCAGATGAGTGGTGGCTACTGAACGAGCGACCGCTCCTGTCCATTGTCGACTCTTGATCAAATAATCTAAGAGAACGGCCAAGATCAAATTGGCTTGAATAAATGTGCCGTCAGCGTCTACAACTCCGAATCGATCCCCATCCCCATCGGTAGCCAGTCCCAGATGAGCGCCTTCTTTGATCACGGTATCTTTTAACTCTTGCAATGTTTCGTCTGTGGGTTCAGGCCGAAACCCTCCAAAATACGGGTCACGCCAATGATGCAAAATGGCCATTTTTGCTCCGGCTCCTCGAAGGAATTCATCGAGATAATTTCGTGTGGTACCAAAGAGGGGGTCAAAGATGACGCGGATACGGCCGTTACGGATGCGGTCTCGGTCGACGAGTTTTTCTAGTGCTTTGAGATAGTCTGGTTGTGGATCAAAATATCGCACCATTCCGTCTCGTTGCGCACGCTCCCACGGTGACCATTTGAGGTGTTCGCCGTGTAAGAGTGGCAGAATCCGAAGTTCAATGGCTTTCGTCGTTTCGGGCAATGCTGGTCCTCCCCAGTCTGGAGTAAATTTAATGCCATTCCATTCAGGAGGATTGTGACTCGCTGAGATATTAATTCCACCGGCCAATTTTCGATTGATCACGTGATACGATATCGTGGGAGTTGGTGTGTCTCGATCACAGAGTAGGCATGGAATGCCATGGGCGGCCATGACTTCCGCCACGACTTTGGCAAAACGTTCTCCTAAAAATCTGGTGTCATAACCGATCAGCATGCCCTGCTGACCGACCTTTTGCTGGCGCACGTATTGGGCAATGCCCTGGGAAACTATGCGGACATTCTGAACCGTGAAATCTTCCGCAACAATCGCTCGCCAACCAGATGTCCCGAATTTAATAGAATCCATAAGAAGCTGAGAAAAAGTTGCTGTTGCGGAAAATTCCTAGAAAAGGGGGGCTTGAACAGTGATATTTTAGGATAGTTGATTTTGAGAGTTCTCGCTAGTCCTTAGAGAAAAAAACAAGGCCTCATTCACGATTGAATGAGGCCTTGGAATATGAACGATATGGATGCGGACGGTTAGCCTTTCTTTCTCCGCAGAAAGGGCAGCGCTAAGAGACCGGTTCCAAATAATAAGATCGTGGACGGTTCAGGGTTGGCGATGTATTGCCCTCCGACTAAATCAATTCCTAAAGCCGTTCGCTCGGTATCAATAACCGTTTGGCGAGTTTCGCCATTCAGCACATCCCAATTGTTGCCCCAGAGGGTGAAGCCAGAAGTGCTTAAGCTATTGGGGCCACCATAGGGAGCACCATCACAACACAGTTGTTCGCTCACGAAATAAAAAGTTCCTCTTTCATTCAGGTCTCCTGTCAAAATATAATCGAACGATCCTGAAGCCTTGTCTGCGCCATTATTTGTTGTAAGAGATCCTCGAGTGATTTCCATGGAGCCATTGCCTGAAGTTGTCAGGGTTCCATGAATATTCGTGAGAGAAAGTGCAACATCATCAAAATCGGCAATTAAATCTCCGCTAAATGGCCAATAGAGTTTATCGCCACCCATACACAGGTTATTGTCGCTACAGCGGTCACCTGCATGAATGCCACTATAACTATATCCGTCTACTGCTTTACCTTGCTCAATTGCAATGGAGATCTCCATCGGGCCAGCCCAAAGTGGTTGAACCCCTATGATGAAGAACAATGTGCCGAGTAAGAAGCCGAGTCGAGAATAATGTTTCATCCAAATTTCCCTCTTATGTGAATTGTCATTTTCACAATTCAATCTTTGTGCCACTCAATCTTCAATTGGTATCGGCAACTTTATTGAAAAGGGTTAGCGTTCATTCTTTTTTGTAGATACCTATTGCTGATTTACTATTTCTGCGAAAATTAGGCGGAGGTGTGCTTCAGGTCATGCGACCATCTACGATCACATAAAAAACTATAAGGAATGGCTTGAACGACGAGTGTCGAGTACCAAAATGAAGGGAACGTGCAGAGTATGGACTGTCGAATTTTTTGAAATGAAACATCCAAAAAGCAGGCCGATTTTTCTTGAAGGAAGCGAATGCATAGCAACATTCATGAACGGAGGGTTTCCGGTAACAGGAATGTGTATTCTTGACCGACAGTAGAAGACTCGATTGGAAATTTGAGACAGAGAAATGAGCAGAACTGCACGAAACTCATTGAAGCTATTGAGAGCAATGAAAGAGGAGCAAAGCCCTTGACGAATATATCGGTGGAGGGGAACTATGTCCGAAGTTCACACCAGACTGGGGTATGGTCTGACGGTTTTTCCATTCCGCGAGGAGTCCGATCAACATTCGCGGTGACTAATTTATCCGCAGCTTGGGGTGAGAGCATGAGGTGGTCAATGCGGAGTCCTTCGTCTCGGTTCCATCTGCCTGCTTGGTAATCCCAATAGGTATAGAGTCCGATTTCTGGATGACACACCCGGAGGGCGTCGGTGTAGCCTAGATAGCAGAGTTCTTGGAACCGGGCACGGGATTCCGGTCGACAGAGGGCATCGTCGCTGAACCCGTTAGGATCATGTACATCATCATCAGTTGGGCACACATTAAAATCTCCAGCCAATACTACCGTTTCCTCTAAGGCTAGGAGCGAGCGGGCATGGTCGATTAATCGATCCATCCATTTGAGTTTATAAGGGAACTTTTCCGTATTAATAGGATTGCCATTTGGTAAATAAATAGAGGCAATCCGCACGTTCCCTATCACGGCTTCTATGTAGCGGGCTTGTTCGTCTGAGGGATCGCCAGGTAGGGCCGTTTGCTCTACTTCAATTGGCATCTTGGAGAGGATCGCGACGCCATTGTAAGTTTTTTGGCCATCGACGGCCATGTTATAGCCCAATTCGTCGACGGCCATTCGAGGATATTGGTCTTCCGTCGTTTTGAGTTCCTGTAAGAGGACAACGTCAGGGTCTGCTTGTTTTACCCAATCCATCAAATGAGGAATTCTGACTTTTATGGAGTTCACGTTCCAGGTAGCAATTTTCATGTGCAGATTTTTCTAGTGTATCGGACGACTATGAGGACACAGTGGGTGATGCTGATTCGGTATCGCGTTGAAAAATAACTTGAAAGCCTTGAAATTGTTTTTGAAAGAGCGTTTTTAAAATGAATGGTGTTATTCCAAAAAACAACACGCTATAAATACAGACTTCTAACAAATATTGAGAGTCTTCGGAGACCGTGCCATTGAAGATGACCGGAACGGCCCAACCGATGGTCATGCTCACAAACATAAGAATGATGATATGCCGCCAGACCAGAAACCACATGAGTTTCAATAATTCTCCATACGTCGGTATTTCCATTATTCGTAGTCTTCCTTTCTCTTACTTTCTATTCAATGTCTTCAATGTGCGTCATCCCATGATGTGCCGTGGCCAACATCGACCGTGAGAGGAATCGATAGCTGTAGTGCTGGCAATGTGGCTGATTCCATAACTTGTTTGATGACTTGGGTGGTCTCTTCAAGTGCCGATGTTTGGACTTCGAAGATCAACTCATCATGCACGGTCAATAACATGAAGGCCTTATCGGTTAAGCCATGTTGTTTCAACGCCTTTGGAACGCGGACCATGGCGCGTTTCAAAATATCGGCAGCTGTTCCTTGGAGAGGGGCATTAATCGCCGCGCGTTCGGAAAAATTTCGTCGTGCTGGATTGGTGTCGTGGATAGCTGGGACGTGGCACCGACGACCAAAGAGGGTTTGCACATACCCGTGTTCGCGACAAAATTGTTTCGTGCGATCCATGTAGTCATGGATGCCAGGATAACGCTCGAAATAGGATTTGATATAAGAGGAGGCTTCTGATTGTTCAATCTTTAATTGTCTGGCTAGCCCAAATGCGCTGATGCCATAGATGATACCAAAATTGATCGCCTTAGCCTTACGGCGAATTCCTGAATCCATATTTTCCAACGGAATGTCGAAGACCTGGCTGGCGGTGAGGGCATGGATGTCTTGTCCTTTCCGAAACGCTTGTTTTAGGACGTCAATATTTGCGACATGCGCTAAGAGCCGCAATTCGATCTGGGAGTAATCTAACGATAAAATGGTATTCTCGGGTTCTGCGACAAAGGCCCGACGAATTTTTCGTCCTTCTTCTGTACGAATAGGAATGTTTTGGAGATTAGGGTCGGTTGAGGACAGGCGTCCGGTCGCAGCTGAGGCCATGGCATAGGAGGTATGTACTCGATTGGTCTGCGGGTTGATCTGGTGAATGAGGGCTTCAGCATAGGTGCTGCGAAGTTTGTCTAAATGCCGCCATTCCAAGACTTTCTCCGGTAATTCATGTCCCTGTGTGGCTAAGGATTCTAAGACATCGACTCCTGTTGCATAGCTCCCACCTTTACCTTTTTTCCCGCCTTCCAATTTGAGCTCATCAAAGAGCACTTCGCCTAATTGTTTGGGCGAACCTACGTTGAAGGATTTTCCTGCCAGTCGATGAATCTCCTGTTCCAAGGCCAGCAGTCGTTGAGAAAATTCTTGGGACGCCTGTTTGAGTTGGGCCATGTCGACTTTGATGCCTTTTTGTTCCATGGCCGCAAGTACCGGGATCAACGGACGTTCTAGCGTTTCATATGCCGTGGTCAAATGTTCTTCAAGCAGGCGTGGCTTGAGAGTCTGGTGCAAGCGCAAGGTGACTTCCGCGTCTTCCGCTGCATAATCCAAGGCTGCCTCTAATGGAACTTGGTCAAAGGTGATTTGGGATTTTCCGGTACCAGTGACCTCTTTGTATTTGATTGTCGTGTGCCCGAGATAGAGGTCGGCCAAGTCGTCCATGCCATGCCCATGTTTGCCGCCTTCGAGAATATAAGAAAGCAGCATGGTGTCATCCACCGGGGCAACCGTGAGGCCATAGCGTGCAAAGACCACCATGTCGTATTTGATATTGTGGCCAATCTTCAGCACGCTTGGATCGCTAAGCACGGGCTTTAGCATGTCTAGTGCGGTTTGAAGGGGAATTTGAGGAGGTCGTTCAGTATCCGCATTGGCCTGTTCCAAGAGATCTAGGGAGGTCGTGGCTCCAGGCGCCACGTGACCTACAGGGATATAGCAAGCAGCTCCTTGCTGCAGTGAGAGCGAAATGCCAACCAGTTCGGCTCGTGTCTGGTCGAGCGATGTGGTTTCAGTATCAACAGCGACTAACCCGTGTTTGACGGCCTTATCGATCCAGGCTTGCAAGGCGTCAACTGTTTGGACCAATTCGTAGTGCGGTTGAGTGGTGGCTTGAGCGCTTGTAGGCTCTGCTTTGTTCGAGTCGATTGGAGCTGTGGAGCTCGGTGGTTGTGCAATGGACGATACTGAGGAGGATTCCTTGGGAAGCCGGCTTTGAATTCGTGTCAGAATTGTTTTGAACCCTTGTTCCGTCAGGAATTGTTCTAAATGGACCATGTCTGGTTGCCGTCGTCCGAGTTCGTTCAGGGGAATGGCTAGTGGGACATCATCCCGCAAGCGAACGAGTTCACGCGACAGTCGAGCCTTATCGGCATGTTCAATGAGATTCTCGCGCCGCTTGTTTTGCTTAATTTCGGATGCTCGTGCAAGAAGGGTATCCAGGTCCCCGTATTCCTGAATTAGTAGTGCCGCGGTTTTTATGCCAATGCCGGGGACCCCGGGCACATTATCAGTCGAATCTCCTGCCAACGATTGCACGTCCACAACTTTTTCTGGATAGACACCAAATTTGTCTTGGACTTGTTCCGGTCCGATTCGACGGTTTTTGAAGGAATCGAACATGGTCACGCGATCTGAGACCAACTGCATCAGATCTTTATCCGAAGACACAATAGTGACTTCAGCTCCCTCATTGATGGCTTCCTTGGTGTAAGTGGCGATGAGGTCGTCGGCTTCAAATCCAGCTAACTCAATACAATCTAGGTTAAACGCTTGCGTGGCTTCTCGCACCAGGGCGAATTGCGGTACGAGTTCGTCAGGAGGGTCAGTGCGATTCGCCTTATAGGATGGATCGATGTCATTGCGAAATGTCTTGCGTGCCGTATCGAAAATGATGGCGATGTGATCAGGTTGCATATCATCCAACAACTTCATGAGCATCGTGATAAAGCCATATACGGCATTGACCGGGGTTCCATCCGGCCGTGTGAGAATTTGAATGCCGTGGAAGGCGCGAAAGATGAATCCAGACGCGTCGACTAATACTACATGGTGAACGGGTAAGTGTGAAGGTAAGTCAATTGGAGTGTTCATAGTAGAAATTTTTAGGAATGAATTAAGAGGGAAAAGATACCTGATAGGGAACGCGGTGTCGACAAGTTTTAATTCCCATTCCTACAAAAAGAATCTGACATGCTAGAATAGCGAATCCCCTCGTTTTTCAAGCTAGGAACCCATAGTCATGAGGAAATTTGTGGTTGCCGTCGCCATCGTTTTGCTGCTTTTGGTTGGGATGATTTTCATACTGCCGTTTCTACTCGATCTGAATCGGTATCGAGACCAGTATTTGCCGTTTCTTGAGGAAGCCCTTCATAGAAAGGTTGCCGTGGAAGACGTGCGGCTGACTCTTTTTCCAAAATTAGGGGTTCAGCTGAAAGACGTGGTGATTGCTGACGATCCAGCCTTCAGTGTTGAACCCTTTATGGCAGTGCCTTCTGTCCAGGTGACTGTTCGGTGGATGCCTCTCCTTCAACGGCGGGTGCAAGTAGAAAGTGTCTTGATTGAAAAGCCTAGCGTGCGAGTGATTCGATCTTCGAATGGTCAACTTAATATCGCCACAATGGGAAAAATTGCATCGACTGGAAAGGACCTCGGAGTCCATGATGCCTCCGGAGATTCTGTTTCTCCCATGTTGGGTGTATTTGCGGTACGTCAGTTGGCTTTAACTGGCGGAACTCTGGAATTTGAAGATCGTACGCCTCAACCCTCAAGGGCCTATAAGATTCATGGATTGACGTTGAATACAGAATCGGTGGCAATAGGGGAAACGGCTCATATTGAGGTGACGGGCATACTCCTGCCCTATCAGAAGTCTTTTGATGTTTCAGGGCAATTGGGCCCCCTTCAGACGAACTTGGATATTCCGACAATCGATATCAGGGGGCATGTCGGCAAGGTTGGTGTGACAGCTCATGGACAACTGATTCAAGGTAAATTGACAGTTGATGTTGAGATTCCGAAGGTTTCCACAGATGATGTGCCAATGAAATTCGGTTTACATAGTCCGATAGAGTTATCTCAGTTGCACGCACATGTTGTGGCTTCAATTTTTTCTAAGAAATCACAGGCCCGTTCACAGGATGTCAGCATTGATCCGCTTCGTCTGAACCTTCAGGTTGGTCAGTCGACTATCCATTTATCTGGAAAAGGCACACCTTCTCAGTTTTCTTTTGTTGGGGATTCTCCAACATTATCTTCTCAAGATCTGCCTTTTCCGCTTCCCGTACAGGAACCCTTTGAATTAAAACAACTTCAATTTGAAGCTGAAATTCATGGAAGCCAGCTTCACCTCAAATCCTTCAGGGCCAAGGCTCTGGATGGAATATTGCAGGCGAAGGGGGCCTCGAGTCGAATGAGTCTTCCATTGAATTTTTCTACGGAAGGTACATATAAAAATTTTTCAGTTGGGCCACTTCTGCAACTGATGAGGCCATCTTCGCTCAGCATGACTGGGATGGGAGAATTGAGTTGGAATATGGATGGATCGATTTCATCAAACACTCAAGAATTGCATGGCCCAGCTCGCCTCATTATTCGAAATGGCGATGTCATTGGTTTTGATCTCGTGCAGTCCATAGAGGATGCATTGAAGATGTCGGGGGTGCTCGGAGAGTCTACTGGTACGACGAAGTTTTCGGTGATTGATGCATCGACAGCATTCGGAAAAGATGGTATTGCCGTCCGTGAATTAGCAGCCAAAGCGCCAAATTTTGCCTTGCAGAGTATGGGGAACATTGACCTCGAGCAATCTGTGGTCTTGAGAGGAACAGTGAGTGTTCTGTCGCCAGTGGCGGACAAGATTATACAACGATTCCCATTAGCTAAAGTTGCTAGAAAAGAGGGGCAGCTCGTATTGCCTTTTGTCGTCAGAGGGACGGTCCAGGAGCCGAAGTTTCGCTTGGATACGCAGTCCTTGGGGAACCAGGTGAAAAAGAAGGTGGAAGAACGACTCGAAAAGGTCTTGCAGGGCGATGATCAAGAATTGCAGAAATTGCTAGATGAGGGAAAAGATTTTTTGAAGCAGTTTTTCCGCAAATAATGCGATGTGTTGTTGCGCATGTATTAGCGGCAGGTTTCATCTACATCTGCAAGGGGGCTGGTTCACGATGACCCGAAGGTATGGGTGTTGATAATTGGTTGGCCAGGGCCCGTAGTTCACCTAAATCATAAGGTTTGCCGATGATGGCATAGACTCCTAATTTCGTGGCCTGCTCATGAACGTCTTCGTTGAGTAATCCGGTGATCATGATGATGGGGATATCTGGTGTTTGGGACGAACTTCGTCGGTGAGACAAGAATTCTAATCCAGTCATCTTGGGCATCATGTTATCCAGAATAATGAGGTCGAACTTCACCTCTTCTATCAAAGTTAATCCTACCGCTCCATTTTCTGCTTGAATGCAATTAAACCCATCATATTCAAAGACCAATTGAAGGAGGTCGCGAGTGACCACATCGTCTTCAATAATGAGGAGGGTTTTTGACATTGGAGTGCTCCATTTTTTTGAGATTTTTCTGCGGGTTATCTGGTTTTTTAAGTGAAAATAGATCCGTGGAATTTTGGGAACCAACAAGAAGGTCTATTTTTATTCGTAGTATCGGGTCCATATACGTATTTTTCAACGACCTTGTTTTCTTGAGAAGCTTATTCGTGATGGCTTTTCCACAGGAAAAGCATGCCCCCAAACAACCCCAGCCCTGTGAAGAAAATGCTACCAAGAAGTTCCATTGCTCGTAGTCTCCATTTGATATGCATAATTAGAAAAGCAAGGGTTGTACCAAACCGTGAAGTAGCACCAATGAGTGAATATTCAAGGAATAGAGAAATGCAACTCATCGAATCTATGGATTTTTTTGATTTTTTGAAATCGTATTACAAAAGCTTAGAATTTCGCCGTGGAGGTTCAAGCTTAGAAAATCCAGGGAAATGGATACAATCTGTATCGTTTTTGCATAGATTAAGAAGCGAGGTTCAAGGAACTTTTTCTCAGGAATGTCGAACGGTCTCTGAAGAGACTTATTCTTGGCGAAGGACAGAGAGTGGCGAGAATCCCAGTAAACGATAGGTTCCCAACAATCCTGTGACGAGGGTGAGCACAATTGTCATGAGGAGTCCGGTCAATAAGACAGAGATATTCATTGCCCAGGAGAGGTCAAAAAAGAAATAGAGGATTGACCAGGAGAGGAGGCACCCTAACCCCAATCCAACTAAACCAGCAAAACCACCGATCAAACCGAATTCTGTGCCAAGGGAAAACAGCAATAGACCACGACTTCCACCGAGGGCCTTCAAGATTGCGAGTTCATGTACACGCCGATAGCGGTTTATAGAAATTGCGGCAATCATGACCACGGCTCCGGTGATAAGACACAGAACGGCGAGGGACTGTATTCCCATGGCTAATTGCCGAAATATCTTGGCAATGTTGTCCAAGACGTCTCCCACATGAATGGCTGTGACATTGGGCATGGCTGCCACGATGGCTTGTTGAAGAGGGATTTGCACCGTCTTTGGGACCCGAGCGGTGGCGATGTACGTGATGGGCGCCCCATCGAGTGACCCTGGTTCGACAATCATGAAAAAATTCATGGAAAAGGAGCCCCAATCGACACTGCGAAGACTACTGACCTTCGTTGTGAAAGGAACCCCCTGAATGTTTAATGTGAGGGTGGATCCTAGCGACAATCCCAAATGTTTGGCCGCATCTTCTTCTACTGAGACTAAAGGCACATGATTCAGAGCGGGGGAGTCGTTTGCCGGATTTTGGAGATTCGTGTTGTCCCACCACTGTCCTTGGGTGAGGAGATTGTCCTTGGGCAGAGATTGGAATGTGGTGACGACATATTCTCTCGTGAAATACCACCCGTTTCGCTTCCCTTTATGGTCTTCAGGATTGATGGTTTGTTCATCAATGGCTGTGAGTCGAGATCGTACGACCGGGACTAAGTCATAGTCCGAATCTGGAATGTGTTGTTCTACAATCTGTCTGAACGGAGCCTGTTGATCGGGTTGGATATCAATAAAGAAAAATGAAGGCGCACGTGACGGGATTTGATCTTCAATGAGGTTCAGCAACGTCTGTTGCACGGTGATCAGTGTGGTCATCAACATGACACCGATACCAATCGCTAAGGTCATGGCTTTAGTGAAATTCCCAGGTCGTTGAAGATTATTTGTGGAGTGCCGTAATAACAATAGTTGGGGAAAGTGGATGTGGCGTAGGATCCAGAATAAGACACTTGTTCCGCCCAATAGAGCCAGAATGCCGACAATAAAGGCACCAGCAAAGAAAAGCCCGAGAGTGAGCGAATGGGCTTGCCAGACGGCTAATCCTAGTAGAGACCCTCCGATCAGAAGGCTGGTCAATCGTTGCACACGGTCGTACCACCAGTTTTTCAATATGGTCATCAATGTGACGACCCAAGAGAGTGACTTGGTGTGAATCGTTGCACGATCGATGTCTTGGCGAAAAATGAGGGATGGCGAGACCGAGCGGATTGCAAGCAGGGGCCAGAGGGAAAAAGCTAGGGTGGCAAGTGTGCCTACTGCAATTCCGCGAAGAATGGGAGTCAGCGTGGGATCTACGGAGAAGGTTTCGGGAATGATGCCTTGAAGCAGGAGCGGCAACCCCTGGTGGAGTCCCGTACCGAGCATTCCCCCAGCCAGGCTTCCGATGCTTCCAAGGAGCAAACTTTGGGTGAGATAAATGTAT
Source organism: Nitrospirales bacterium (assembly GCA_029261235.1). GTDB lineage: Bacteria > Nitrospirota > Nitrospiria > Nitrospirales > UBA8639 > Nitrospira_E. The sequence continues at coordinate 12,002 of JAJDBS010000084.1, forward strand.
ATGATTTGTGAAGAATCTGCGCCTAGCGTTTTGAGCGTCGCGATGATCGGGGTTTTTTGCGTAATAAATCCTTGAATGGTACAGGCGACACCGATGCCGCCCACCCATAGAATCGTCATCCCGATAAGGCCAAGATAGAGTGTGAGTTGGTCTAAGAACCGTCGAAGCCTAGGTTGGGCATCACGGTAAGAACTGATCTGAACGCCTTCCCGACTCAGTCGTCCGCGCAGTTCTCCCAACCATCTTTCCAGATTTTCTGAGGGTAAGAGACGTAATCGATATCGCTCATGAATACGGCTTCCAGTCTTGACCAGTTCCGTCGCATCCAGTGCCTCTCGGGAAATCATAATTCGAGGGCCTAAGCTAAAGGCTGTAGCAATCTTATCTGGCTCTTTACCAAGAATACCTGTGATGATGAAATTGGTTTGCCCAATACGGAGTTCACTCCCGAGGCTCACATTTAAACGAATGAGCAGTGACTCCTGCGCAATGGCACCGAAACAGGGCGTGCGTTGGCAGCCTGTTGGCAAGGCAGCTAAGAGCTGCTCAATCGATTCAGCAGGTTCAACGAGTAAGCTGCCGTAGAGTGGATACAATGAATCGAGCGCTTTGAGTTCCACTAATTGTGAGGCCGCCTTTGTCCTCTGATTATGGGGTTGGTCAGATTCAACAGCAGCCATGGCGGCAAACTCGGTGATATGTGAGACCGTGATTTGTCGTTCAGAGAGAGAATCCAGGACGTCTTGCCCATTTTGACTCATGGTACGTCGCCACGATAATTCAATGTCGCCGCCTAATAATCCACGTGCATCACCTAAGATGGCTTCTTCGACATTGGTCGCGAAGAGATCGACGGCCACTATGGCTCCAACGCCTAAGGCGATACAAAGAAAGAAGAACACGAAACGAGACCATGAATGAGCCGTTTCGCGCCATGCTAATTTGAGGGAAAGGAGTAGCATCACGTGTGAAGTGTCACTATCAGGAAGGGAGAGCCGTATCGTGAACGATGGCTCCGTCTTGTAACGTCAGAATGCGCTGGGCTCGAGCGGCAAGAGTTCGATCGTGAGTCACTAATATCAACGTACTATCGTGCTGCTCATGAAGTTGCCATAAGAGATCAATCACCAGGTTTCCTGTGGTGCTATCCAGGTTGCCAGTGGGTTCGTCAGCTAAAAGCAAGGGTGGCTGGCTGATAAACGCGCGGGCTAAGGCCACTCGTTGCTGCTCTCCCCCAGAGAGCTGAATGGGATAATGATGAAATCGTTGTTCAAGGCCTACGGCTTGTAAAAGAGATTTGGCGCGTTCCTCGCCTGTCCCTAACCCCTGAAGTTCCAAGGGAAGTGCCACATTTTCTATGGCGGTCAACGTCGGGATAAGATGAAAGGCTTGAAACACATACCCAATATGTTGTCGTCGGAAATGTGCCATGGCGCTTTCTGCTAATGTCGTAATATTAGTGCCGTGAATGTGGATGGAACCGTGTGTGGGATGATCAAGCCCGGCTAACAGTCCTAGGAGTGTCGATTTCCCACTGCCTGATGGTCCGACGATAGCGAGGACTTGCTTGGCCGAGACCTCAAAGGAAATGTCGTGTAAAATTTGGACGGCGTGATTGCCGGCAGAGAGTTGCATCCCTAGCTGATTAACCAAAATCAGGGGGTGAGACGGCGGAGAAGATGAATGGGTCAACGGAGAATCTGATGAAGAAATTGGCACGATGTTTAACGGTCGGCGTTGGTCAATACGATGCTAGGGTGAAGTTATTTCATTACGTTCTGATGGGATGGATTATCTTACCAGTCGGGGTGCTCTTCTGTCTGACCTTGTTCGGGTGTGATGTTGAACAAGGTGCATCTGTTGGCATTGCTCAACCACAAGGCGAGACCTCTCATGCTCCGAAAAGTCAAGATGAAGCGGCGTCCTCCCACCAGCAAGAACAGGTAAAGGTTAGCCCTCTTCCTCCTATTGTGGCGTTTGGTGATAGCTTAACGGCTGGACTTGGAGTGGATCCTACTGATGCGTACCCCGGACAATTGGCTCGGTGGTTACGTGGTCAGGGATTTGGCTACGAAGTGATCAATGCCGGTGTATCTGGTGATACAACGGCTGGAGGTCTCAGACGAGTGGGGTGGATATTAAAAAACGAGCCATCTCTCGTTATCTTAGAATTGGGTGCGAATGATGGACTTCGTGGCCAACCTCTCATTGAAACCTATAATAACCTCAGTGCCATTATCTCGAGGCTGCATGCCAAAGGGGTGATTGTTGTGCTTGCTGGTATGCAGCTTCCCCTCAATTATGGGGACGACTATACACAAGGGTTTTCAGATTTGTTTGTACGACTCGCACAGGAACATGATGTTTCTTTGATTCCATTTTTCTTAGAAGGGGTGGCTACCCATCCGCATTTAAATCAAGGGGATGGGCTTCATCCCAATTCCGAAGGCTATTCTATTGTAGTGCAGAATGTGTGGAGGACGCTTCAGCCAATCCTAAAAGAGTTGGCTGAGAAAGGCTAAAAAAAATGCCTCTCTTCCCATGCAGAAAGAGAGGCATTAACAATCGTCGTTGTCGTAGAAGAAATGGATCGCCTAGGTCTTGTAGATGTCGTAGGCTCCATAGGCAAGGAGTATAGCGATGCTTCCGTAAAACATGCCTGTGATACCTTCGTACCCGCCGCCTGGGGCATTGGCCATGGCTGGAGCCGCCGTCAAAATAAATAACGTACTTAGCGTGATGATCCGACTCATAAGATAATCCTCACTTTCTGACTAGAAAAAACTTTAACTGATTGATAGGTTCTATATCGTACTTTCCAGTATAGGGCTTGATTGTAGACAATTTTATTTCTGAGGTGCAACCCAGGTTACCAAAATTTGAATAAAGTATATTAAATTAGTCTATATTACTTAATGTCTTTGTGTTTATGGTTCGAGCCGTGAATGAGAGCCATCACAAAATGGTGATTTTTTGCTGTGCTTACACCCACACCATGCCACTTTCTTTTGCTCTTTAATTTCAACTTCTATGGGAGAAAGGTCGGTGCCCGTATGCGATCCGTCGCAAAAGGGTTGTGTCTTAGACCGACCGCATTGACACCAATAATAGGTACCCGGTTTCATGTCCATGACGTAGGGAGCTCGTTGCGCTATGACTTTAGGGTCGGCCATGTTTTCCTCCTTTTATTGAACAAAAAAATAGTGTGTCATGAAAAATCTCATCCGCATCGGGCTTGAATGCCCTTGGGGCCTAAAGGCGTCAGCCAGATAAAATCGGCAATGCCGTTTTTGAGTTGTGCTTGGACCTCGTGCTCTTTCGAGGGGTCCCACGCCACTAAATAGATGGTGACAGATTTAATGTTAGGCTGTGTTCTTTTCACACGTTTGGGAATAGGAATATGGTATTGAATGTGGCCACCCCCTGTATAACTGACAAGAGGGCCTTCTGAAGAAGATTTGTGATTCAGATAATTCCTGACTATTTGTGCCATCCCTTCATCGCGAATGATTGACGCCTCAAAAATACGTCGGTACACATGATCTGGTAACCCGGCATGGCAGGATTCTATTTGTTCATAAATCAGGTTTTCATATTCGGGGTCATCAGTCACGAGATCATTGATGGTCCAATTGTCGAGCTTGGGGTCTTGCATGGCCTTCTGTAGACCTTGAGTGGCCACCAGGCGAACCAAAGGGCGTGGAGGATTCAGCGCCAAGAGATTGAGTTGATGTGTTTTTGAAAAGGTCACTAATGGTTGGTAATCTGCAAACGCACCACCCCAATTTTTTTCCCAATGGGATTCCTCCAATAGCTGCGCGATCGTGGATTCTTGCTCACGAATATAACGATCTAGCCCAGGTTGTCCATCCCAACTAAACATTTCCATGGCCAGAGTGGGCTGACGCTTGTGTGCAAGGAGAATGTTCAGAATCGTTTGCGCAGCTTCAAGATGTGACGGGGTATAGTGTTCTTCTCCAATAAAGACGACATCGGCGGCTAAGAGATGAGGAACAAGATCATCGACAGTCAGAAGGGTTTGGTCTGAAACCTGGTAAATTTGGCCGACTTCTAGCGTTGCTTTAGCTTGAAGCCCTGAGCATCCCAATGGCCCTGAGATGAACAAGACCAGGAAGAGGAACAAAAAAGTCAGAGCTTTCTGGCGAAGCATATTGATGATGTGTATCACGGAGCATGGTGTAACATAGTCCCCTCATTGGGGCAATATATCTTGTTGTAAATATTTTTTCGGATATCAAGGGCCTCTTAGGAAGTGAGTGATAGGTGTATGTTGAAAGCGGTTCTGATGAAGAATTCCTAATGGGCAACCAAATGTTGGATATTCAAGAATTTCGTACTCGGGTGAAGGAATGTCGAGAGTTATTCCCTCACCATTGGGAAGCCAGTCGAAAGTTGATGAATCAAGAATCCTTATCAACAACACTCCCCACTCTTATTCAATCAATTCAAGAAGCCTCGTTGGTGCCAAGTCTTCAGGAATGTTTAATTAATGTCGTGCAGCAGTTTGGCGAGCAAATCAAAACCAAGCACATGCATCAGACTCTGAAAGAGCTGACCGGTTTGCCACCATCGAAAGCCATTCGAGCATTGATTGTTTGGGGCGTACTCGCCGTTGGTGGCAATGAACAAGGAGAGACCGAAAATATTTCTGGGGAAGAGTTGGAAAACCGCTTGCGAGAAGCACGAAATCCATATGATATCCTTCTGCACGTCAAAACACCTTCGTTGTTGGATATCGGGGCTGGTGACTTGACGTTTGAGCAGGAACTGGTTGACCAGTATGTTCCTCAATTGCGCTTTGAGAATACAATGCTGAGGTTGCATGCATTTGATAGATTAACGCCTGGATCTCGGGTGGGTGGGGTGTATCATAAGAACCCAGATCATGAGGGGTATTTACAAAATTTTTCGGAACAAGAATTGAGATATCAATTCTGGGGAGGGATGGATTTAGAGCGTTTTCGCCATGCAAAGGGGGCCCTGCCGCGTTACACAATATGTACCTGCCATGCCCCGGCTAATCCTACGTTTGCCTATGAACCAAGCCGTCTTGAACGATCGTTCATGCTTCAGCACCTTCAATCAACTCGAGGGTCTTTCCAGCCAGGTCGATTTAAAGGAGAGTCTGTGTTGGAAGTCTCCCATCAGGATAAGATTCTCACCTTTCCCCCGTGGAAATTTAATATTGTAGGCCCCCTCGCGTTGTTGGAATTTATGGGGCAGAGAGCACAAGTTGGGGTGTTATCGGCAATCGATGATGAGGTATTTTGGGAAATATTGAGTCAAATCTTAGCAGGTCCTCAATTCCGTCCTTCCAATACAATTTTCACGAAAGACAATATTCCTGATATTTTTGGATCTGTGTATAAAGAATTGAATTCTTTACCCATAGGAGAGCGCATTGATTTGTCCAAGATTGCGGAATTTCGTGATCGCATACCTCTTGGACCCGTAGCTCAAGCGAAAACGTCAAATTTTTTGAAGTTTCAGTATGTCGAAATTCGTCGAGGTGCTATTTTTGAAGGCATACCTAGTAGTTTCACTGCCAAACAGTTTTCTCACATGAAAGAAGAATCTATGCCTTGGTGGGTCATCTTTGTCACAGAGGATTGTTGAATTTATTGCAATGGCTCATAAATCGCTTTGAGGAAATCGGCATAATTGGCTGGAGGGGATGGTCAAAAAAGTACGCTCAGCAAGGCCAGAGCCTTTCCCGGCCTTCGTAGCTCACTTCGACGGACTAGGCGTGACGCGCAGAGCGTACTCTTAGTATGTGAGTACGGCAAAAGAGTGAGAGGGCCGCTGGCGTTTTTTTCAGCATGGCCCACAGAGGTTTAGACAAAAGGATACAATAAGCTAAAATCAACGAAAAGAATAAAAATTGAGTAGATGTTGACAGGAAAGATGAAATTGGAGCGGGAAAGGGGATTTGAACCCCCGACCCTCGCCTTGGCAAGGCGATGCTCTACCACTGAGCTATTCCCGCTCTATAGAGAAGATTTCATTGATTCTAGTGGGCACCCTATAGCCTGTCAAGCAATGGTC
>JAJDBS010000085.1 GCA_029261235.1 Nitrospirales bacterium
CGAAGAAAACCGTGTGCTACGGGAAGAACTTGAGCATAAATTCAGTTTTCAAGGCATCGTGGGCAAGAACGATCGAATGCACCAAGTGTTGGAGAAGATCAAGCTTGTTTCCAATACCGATTCGACCGTACTCGTGTATGGGGAAAGTGGAACAGGTAAAGAATTGGTGGCCAATGCCATTCATGCGAATAGCCCCAGACACAAGCATGCGCTTATTAAAGTCAGTTGTGCGGCACTCCCCGAAACCCTACTCGAAGCCGAATTATTTGGCCATGAAAAAGGGGCATTTACAGGGGCACTTCGACAACGTTGTGGCCGTTTTGAGTTAGCGCATCAAGGCACATTATTTTTGGATGAAATTGGAGAAATTTCCCCTGTTGTTCAAATTAAATTGCTGCGGGTGTTGCAGGAACGGCAGTTTGAGCGAGTCGGCGGGAATGAAACTATTGAAGTTGATGTGCGATTGGTTTGTGCCACCCAAAAGGACCTCAAGAAAGAAGTTGAGCAGGGACGATTTCGCCAGGATCTCTTTTACCGTTTGAATGTTGTGCCAGTCAAAATTCCTCCGCTCAGGGAGAGGCGTGAGGATATCTTGACCCTGGCCCAGCATTTTTTGCAGACGCTGGCCTCTCGCAATCAACAAACGCCACAGACTTTATCTCGTCAGGCTCGTGAGGTGTTGTTTCGATATGGATTTCCTGGAAATGTTCGTGAACTAGAAAATACGATAGAGAGGGCCGTTGCGTTGGCTCAACAGTCTCAAGAAATTCAAGTGGTCGACTTGTGCGGGCAAAGCCAATGCCCGTATTCAGGAGGGGAGCCACAGAAGGATTGTGGGTTTTGTGGGGAAAAAGATCGGAAGAATAGTGTAATAAGTGGATCGATGGAAACCTTAGCTCTCGCTCGCGAGCAATTCGAGCGAATGCACATTATCGAAATACTTCAGCGAACCGGATGGAGTCGAACAACGGCCGCTCAAGTGTTGGGCTTATCTCGAAAGAGTCTTTGGGAAAAATGTAAACGCTATGCCATTGTTCGATCTGGAGAAGACGCCAGTTCTGAAAGCGATGAAGCTTGAGACGTGCTGAATTGTTCCCGATTCGCCTCTCGTCGCTTACTCGCCCCCTTCCCAGAGTGTGATCACGCGGTCGTTTCCTGCAGTCGCCAGGTATTTTCCATCAGCAGATAACGCGATCCCTCTTACAGGGCCCTTGTGTGATTTGATGGTGCGGAACTGCCGTCCCTTCTCGATATCCCACATTTTTACCGTCCCATCATCGCTGGCACTGACCAGAACCTTCCCATCCTGACTGACGATGAGATTTCTGACCCATTCCGAATGTCCCTTCAGGGTGCGTCGGTCTTCCAGGTTTGGCATGTCCCAAAACTTAATAGTGCAATCGCGACTACCGGAAATCATCGTTGAACCATCTGGCGTAAATGTGAATGCGCCAATCCAGTATTCCATGGGTTTTTGAAAGCCCCCATGATCGTCGACATAGAACCCACGATTTTCTGTCTCTTCATCATCTTCGTCATCTCGCCAATGGCCGTTGATCGAAAGTTTTTCTTCTCCGCTCGGTAGGACTTCATACAACTTGATTTTCCCAATATCACTGCCGGCTACGAGATGAAGGCCATCGGGAGAAAACGCCGAACAGACACTCCAATTATGGTCGAATTGATCTTTGCCCAAGAGGGACATGAGTTCGGTGCCTGTGGTGACTTCCCAGATTTTGATATCTTTATTTTGTCCACACCGGGCGAGCATGAGGCTATCAGGAGAAAAGGAAAGACTTGTGACCGCATGATCATATCGAGTAAAGAGCAAGCGGAGGGATTCCCCTGTTTGAGGATTCCATAAACGAATGGTGCGATCCTCACTGGCTGTGGCCAATATTTGGCCATCGGGGCTATATTGGACTTGTCGAACCGTAGCCGTATGTCCTCGAAGTGAGCGTATAAGCCGCCCTGTTTCTATGTCCCACATGCGGACAAAGCGGTCGTTGCCTCCACTAGCCAGCGTGCGTCCGTCAGAGGAAAACGCCACGGACCAAATTTCTTGCGAATGTCCGCGGAAGGATTTGAGTTCTTTAATGCCGCTTTTCCAATAGGGCAAAGAGTCCAGGAGCGGTGCCGGTTCTAAGTCATTTGGGGGAAGGCCCAACTGAGGAGGCAGGATATCGGAACTCGTAGGCTGCGTCATGGAGATCCTCGTTTCGTAGGCAAATAATCAAAGGATAAAGTAGGTTTTATCACCGTATAAAGGATACAGTCAGATGAGTTTCCCTTGCCAAATAGGAAAATCCATTTCTATAATCCAGTCATCTTGATACTAATCGTCGCTTTGAAAGGGAGTCAAGACGCATCTGTTTGAAGTTATTCACGTATTCATAAGAAATCATCATCTATCTGGAAAGAATAAGTGTAGCTAGATGATGAGGATGTTCACGGAGGCTCGTTCATGGAAATCCGCTTTCAGCCCGCCCTTCTTCAAGAAGTCATTGACTCGTTTGCCGAGAAGACCGAACGAGAGGGCGATCCAACCTATTTTAATGAGTTTCATGAATTGGCTGATCCAATTTATGAACAATTTGCGCTTGATGATCGAGAGCCTGAGTTTAAGCGGCTGTATCAGCATTTGTTCGCGAAATGGGGCTTTGCCGATATTCTTCGAGACGGCTTTGATAACTTCCCTGCCCTCAGGGACAAGACCGGTATCGTCCTTGTCCGTGGTGTGCTGAAGGAAGATCAAGAGGGCGTTGATGTCCTTCGAAAGTGGGGAGTTGTTGAAGAAAAGCTGGCCCGAGAATTTGAAGAGGCCGGTAAAAGAGGTGTGGGGATTAAGTTAATACCCCGGCGATTTTATGACCCCGCGATCCCACGATATCTCCGCCATGAATTAACGCATATTTCGGACATGCTTGATGATGTGTTTGGCTACGATCCTGACACAAAAGTTGGACTGAATCCTGGTGAAGAGCATTTGATCTTGAATCGTTATCGTGTGCTCTGGAGTTTGCACGTTGATAGTCGGATTGCCCGATCTGGGCAGGAGCCGATGTTTTCTCGAGAATATCGATTTCGGGAATTTCGTTCGTGGTACCGAAAAGTCCCCCCTGGGCAAGTGGAATCGGTGTTTGAGGGGATTTGGCAAGCGGATTATCTGACCCATGCGGAACTTGTTGAAATGGCATCAGATACAACCCGAGTCATTGAACGGGCTGTAGAGGTTGATGAAAGCGAAGTGCCGGATGTTCCGACCAAGCCGATGTTGCTTCCTGGATTTCCGTGCCCTTTGTGTCGATTCCCAACGTACACCTGGGTAGAGGATATGGACGAAACCTTGGAAGGTTTTGTTTTAGATTTCATTCGTGAAAACCATCCAGGGTGGGACACTGAATATGGCGCATGTGACCGATGCGTAGAAGTGTATAAATTGCGAGCCGCTGGCGTTGTCTAGGTCTTATTAATGTCATCATCTGATTCATCCAAAGATACAGCAAACGATCCGGATCTTGGTCGTCGGAACTTTCTTCGACATTCAGTGGTTTCACTTGGTGCCACTGTTCAAGCGTTTGTCAAGCATAGTGATGCTGCTCCTACAGATGAAACACCGAAATCCAAGGTTTTAGAAAAGATTGGATGGCTTCGTCCACCTGGAGCAGTAGAGGAAGGCCTTTTTATAGAGCGATGTACCCAATGTGGTGATTGCATTGATGCCTGTCCTCATGATGCGATAGAGCAGTTAGCGGTTCATGAAACGCCAGGTATTTTCCCAGGAGAAACTCCGTGTCAGTTATGCGATGGATTTCCTTGCATTCAAGCCTGTGAAACGGATGCTCTGGTACCGATAAAGAATCTTTATGAAGTGCGGATGGGGATTGCTAAGGTTTCCCAAAATATTTGTACGGCAGGTAATGGGTGCAATGCCTGTGTTCCAAAGTGTCCAACAGGGGCTATTGCTATGGATTTCAGCGCATTTATCGTGGCTGTTGATGCAAATCTCTGTGTTGGCTGTGGGGTCTGCCAATATATTTGTGGTACGGTGAATGATCGTTCAGCTATTCGAGTTGTTCCTCGGGCGGTGTCGAGTATCTAGTACACTGCATGTGGTTGGGTTCGAAATGCTAAATATTAGGCCTTAATACGTAGCTTTGGGGGGGAGATGTAATGTGGCAAGGCTTGAGAATTCAAAAGAAAATACCTTGTAAGCATTGAATTGTTCAATAGGAGAAAGAGTTGTAGAAGCTCGAGTAAAAATATGGAAGGAGAAAGGGTATTTGAGGGGTATTCACATCTTGACTTCATGGGTCTGTTATCCTATTATCTGGTCCCCTTTTCGGGAATTTTAATAAGGTATATGGATCCTAATTTATACAAATCGCGAATAAATAAATTTTTACTTTCGTGTAGGTGAAATATGGCAACAGTGGTTAAAGAAAAGAAAAATATAAGCGGAAACGGCAAAGCTCAGGCCGATGAACAAAAAGTTGTGAAGATTTCGGCAAAGGCTGCTCCAGCTGTCGATCGTGCGCTTTGTCGAAGTAAGCTGTATCTTTTAGTTTCTTGGGGGTACCTCTATCCTGAAGATGATGAATTCTTGGATTATCTGCAAAGTGGTGAGTTTGTTGCAGACGGTCGGGCGGCATTAGAAGGCTTAAGAAAAGAACTCCGTAATTTCGGTGGGCAAGAAACAGTAGATAGATTAAAAGCGGTGGATGGGCATTTCGACTCTATAGAAGAATGGGTTTCTTCTGAGGGCGAAAATTGGAACATTCAAGAGTTACGTGATGAACATCGTCGAGTATTTAGTAATGTGATCGCGCTGGATTGCCCCCCATATGAAACATTGTTTGGAAACGATCATGTGTTTGGGCAGTCTTATGTAATGGGCGATATTGCCGGCTTCTATAGTGCGTTTGGCTTGCAACTTTCTCCAGATATACATGAACGGCTCGATCATTTGAGCGTTGAATTAGAGTTCATGCATTACTTGTCATATAAAGAATCCTATGCAATTCTTCATGATGGTGGCGAAAAGCTCAAGACGGTGTTCGAAGCTGAGAAAAAATTTGTCAAAGAACATATCGGTCGGTGGGTACCATTGTTTTCTGGAATGTTAAAACGTAAGGCAGATTACGGGTTCTATAAAATTTTAGCCGACTTTACCTCAGACTGGATGGCATTTGATATTGCCTATCTTGGTGTGACACCGCAGCCTTATTCTGAAACAGATTATCGCCCAGCTATTTACATGAATCCTGAAGGGCAGACCTTTGAATGTGGTGCACAAGACAAAGGAAATGAGTTAAGCATGCTGATGAATGAAGTTGGTGCTGATGCGTTCTTGGATAAAGAGAGTGGAGCATCTGATCAATCAGGCAATGCCTAGGAGTGCTGATACGGATATGATTATTTGTTTGATAGGTTTCAAGAGACAGGTTATTTGTAGTCCTTTCGGTTTTAATCTTTTATCAAAGGAGGATGCGTCATTATGAGATTGGTGCAGACGCGTAACAAACGACTGGTGTTTGGCGTTCTTCTATCTGTCCTGGTGGTCTGTGTTGGTTTGACACTTGGGCAGGTTCCGCTTGCCGTTTCGCAACCGGTGACCATTCCGGTTGGCAAAATTACTGGCCCAATTCCAATGGATGCGGCCAATCCTGTGTGGGAGTCAGTTCCTGGTATTGTAGCCCCGTTAAGCGGGCAAACAATCACGACTCCTATGCACCCCAACATTTCCGTCAAAACCGTCATGATCAAAATGGCC
>JAJDBS010000086.1 GCA_029261235.1 Nitrospirales bacterium
AGTCAAGTTTCGCGAACAAGTCGCCCTCGCGGTCTCAGAAGTGAATGACTGTGAGTATTGCCTGTCCTCTCACTGCGCGATCGGCCGATCGGTCGGCCTGAGTGACGAGGCCATCGAAGATAGCCGGAAGGGCCATTCAACGAATCCGAAAGAAGGGATCGTCTTGGCTTTCGCCCGCAAAGTTGTGGAAAAACGAGGATGGGTCAGCGACCAAGACGTGGCCAAGCTCCGTAAGGTTGGATTTTCTCAAGGGGATATTGTGGAACTTCTGGCGAATATTTCCCTGACCTTGTTCACCAATTATTTCAACCACGTGGCTGAGACGGAAAACGACTTCCCTGAAGTCTCTGAACTTGAAGCCAGCGCGTAACGTTCATACATCGAAACTTTGAATCCATCTTGACTCAATCTTTTTTGAATTACAGGAGAACACTCATGAGTACATCAACCACCAGCAGCAATCTTCAAGACAGACTGGAAGACCTTTTTTCGTATATTCGCGAAGGCCGTATTCTCGATGCCATCAATGAGTTTTATGCGGAAGATGCCGCCATGCAGGACAACAGTTTGCCACCAACCGTCGGCAGGGAAGCAAACTATGAACGGGAGAAACAATTTCTCAGCATGGTGAAAGAATGGAAAGGCTTTGAGGTCACGGCAACAGGCGTCGGTGAAGATGTCACCTTTTATGAAACCGTCATGGATTGGGTGACCACTGATGACACGCCGGTTCATGTGGAACAAGCTGTGGTCGCGAAATGGAAAAACGGAAAGATTACTCACGAACGATATTACCATCAGTCGTAATTCAGCAATAACAGCAACGAATCATCATAACTACGGACTCAAAAAGGAAATTGCAACATGAGCAACGCATCTGAACTCGCACTTATTATCGGTGGAACCAGTGGCATGGGAAAAGAAACTGCCAGACTCTTAGTAGAACAAGACATTCCAGTCTGGGTGACCAGTCGCACGACCACGAAGGTAGATCAGGCCAAGAGCGAATTAGGCAAGAACGCTGAAGGCACAGCCCTGGATCTGTCGAATGCTGTAAAAGTTCAGGACTTTATTTCCACGATTGAAAAGGAAACGCGGCACATTAAATACTTGGTGAATGCCGCAGGGACGTTTGCTCCCAAACCCTTCCTGGAAATGACGGGCAAAGACTACGACCAGTACATGGATGTCAATCGGGGCTTTTTCTTGATTACCCAAGCGGTGGCCAAGAATATGAAAGCTCATGGTGGCGGGAGCATTGTTAATATTGGCTCCATGTGGGGAAAACAAGCCGTCAAAGCTACTCCGTCATCAGTCTATTCCATGGCCAAAGCCGGTCTGCACTCCCTCACCCAGCACCTGGCGATGGAACTCGCTGACGATGGCATTCGCGTCAACGCTGTTTCCCCTGCGGTCGTCGTCACCCCGATTTATGGTTCATTCATTGAGCCAGACAAAATCGAAGAGACCTTACAGGGCTTTAACGGGTTTCATCCCATCGGAAGAGTCGGCAGGCCAAAGGAAGTTGCCGAAGTGATTGCCTTTTTACTGTCAGAGAAAGCCAGCTGGGTAACCGGCGCCAATTGGGATGTTGATGGTGGTGTGCTGGCCGGTCGAAATTAATAACGAACGTCACACCCTCTACATAATGGAGAACAGAACAATGCAACGATTCAACACATTTCTGAAAATAACGGCCCTTGTACCATTGAGTCTCATCGGTACCATCACCATGGGCATTGGCATGGTCTCTTCACAACCGGCACATGCTGAAGCGACTCAAGTTCAAAATATTTCGGAGTCAAAAAGCTATCCAACTCTTCACAAGACCATAGAGGTCGATGGTCAAACCATCTTTTATCGCGAGGCAGGGCCCAAGGATGCGCCAACCATCTTGTTGCTCCATGGCTTTCCAACGTCCTCTCATATGTTCCGCAATCTGATTCCGCAATTGTCAGATCGGTTTCATGTCGTCGCGCCAGACTACCCAGGCTATGGGAACAGCTCCATGCCAGCAGTTGATGCCTTTGACTACACGTTCGACAACCTCGCGAACGTGATGGAACAGTTTATTCAAAAGGTGGGTTTAAAGACGTATAGCCTCTACCTCATGGATTACGGGGCACCCGTCGGATTTCGGATAGCGGTGAAACATCCAGAGCGTATTGAGGGTCTCATTATCCAGAATGGCAACGCCTACATCGAAGGTATCGATAATAATTTTTGGGAACCGATCAAGGAATACTGGAAAGATAGGAAAGCCGTGAACAAGGGGCTCGATAACGCATTCTGGATGAACGTGAAGGGCGCGTACAAACAGCCCAATATGTCGAATGAGGATGCGCTCCGCTTCCTCGTCACCTTAGGCGCGACGCAATGGCAATACACCAATGGGGTTCGGAATAAGGAAATGATCAGTCCAGACAACTGGCACGTGACACAGAGACTTCTCGATCGACCAGGCAATGAAGCCATTCAACTTCAGCTGTTCTATAGCTATGGTTCAAATCCACCATTGTATCAAAAATGGCAAGCATACTTTCGGGAACATCAACCACCAACATTAATTGTGTGGGGCACGAAGGATGAGATTTTTCCGGCTGAAGGTGCTCATCCCTATAAACGCGATCTGAAAAATCTGGAATTTCATTTACTCGACACAGGCCACTTTGCTCTCGAAGAAGATGGTGAAGTGATTGCTGAGCATATTCGTCGATTCTTGAATACTAAAGTAGCGGGCAACAAGTAAAAGATAGAAACCGATCAGAATTTTGTTAATCACGAAAAAAATCAAAGCCAATAGCAAAGGAGATGAGACATGAACATCTATTTAAAACATTTGCAAACAGTGTCTTTTGCCGCAGCAATTACTGTGGCTGCCCTAGGCACAGCGAACGCAGACTCACAAGAAAGTACAACCAAGCTTTTGACAGCGAATTTTGAATCTCGTCCGGTGGCCCAGGTAGAAGTTGGCGATTTCCATTTCAAACCGGGCCAGATTGCTCCTATTCACACCCACACTGCGCCAGCGGTTGGGTATGTCGCCAAAGGAGAGATTATTTATCAAATTGAAGGTAAAGAGCCGCAGATTTTACGAGAAGGTGATGCGTTTTACGAACCAGCTGGACCACGCATTATGCGCTTCGACAACGCCTCAGCCACAGAAGAAGCGATCTTCTTGGATTTCAATTTAGAACAAGTCGGCGAGCCATTCATTGTGTTCGAACAACCGCCAACGGAAGCCATTGATCGTCGCTCACTACCAACCATAGACCTTGGCGGCAAACATGTTGATCAAGTGGATATCTACACCAGTGAACTACAGGACCGTGAGACGATACAACTGGATATTCATGATCCCACGCTTGGGGTTGTTGCTGAAGGTACCATTGACATTCAAGTCGACGGCAAAGCCACGCAGCGTATTCAAACAGGCAAAAGCTTCTCCCTGCCGAGACCCCATTCACAGGCGACAATTGTGAATGTTTCATCCGAAGGATTGGCAAAGGTCATTACATTTCGTCTTCGTTAAGCATCGCCTTCAGAGTCATATGAGATGAACACACGTGGATATTTCACCTGAATCACATAAAAAGGAAATTGACCATGACCAAACTTTTTGAGCCGCTCACAATCGGCTCCCTCACATTGCCTAATCGCATCATCATGGCCCCGTTAACGCGGATGCGGTCAAAGCAGCCAGGAAACATACCACATGAACTCAATGCTGAATATTATGCTCAGCGGGCTTCTGCCGGCTTGATTATTTCTGAAGCCACACAAGTCTCCCAACAGGGGCAGGGCTACCCAGCTACCCCAGGGATACATTCTCCTGAACAGGTTCAAGGCTGGAAACTCGTGACCAATGCCGTCCATAAGGCTGGAGGCCGGATGTTTCTTCAGCTCTGGCATGTTGGACGAATCTCTCACACGTCTCATCAACCGAATGGCGCATTACCCGTCGCGCCCTCCGCACTTGTTCCGGAAAACAGTGGAACGTTTACGGCTGATTGGCAGGAAACCCCTATTTTGCTTCCTCGCGCACTTGAAATAGATGAAATACCCGGAATTGTTGCGGATTTCAAAGCGGGTGCTGAAAATGCCAAGGCGGCGGGATTTGATGGCATAGAAGTGCATAGTGCCAATGGGTATTTGTTGGATCAGTTCCTTCAAGATGGCTCCAACGTACGTACAGACCACTATGGGGGATCCATTGAGAATCGCGCTCGTTTATTGTTGGAGGTCGTCGATGCCGCCATCGAAGTCTGGGGGAAAGAACGTGTCGGCGTGCGATTATCTCCCTATGGGGAGTTTAACGGCATGAAGGATAGCAATCCCATTAAGCTGTTCACCTATGTGCTTGGTGAATTGGATGCACGAGGCGTGGCCTTTGTCCATATAATTGAGCCACGTTCATCGCATGCGGGTATGCAAGACGAGAGTCTTGAAGATACGCCACAAACCGCCTCTTTGTTTCGGGCTGTCGTGAAGACGGTGCTGATTTCAGCTGGAGGCCATACTCCTGATTCAGCCAATGAAGCGATGGAAAATAATTCGGCTGATGCCGTCGCATTTGGGAGGCACTATATTTCTAATCCTGATCTCCCAGAACGTATCAGGAATTTGGCCCCTCTCACGCCATATGATCGTGCCACATTTTATGGCGGCGATACGAAGGGTTATACCGACTATCTGACCCTGAATGAAGAAGCAGCGTAATGAACCACACAGTCATATTAGGAGGATAGATGCATGAGCCACTACATTTTACTTCACGGTGCTTGGGAAGAATCACGTATGTGGGACGACGTTTCACCGATTCTTCAACAACACGGTCATACCGTCACGGCCATTGATTTGCCTGGTCATGGCACGAACAAACAACTAGGTCCAGCGGTCACGACCTCAGCCTACAAACAAGCCGTGGTCGATGTCATTGAACCGCTAGACCATCAGGTGATTTTAGTGGGTCATAGCATGAACGGTGCGCTGATCTCTCAGGTGGCTGAACAGATACCTGAAAAGATTGAACGTCTGATCTACGTCACCGCCTTTTTGTTACAAGACGGAGGTTCTGTTTTGGAAGCTATGCAAAGCGACCCCGAGGGCGGGGCCCTTCCAGAAGTCGTGTTTTCTGACGATCAGGCCTACGCCACGCTTCCCGAACCGGCTTTGCGGAGAATCGGTTTTCACGATATCGAAGAATCGGCCATTCCACGATTTTTGCCATTGATGGCGGAATGGCAGGCAACCGAGCCCTTTATGGCAAAGGTAGAATTGAGTCAGAAAAATTTCGGGTCTGTACCGAAAACGTACATTCGCACCGGGATGGATAAAATGGTCTCGCCCACACTGCAAGACACCATGATTGAAAACTGGGAAGTCGATGCCGTCCTTGATCTGAAGTCTGGACACTTCCCTGCATTTTCACAACCGGAAAAATTGGCAGAGCTCATGCTTCAAGCAATTCTTCTTAGCTTACAAGGACAGAATCGTGGCTAAATTACTGTTTTTTGCGGGAAGTGCGCGCAAAGAGTCGATGAACAAGAAACTCGCAAAGCTAGCCGCCGCTATGGCGCAAGATGCTGGCGCACACGTGACACACATTGACTTGAAAGACTTTGAAATGCCGCTCTATGACGGTGACGGTGAAGCACAAAACGGCATTCCTGAAAACGCCAAAAAGCTCAAACAACTTTTTGTCGAACACGATGGTTTCTTCATTGCCTCACCAGAATATAATAGTTCCATTCCCCCACTTTTGAAGAACACATTGGACTGGATCTCACGCCCACATGAAGAACAGGAAGCGTCACTGATTGCTTTCAAGGGTAAAATTGCAGCCTTGGGTGCGGTCTCGCCAGGTGGATTAGGCGGATTACGCGGACTTGTACCGTTGCGGATGATGCTTGGCAATATTGGTGTAACGGTTGTGCCTTCACAAGTTGCTATTGGCTCTGGTTTTCAGGTATTTGACGAAAATGAACACCTGAAAGATGACCGTCAGGCTAGGATGCTCAAAGCAACGATTGATGAATTTGTGAAAATAGCTAATCGTCTGACTGATTGAGCCATGCTCATTAACCGTCACCTTCATGAGCTCGTATGTTCATTTTTCAAGTCATGACTTATGTCTCATAATACGATCCGGGACCACCTGGATTGAACGTGGTGCTGTGGAAACGTTGATCAGGAGGAGAGCGCAAATGAACACTGTACGGAATACTAGTCATTCGTTCGCTGCAGCCAGCGAGGAATTCGAAAGCGCCTGGGAAAACCAGCGAAACACGCGGTTTGAGTTGCCAGCAGTTGATGTCAACAAGGTGCTGAATGATCAATACGAGGTCAGCAAGCCCATTCACCTGACGCGCAGTATGGTCTGGGATATGGAGCTTAAGAAGGCGTGGGATCCAGCTTCCTACATCCCATATGTTGTCTCCCGCAAACATTCGTGGGGACGCCACTTTCTCGACGACGGCAACGAGCGCTTATTTAGGGACATAACCGCCCAAGCTTGGATCACCAACACGAGTGGTCCGGTACTCGAAGACGTCTTCATTAATCACAATGAGCAGAAGATATTCTTTCTCGGGCAAGCCGAAATGGAAACCGAGACTGGAGCGACCATTCGCACCAACGGATTTCAGCCCTTGTTTCACGTGATGCACGGTGTCGGAGGGACTGAAGATAAACCCTTGAACTTATGGCGCATTGTGATACTGACCGAAAAGAACGACCGGCAATATCAGCGGCCATTCGAGGAAATGGTCAAGGCGGGCGGGCTACCTGGATTCCTCGAAATTTACATCGAAAAAGACCTGCACGTGAAACTAAACCAGAGTATACCTTAGCGGGAAAAACAGCAGTTCCCCTGTATTGTCAGCGTCATGAAAATTGGACGATGAAGAGGCCATTCATTTGGCTATAATTTCTTAATTTATCAGGGGTCCTGTTCCTGGCTCCACACATAGATTGATTCCAATTTGGCGTACGGTGACGAAGCCATTCAAAGTTGGGTTGCAGATTAACTAGAAAGTACACCGATGAAAACCAAAGTTGAAGAGCACTCATAACCAAGGAGGCTAAACATGAAACCGCCAATTAGCGATATTGCCTTCACCCCATCCGTGAAAGCCATTCAGGAACGGAAGGGATCACGCACACAGTATGCTGGAATGGAAAAAGGAGACGGATGGTCCGACACCATCACCCCAGAGCTCGCAGGTTTTTTAGGTGAAGTGGATTCAATGTATTTGGCCACAGCTAACAAGGACGGTCGACCATACATCCAGCATCGAGGAGGTCCAAAAGGCTTTCTGAAAGTACTCGATGAACACACATTGGCCTTTGCTGATTTCATGGGAAATCGCCAATACATCTCGTTAGGGAATTTGGCGGAAAACAATCAAGCCTTTATATTTTTGATGGATTATAGGACTAAAAGTCGAATCAAGGTTTGGGGCACCGCCGAGGTGATTGAGGATGATCCTGATTTGGTTCAACAACTCACAGATCCCCAATACAAAGGAAAGCCTGAACGAGTAATCCGTTTTCATGTGCAAGCCTGGGATGCCAATTGTCGACAACATATTCCGGTGAAATATTCTCAAGAAGAAGTAGACGTCATGGTCCGACCACTGATTGATCGCTTAGAACAACTTGAAGCAGAAAATGCGCAACTCAAAAATCCATTGCCCATGGGTGTTCAATCAATCGACTAGAAAAAATATAGAATCTAACCTGCAATAGGAGACAAGGAAATGACAACCACCGTACAATCGAAAAATACACACGAATCTATGAGGGACAACCAAATCATGAATGATCAATCTGCAGACTGGGTGACTGACTTCCAAACACTCTTTGATAAAAAAGTCACTGTGTATAAAACCGGCATACAAAAAGTCGAGGCCATGTTTTCACAAGAAGAACAAGATTTTCTCCGTTCAATCGGAGCCACTCCTCAAGAAATTTTCGACTTTGTGGAAGATTGGGCTGATGATGGAGTGCCCGATCCAGAAACAGTGTTGGCTCTGACCACGATTCGCCGAGACTATTTCCTGAACGTACAACAGGGTAAATTTCCTGATACGCTCAAGAGTGAAGAAGATTTTCCATCCAGAAGCGCATCCCTCGCGAGTCTGGATTGGTTTCCTCGAATCATTGAAAAAGCCAGAGCGAAACTTCGTGGAGAAATGCCCTCAGACCTCATGTATAGTTGTGGCGGTGACAGAAGGTTTTTAAACAAGGTCAAGATTTCTCCTGTTGAGTTTCTTGAAACAGTTCGAGAGGCAGGAGACAATGATGACCACATCATCAAATTTGTGACAGATCGGTTTCAACAATAATTATTCATCATATTGTCGGAGGTCACTGATGCCGAAAATTGTACGTTTCCATGAAACCGGTGGCCCTGAGGTCTTACAATTGGAAGAACTCCCTCTGTCTGAACCAGGCAAAGGCGAGGTTCGACTCAAGGTCGAAGCCATCGGACTTAATCGAGCAGAGATCATGTTTCGAAAAGGCCAATATCTTGAAACGCCACAACTGCCGTCCCGCTTGGGTTATGAAGCCGCAGGCATTATTGATGCGATTGGCTCTGATGTCACAGATTTTCAGATTGGCGATCGTGTGAGTACGATCCCATCTTTTTCCATGGGGCAATATGGTGTCTACGGTGAAAGCGCCGTCGTCCCCGCCTCGGCTGCTGCCAAGTATCCAGTCTCGTTGTCAGCAAGTGAAGGGGCCGCCATTTGGATGCAATACATGACGGCCTTTGGGGCGCTCATTGAATACGGCAAACTCCAAAAAAGTGACGCCGTCTTGATAACCGCAGCTAGCAGTAGCGTGGGATTGGCTGCCATCCAAATCGTAAAAGCCACTGGAGGCGTTGCCATCGCTACCACCCGCGGAGCAGATAAAAAAGCCTTCTTGCTTGAATCAGGAGCGGATCATGTGATTGTCACCGACGAAGATGACCTCGTGGAACGTGGAATGTCGCTAACCTCTGGGCAAGGCGTGCGAATGGTTTTCGATCCCGTCGCAGGCCCTTTATTAGAAGAACTCGCTGCTCTGACTACACCGGGCGGAATCATCTTTGAATATGGAGCGTTGGCTCCGCACCCAACTCCGTTCCCCTTGTTCCCTGCCCTTGCGAAAGGATTAACGATACGAGGCTATACGTTGTTTGAAATCGTCAAAAAACCAGAAATGTTAAAACGTGGGAAAGAATATATTTACAAAGGATTGGAATCTGGGTCACTTAAACCCATTATTGATCGAACCTTTCCTTTAGTAGATATCGCTGAAGCCCATCGTTATATGGCATCCAATCAACAAAAAGGCAAAATTATTGTCACTGTATAAAGTGGCAGAACGTGATTCATTGCACCTTTTTGAGGGTAGTTCTATAATCGTTGATTAGATAAAGAAGCTCAATGTTTATGACATGTTGATGCAGGTGAGCCAATGGCAACCATCGGACAAATAATGACTCGTGAGCTAAGTGTGATTAGCAATACCACGACGATTCGCGAGGCTGCCGGTCAGATGCATGAGCAGCTCATCGGCTCATTATTGGTCAAAGAGGGAGAAAACTATTCAGGGATTATTACGGAAGCCGACATTGTTCGAGCAGTGGCCCAGCAGGTGGATGTCGCCATAACGACGGTAGAAGGCGTGATGTCTAGCCCAATATTGACTGTTGAAAAAAATCTCTCGCCCCACTATGCGCGCGATGTCATGGGCGGCAAGCGCATCCGACATCTAGCTGTGACAGAAGCGGGAGCAATTGTAGGAATTGTTTCGGCGCGTGATCTACTCGCCTACTTTAAAACCGTCTCCAAAGAAATTTGAATCAAATTTCTTCCCTCTAGAACTCCACTCCGACCTTTTCCAAAACAGACCCTGGTGACACGAGATTTCGATGCAAACCTAGAGACTTGGAGTCTAACCCCATGGCTAACCCCAACAATTGAGGAAGGTGGAGGACAGGAAGGTTAATCGTGGTGGATTGCTGATTTGCTGCTTTGGATTGCATCCCATCAAGATTCAAGTGACAGAGGGGGCAGGGAGTGACCATCACATCTGCACCATGGTTTTTGGCATCTGATGTATGATTGGCCACCATCATGAGTGAATTCCGTTCATTGATGGTTAAAATGGGCAACCCACAACACTGAGACTTACCTGGAAAATCCACGACTTCAGCGCCCAACAATCGAATGACGGTCTCCAAGGATTGTGCCCGTGACGGTTGTTCATCAAATCCTAATGCCTCAGTCGGACGTTGCAGGTAGCAGCCGTAGAATGGCGCGGCGCGTAATCCAGTTAAGGGCCGTGTCACGGCTTGTTGAATAGCTTGCTCGCCGACATCCTCTAGAAGAATCCATACGAAATGACGGATGTTGGTGGTTCCTCGGTAGGTTAATCGTTCCTCCGCTAAAATATGATTAACCTCCGCCAAATACTTCGGATCTGATTTCAACCGAAGATTGGCCTGGCTCATGACACCCTGGCAGGTGCTACAGATCGTCATGATAGGCAAGCCCCGCTGTTCTGCAAGGGCAAAGGTCCTTGCGTTGAGCACATCTCCTAGTTTCTGATCCTTTTCTTGCAGCACTCCGGCGCCTGTGCAAGAAGCTGTCATCATCTCCTCAAGTTCAATGCCCAACTTTGGGTAGACCTGCATGATGGACTGGTAGAGTTCGGGACAACCTCCCTTTGATACACAGCCTGGAAAGAACGCGTATTTCAATTGAGTTCCCTCACTTTTTTATAGAGCCGCTGGATACTGCGAATGCCAGGAATGGCACGGTGAAAGATCCAGATTTTGGGAACCTTTCCGCGTTTAAAGGCTTGAATCATTGTCGGAATGAACGACAGTAACTGTGGAATATTTCCCAAACCAAACGTACGAACTGCTAACATAGGTTCATCTAACACACCTTTTTGCCGAATGATATCAGCAAAGACTTCTGCATGACGTGACCCGCATGTCGACGGAACGTGTTGCTCCATTCCTTTTGCCCGAAGTGCCATAATACGATCCATGGCTCCTACTCCCTTAGGGCACACCTCAACGCATTCCATGCACCGCGTGCAGCCCCACATACCCCCTGGTGTATTCAAGGCGAATAGCCGGGTTTTTGCATGTCCATCCCGTGGATCTGCGACAAACCGATAGGCTTTTGCCAAAGCCGCGGGACCCAAGAAATTTCGGTCGACTTCTAACACTGTACAGTCAGAGACACAGACCCCACACATGATACATCCCATGACGCCGGTCAAATGATCCATAGATTCCAAAGAGGCCACATATTCAGCTTTGGGTTCTGGTCCTTTGGGTTGCAACCAGGGTTGGACTTTTCGTATTTTTTCCCAAAATCCCTCCATATCAGTCACCAAATCTTTGATGACCGGCATGTTCTTCATAGGCTCGATGTGAAGAGTTCCCCCATCAGAAATCATGGAGATTACTTTGGTTTTACATGCCAGAGTGGCTTGCCCATTAATCCGCATGCCACAGGACCCACAAATAGAACCTCGGCAGGAACATCGAAGCGTGAGGGATTCATCAATCGCCTCGCGAATTTTTATCAATCCATCTAGCACGGTGTCGGAAGGTTCCGTTTCCAACACATAATCTTGATCGTAAGAAGCAAGAGATTCACTCTCTGGATTGAATCGTCTTATACGAAACGTTGCCTGCATTAATACACCCGAGCCTGTGGAGTCCACCGAGTGATCTGGACGGGCAAGTACTCTATTCGTGGCATGCCATCTTGTCCGCAATTAATTAAAATATGTGTGAGCCAAGTTTCATCGTCACGTAAAATATAGTCAGTACGAAAATGTGCCCCACGACTTTCTGCCCTTGTTAACGCTCCAAGAATAATCGTCTCTGCACAATCCAACATCATACCCAATTCTAATGCTTGTATCAGACTTGTGTTAAACACACGACTTGTATTTTGAACAGCGACTCTTGACCAACGATCCCGCAATTCTCTCAAT
>JAJDBS010000087.1 GCA_029261235.1 Nitrospirales bacterium
GATGTTCAGGTATTTGAGCTTCGGGAAGGGTTTTGAGTAAGCCCAGGATTTCTGAGCGATTTTTTAGCATCCCACAAGCCAACTCTCCAATGACATATGGATGGATCAGAACCAGCTCTTCCTGCAGTAAGGATATGAGGCGGGTACTTCCAGTTCTGAGATGATTCACCCAGACGGACGTATCTACCAGGGTCATGGCTTGGAGACGGATTGGCGTCGCGGGGTTAATTTGAGTTGCTTCTCTGATCCTCCTAAGTGAGCCAGTCGAAGCGCGGCTTCCTTGGAAATGAGGGCCTCCAGGCCTAGCCGAACTAAGGAAGTCTTCTCTTGAACTCCAGTCAGCTTTGCGGCTTGATGAAGGAGTTGCTCGTCGATATTTAATGTTGTTCTCATATGTATGAGTATGCACTATTTATGCATACAAGTAAATCCCATGTTTATCCACATATCGCCAATATCTGAGGGCTTTACCCCTTCGGTGGGAAGGGCTAGGATATCACTCAGTTTCTCAATCTCTATCTCTTCTTCTGCTCCTTACAAAGGAGGGGGAAAGACGTAATCCATGCCGTTGCAAGCATTTCATCCGGTCATTCAAGAATGGTTCTCCACGACGTTGGGGGAGCCGACGGATGTGCAGCAGGCCAGTTGGCCAGCGATTCAGTCTGGGAAACATGCATTGATTTCTGCCCCTACTGGATCGGGGAAAACTCTCGCTGCTTTTTTGACCTGTATTGACCGATTATTACACCAGGCAATTCATGGGGAATTGCTTGATGGTATTCAGGTCATCTATGTGTCGCCTCTTCGTGCGCTGAGTCATGATATCCATAAAAATTTACAACAGCCGTTAGACGAAATTAGTCAACTGGCTCTGTCTGCTGGTTTGCTGAGTCCCAATATTCGGGTAGAGGTCAGGACCGGAGATACGCCACCTGCGCAACGGCAACGACTTCTTAAGCACCCGCCGCATATTTTAGTCACGACCCCAGAAACGTTATTCCTGATGGTGACCGCCAAACGGATCCGAGAATTATTAACCGGTGTGCATACAGTGATCGTTGATGAAATTCATGCCCTGGCGCCCAATAAACGGGGTTCGCATCTTGCCCTGTCGTTGGAACGTTTAGATGTGGTGACCAAGCAGCGGTTGGTACGCATTGGTTTATCCGCGACACAACGACCATTAGAAAAAGTCGCTCAGTTTCTTGTGGGTGAGGCCGCATATCGGAAAAAGGACCAGCAAGGGTCTCTCTTTGAATCGGCGGAGTGTCACATTGTGGATGTGGGGCATCGACGAACGTTGGACTTGCGCGTGGAAGTACCTCAGGATGAATTGGGTGCGGTTGCGTCCAATGCGATCTGGTCTGAAGTGTATGACCGCATTGCGGCCCTGGCTGAGCAACATCGTTCGACGTTGGTCTTTGTGAATACGCGACGCTTGGCGGAGCGTATTGCCCATCACTTGAGTGAGCGGGTGGGTGAGGATCAAGTGGCCTCGCATCACGGCAGTTTGTCTCGAACGCTGCGGCTGGCAGCTGAGGAACGTTTAAAAACCGGAAAAATAAAGGTGATGGTGGCGACGGCGTCGTTGGAGTTGGGAATTGATATTGGGTTTATTGATGTGGTGTGCCAAATTGGATCGCCGCGTGCCATTGCCACGTGTCTTCAGCGTGTGGGACGGGCAGGTCACTGGGTTGGGGCGGTGCCTAAAGGTCGAATATTTTGTACGACACGTGATGAGTTGGTGGAATGTGCAGCGGTAGTACGAGCCATTCGACAGGGTCACTTGGAATCCATTGAGATCCCGTCGGCACCCCTCGATATTCTCATTCAACATCTCATTGCAGAAGTGGCGGCGCAGGAATGGGATGTGCGGGCGCTATTTGATCTGTGCCGGTCAGCCTATCCGTATCGAGAGATTAGCTGGGAAACATTTGAATCGTTGATCGATCTCATCGCTGAAGGATTTGTGCCAGGACGTCGTCGATTATATGCCTACTTGAGTTATGACCGACGTGAAGGGCGACTTCGCCCTCGACGCGGGGGAAGGTTGGCCGCCTTGACTTCTGGTGGCGCTATTCCCGAAACGGCCACCTATTCAGTTGTTGCTGAGCCTGACGGCACGGTCGTGGGCACGGTCGACGAGGATTTTGCCATTGAGAGTTTGGCGGGCGACATTATGTTACTTGGAACCACGTCGTGGCGCATCAGGTCCATTGAAACAGGAAAAGTGCGTGTGGACGATGCTCATGGTCAGCCACCTAATATTCCTTTTTGGCGCGGTGAAGCCCCTTCACGCTCGAAGGAACTGTCGCATGCCGTGGCCGAGGTGAGGCTGGTAATTCATCAATTGCTGGAGAAGGGTGCGACGCCTGGGGATGTTTCCGCACGACAACAATTGTTTGAGGAATGTGGGGTGGATGCCGCCGGGGCTGATCAATTGTTGGCCTATGTGGCTGGTGGCGTGCAAATTTTGGGTGGTGTGCCAACGCAAGATTGTATTATTGCCGAACGATTCTTTGATGAAGCTGGTGGGATGCAACTCGTGGTGCATGCGCCATTTGGTGGGCGACTCAATCGTGCGTGGGGGTTGGCTCTACGTAAACGATTTTGCGTGAATTTTGATTTTGAATTGCAAGCCGCAGCCACTGATGATGGATTGGTGCTTTCTCTGGGGGAACAACATAGTTTTCCATTGGAGTCGATCTTTCAATTTCTCCAACCGAAGACCGTGCGAGATGTGTTGATTCAAGCCACCTTAGCGACTCCATTGTTTATGACACGGTGGCGATGGAATATCAGCCGGTCATTGGCCCTGCTACGCTTTCAGAATGGGAAACGCGTGCCAGTACATCTTCAGCGAATGCGAGCTGAAGATCTGCTCGCAGCAGCCTTCCCTATGGCGGCGGCGTGTGGTGATAATCACGTGGGCGATATTCCCGTGCCAGAGCATCCGTTGGTAAAGGAAACGCTGCGGGATTGTCTAACTGAAGCGATGGATATCGAAGGCCTACGTCAAGTATTGGAACACATCGATGCTCAGTCGATTCAAGTCCGCGCGGTCGAATCTCCTGTCCCGTCACTGTTTGCCCATGAAATTTTGAATGCCAACCCGTACGCATTTTTGGATGATGCCCCGTTGGAGGAGCGACGTGCTCGAGCCGTCAATCTTCGGCGAACATTACCTGCTTCGTTCGATGGAAAAATTGGGGCATTAGATCAGCTGGCTATTGAGGCGGTGCTTGAGGAAGCTTGGCCGCGAGTGCGAGATGAGGACGAGGTCTATGATGTGTTGCAGGTCATGGGGTGGTTACCAAAGAGCGATGGAGCAGCCTGGCGTGATGAGTTAGATCGTCTTGTGGCAAAAGGCCGAGCCCTGTTTCTTCGCGGCAGGTCTGAAGAATCTCTGGGATCGACGAGTATCGAAGGATGGACGACTCAAGAGCATGTGGCGCGCATTCACGTGTTATTTTCCCAAGTAGACGTTCTGGCTGGCAAACAAGAACCATGGGTGAATGATGCAACCGAAACCCATTCATCTGAATCGGCCGCTCTCTATGTGGTGGAAGGGTGGATGCCTCATATCGGGCCTATTACTATGCAGGAATTGACCGAACGTTTAGGCTTGGGTGCAGCACAGGTTCATCACGCATTACTGCAGTTGGAAGGACAGGGACAAATCCTACGTGGCCAATTCCGCCCAGATTATTCCAATAATCCATCTCCATTTGAGGGAGAGGGTATAATTAATCAACTACGAGATGAAGAATGGTGCGATCGCAGTCTCTTAGCTCGCATTCATCGTCGAACGGTCACGGCTTTACGTCGAGAAATTGAACCGGTGGCCGCTTCAGATTTTATGCGGTTTCTGTTTCGCTGGCAGCATTGTGCGGCAGGTTCACAACTGCATGGCGAAGCGGGACTTCGCGAAGTCCTTGCTCAGTTAGGTGGATATGAAGCCTCTGCGTCTGCTTGGGAAGGCTCTGTTCTCAAAGCCCGTGTTGCCAATTACAAACCTGAATGGCTCGACAATCTCTGTCTACGAGGTGAAGTGACTTGGGGACGACTCACGCCGCCAGACATGAAACCGAACCTGCGACCGGTTGTCGAGGGCGAGTCATTCCGTCGTATTACACCGACGAGCATGGCCCCCATCAGTTTTGTGTGGCGCGAAAATATCGAGTGGATGTTGGCCTTGGCTCGACCTGGTCAGGCTTCTGGGCCTCTGAGTATTCGGTTAAGTTTGAGTGGTGTGGCAGAAGCGATCTATGAATGCTTGGAGCAGCGAGGCGCGTGTTTTTTCCCAGATCTGACCATTCGTACAGGTCATGTGGCTGCGGAAGTTGAGCAAGCGTTGTGGGAGCTTGTGGCCACTGGATTAGTCACGGCTGATGGGTTTGATCCCTTGCGCGCGTTAGTCGATCCCCGGCGACGACGAGCGGTAGGGAAAGATCGTGCACGACGACCACGTCATAGTGCCGGACGTTGGGCCTTGTTTGAAGGGCACCCCCAAGTTCCAGAGGTCGAAGTGACTTCGAAGGTTCATCCTCATGAGCAGTGGGCCAAACAATTGGCGCGTCGTTATGGAGTGATTTTCAGGGATGTATTGAAACGCGAATCTCTTCCTATGACGTGGCGTGAGTTGCTCATTCAGTATCGAAAAATGGAATGGCGTGGGGAAATGCGAGGTGGACGTTTTGTGGATGGATTTACAGGTGAACAATTCGCGTTACCTGAAGCCGTTGAAGCCCTGCGAGCTATCCGTCGAGATCCACAAGCCGGCGCGCAAGACATTCGTTTGGCACCAGCTGATCCACTCAACCTCGTCGGTATTATTCTTCCTGGAGACCGCATTTCCTCGCATACCTCCAAACCTATTCTCTTTCGAGATGGAGCGCAAGCCCTCGATGCGCGTCCTGTGATGAGTCTCGCGTAAATTGAATAGTCAAACCATTCGATCTTTCCGAAGTCCATTTTCAGTGCTAGGTATGGTGTTCCTTCTTTTGGGACTTCTTTCTCTGCTGTATGTCCCTGTGCCCTTCACAACTTTTTTTTGGAAGGCTGTCTACAATTTCGGCCACATACCATTGTTTGGGCTTGTGGCCATTTTATTGCTCTGGGTTTCAAGGACATTCCTTAAGCGACCCGAGGGGGAAGGTATTCAACATTATGGTATGGCCCTATTGGGAGTATTGGTCTTAGCTTTGTTGACTGAAGCGCTGCAATCGTTGAATGTGGCTAGACAGCCTACCGTATCCGATGTCTTCTATGATCTTTTAGGGGCCATGTGTGCACTCATCCTATTCTTCACGTATGACACACATGCGACTGGACCGTGGGGCCAATGGCGAAAATTTCCTCGGAATGTCCTTCTCCGTTTGGGTGTGCTGTTGGTTATCAGCATCACGCTTTTGCCTGTTTTTGAATGGGCTCATGCATTTTTGGATCGAACCAATCGCTTTCCTTCTCTCCTACATTTTTCTTCTGAGTGGGAAATGAAATTTGTGAAAGAGAGAAATAGTAAGCTTCAGGTTGTCGTACCACCGGTGGGATGGGAGAAATCAACTGATGATCTGGTGGGAGAGGTGGAATTTCATCTGAAGAAATCCCCAGGATTTTCCTTAGAGGAACCCTATCCAGACTGGCGAGGATATACTTCTTTGGAATTGGACATTTATTCGGAATTATCAAGCCCGCAGTCGATTGCCATTCGAATTGATGATGCTGAGTATAATCATACATATGCGGATGGATTTAATCGGCGCATCATGGTGTTGCCTGGCCTCAACCATGTCCAAATCCTCATAGAGGATATTCGACGGTCACCAGAAAGCCGAGAAATGGATCTGAGCTCGATCAAAAGAGTTCTGCTGTTTGCCGTAAGCCCACCGAAAGAGTTTATCCTTTACTTTGATAATATCCGACTGGAATAGATTTGTGTGTCCACATGTATTGCACCAAGCGTGATGCCTCTCTTATTTCTCTGTTCATCTTCTAGGGACGGATATTGTTGGGCAGCAAAATTGTTATGCGTAAGGTTGGAAAGCTGAAGTGAAGGATTCTTGACCGGGTAGTGGTCCTTCGCTAAGATCAAAGGCATGCCGATGCCATCATTTCCAGGCGGTTCTCGTCCTACTCAGGGGATGCGACCGCGCCGTCCACCTGTTCCCCAAGAGAATCAGAAGCAGTTCGAATCGCTTCGGGCCTCATTACTCTTCTGTCCAAAATGTCAGACCGCGACACCAGCTTGTGAACGGCTTCTTCTCGTGCTTCCAACGGGGAATCTGTACGAGTATGTTTGCGAGCATTGCGGGACTTCGACCGGCTCAAAAACCGATCAAGCACAGGGTGGGGGGCTTATAGCGCCCTAAGACGTAACGCGTAACGCGTGAGGCGTAAAGCGAGAAATTTATTCTCTTCACCCCTTACGATTGTGTTTACTGTTCTTCAGGAACAGGGAGTCCTTCTTGAGCCATGATGCGGAGTGCGTTGGTGGTGGGACATGGTCCGGGACGGAGTTGGTAGTCAAAATGCAGAGCGCCATCTTCTACTGATTCTTGGAAATGTGCATTGCGAATATGTTCGTTTGCCTCTGCCAGACGTGTGAGCTCTAAATCATGTGTCGAAATCATGCCTAGTCCTCGACTTTTTTGAAGCACCTGTACGAAGGCTTCACTGCCTGCCAACCGCTCTCTATTGTTCGTCCCTCGGTAAATTTCATCTATTAAAAAAATGACTGGTTGTGATGTGATGGCGTTGACGGCGTCCAAAATGACTTTGAGTCGTTTGACTTCGGCATAGAAGTAGGACAGTCCTTCATCTAAGGCATCGGTCACTCGGATGCAGCAATAGAGCTGTAACCACGACCATGAGAAGGTTGTGGCACAGACGGGTCCCCCGGCCTGCGCGAGGCAGATATTGATGCCGACGGTTCGAAGGTAGGTACTTTTTCCGGACATGTTCGACCCTGTGACGATGGTCATGTGCCCTTCGCCTCTGAGGTCAAGGTTGTTTGAGACGCGATGGGCACGAGTGATGAGCGGATGGCCAATATCATGTGCTGTGATTCCAGCTGGATGTTCAAGATCATGGGTTGTTTCGAGCTGGGGCCATTGATAGTCGGGATTCACGTAGGCAAATCGCGCTAAGGCACTTGCGGCATCAAGTTGGCCAATGGTTTCTAACCATTTGGGAAGAATGTGTTTCAATTTCGTCATGAGGCGATTGAGTTTTCCCACATAGAGTAAATCCCAAGGGATGAAGGCGTTTAATGTTAAGTGGACGAGCGGATGGGCTTTGACGCTGAGGCCATGGCAAATACGCCCGAGTTGCTTGAGACACACTGTTGGCCGGCTCTCTTCTGTGAACAACTCTTGGCATTGTTCTCGGATGGTCGGCTGATTGGAAAATGTTGATCGTTCAAGCGTGGCAATGACAGTGACGAGTTTCTCAAGTTCTAAGTGTAGGGCCAGGACTCGCCCGAAGAGCGGGGCAATTGATCCTGATAGCGAGAAATAGAGGCCCACATAGAGAAGCAGGGGCAAGAGCCAAAAATTCGATGCTCCTGTGAAGAGCGTCCAAAGCCCCAGCATGATTGTGAGGGCACAGAGAATCGACGCACACATCACCATCAAGGAAAGCTTCGGTACGGCAATGGATTGCTGCAACAGCGCAAGAATTCGGCTGCCGTCGAGTGCATGGGGACTGATCAATCTTGTGGCGAGGAGACACCGATCTCGTAATCGTGAGAGGGGCGTGAGTTCTCTGATCAAGCGCTGTCTAATCTGCCAAGGGACTGTGCCGGAATCAGGATTGTTGGCCTCAAACACCCAGCGTTGGAGTTGAGCGTGCCCATTTGAAGAAAATGTGGTATCGAGGAGGGCCAAGAGCGAATGGGGGCCGGCGAGATCAAGATCCAAGGCATACGGATGATGCGGCGGAGCTTGATGGGTCTGGACGTTCATGTTTGACCAATCCAGTTGCAGTCGCGCAAGAAGATCCTGCTTGATCGCCATCCATAAGTCTAAGCGGTGTAAACGGGATTTTAATCGTTGATGAAACCATGTTGTTGTCAGGAAAATTACCAGAAAAATGAAGAGCACGATATTGCCACTGTGAAACCAGTCATGCTGATATAAGCCTATACAAGCGGCTGCGCCCATGAGAAAGATACTCAGCCGCCATCGACTGAATCGTTGGCTAGCGGATTTTCCTTGTTCTGTGAGCCGATTTCCTCGACGCAGAAGGCGGGTCAACGCGTCTTGTCGTTGATCAGTGTGAGTATAGTCCATAGAGAGTAAGACCTTAGCCGCTCTTCATACCTCCGTCAATAATCGGAATGTTGAAAAAAATCGTCAGCAGCGTTCTCGTCATTGTTCCGTGCTCACGTACGATCTGTGCGCTCTGCGCGGCAAGCCTACTTCGCCGAAGTGAGCGACGAAGGCCGGGAAAGACTGCGGCCTTTCCTTCGTGAAGACTCAGGACGGGACTGGGCGAACCCTTCGGCAATGCTCAGGGCATGCTTTTTGGAACATTCCGGATAACTGCATCAATCGATTTTAGCTCGTCTGCGTACGTGCCGTGTTTAAGAAATTTTTAATAGGATTGTAATTTTTATGGTGATGTCTTCGACGGTTTTGCAAGTACAGATTCCTGCATGTGTGGATGGGGCAGAACTCTCTGGACTCTTGTCTTGTTCCGATTTTTTAGGTGTATGGGAAGAAGATGGAGCGTTGACGGTTTATTGGAAGGGAAGCGAGGAGTCTATTCTTCAAGCAATTCGGGAGGCTCTGGCGCAACTTCAAGTCGACATGCTGGTTTCCGCGACCCACGTTCAACGTGTGATCTCTCAAGATTGGAATGCTCAATGGGCTGCATCGGTTGAACCCATTCGGATTGGTCAGCGTGTCGGTATTCGTCCCAGTTGGAAAACGATGGCATTGCCTGAGAATGGAATTGAAATTGTTCTTGATCCTAAACAAGCGTTCGGGACGGGGCATCATGCCACGACCTACCTTCTCATTGAATGGTTAGAAGAGCTATCTGAGTTGGAAGGTTCTCGAGTCTTAGATGTTGGGACGGGGAGTGCGATTCTGAGTATGGTGGCGGTACGCTTGGGAGCATTGTCGGCTTTGGGAATTGATAATGATCCGGTGGCGATTGATTGTGCCAAGGACTATGCCGAGGTGAATGGCTTCACCAATGAACTCGATATTCGAGCGTGTTTGACCAGTGAATTGGTGGATCAATCATTTGACATCATTGTCGCCAATATTGATCGAAAGACGATTCTTGAAATCACACCGGAGTTTTCAAGATTTCGTTCTTCAACGACTGAGCTGTTTCTTTCAGGTCTTTTGGAAGAAGATGTGACTGATATCGTGACAGCGTTCACGCATCATGGGTGGGTTCGCCAAGCCCAGCGGGAACGCGAAGGATGGATTGCCCTTCAATTTGGTGTGGCGTCTTCTTCGTGATCGTCGTCCGGTTGTGATTCCAGGAACGTAATGAGTGCCTGATATGTCTGTTTACGGACTTCTGTTTTCGAGCCATCCCCTCCATCGATATTTTTTTGTAACCACACGGTCTCGGCAATTTGGTCATTCGCTTTGTTACACAACGTCCACATTTGATGCAGAAATTCAGTAGGCAGTCCGACCTGTACGCCCTCTGATTCGATTCGGTCGTCTAAGATTGCCAACAGATCCGAAATGGCTTGGTCGGATCGATACGGCTGAGTCGCAAACCCGAACGCCGCATGGGATCTTTCATCTTGTTCGGCCTGTTGAACGAGATCATGCATATATTCTTTGAGGAGCCCAATGATTCTTCCAGACAACCGCATAAGGAAGAGTAGCTGGAGGGATGGGGTGTTGTTAAGAGCGTGAGGATGGAGAGGATAATTTGGGTTTGAGTGAGGGTTCTGTGTCGATGGATGTCAGAGTGTGTTTCTAGTCCTTGAAGAGCATTTCAATATCAGGCTCGAAGACTCCATCAGGAAGGCCTGGCCGCCAATCGCCGTATTTTTGGTCTGGACGATGGAAATATTGGTTGTTTTGACGTTTAATGACCCAATCTTCTCCCTCGGCCCATATTTGCCGAATTTCTTCTTCATCCATTTTGAGGGGATTTCCTTTGTTGGCCTTCGAAGGTTTTTAGGGAGTCATAGGGAGCGAACTTTGTAATGTTGGCTATGAGACATGCAATTCTCTATCACTAATGTTTCTAAGAATATTTCGTCCAATTGCTAGATGAACTAAAGCCGAACCTCGGTTTTTGGGCAAGTGCTCAATTAAATACTGTCTGTTCTCGCGATTTCAGAGGTCAGAGTGCACGAAAACGACAAGGAAATGACATCAGATAGGAATATTGGCAAGAAAAGTCGAATATGGTATAGAAATAAGACCCCTCTATGTAGACTCAGCATTTCAGAAAATCATCCGAATAGAATCAGATTGCCAACATTAGGTATGAAGGGGATAGTTATGCGACGAGAGATAGGCATTCTTTGTGTCGGTGTCATTTGCTATATCTTGGGTGGCCCAAGCGTGTGGGCGGAGGAATCTCTACAAGATTTAACCACTCAAGCGATGGACGAATGTCAGAAGGGACGGCTGGCGAAGGATGGGGAGAGCCGGAGTGCGCATTTTGATCGTGGCCGTACACTTGCGGAAAAAGCCGTGGCGTTAGATGATCAATCAGCTGATGCACATTTTGCCTTGTTTTGTAGCATTGGGGAACGTATGCGAGCCGATGGAGAGGTCGTCTTTTCTGTCTTTGAATATGGACGGATGATGGATGCACTCGATCAAACCTTGGCTTTAAATCCGAATCATCTGGATGCATTGTCATCCAAGGGCACAATCCTCATTGAGGTTCCAGGCCTTTTGGGTGGAGATGATGAGAAGGGTGAAGTCATGTTGCGTCAAGTCATCAAAGATGCGCCTGAATCGATTAATGCCCGAATGGTTGTGGCGCGTCAATGTGCAGAGCGAGGTGAGCACAAGGAAGCCTATGAACTGTCTAAGCGAGCCCTGGAATTAGCAAAAGCACAAGAACGAGAAGACCTCATCCCCGAAGCGGAAGAAACGTTTTCTGAGATCCAAGGTCAATTGCTAGCTCGATAGATCGCTCCTCCTCCTCGCCTCGTGTTCTCGTTTTCAGGTTCTCCACCACATGTAGCTATTCTCCTCCCACGGTTATGAATCGAATTCACGGCAGTATTCCTGATTACCTTGCTCCGGATCTTTCTATTCTTTTTGTAGGGATCAACCCAGGGCTTCGTTCATCTGATGTTGGCCATCATTATGCCGGCCCCTCAAACCGATTTTGGAAACTCTTGTTTGAGTCTGGCCTGATTCCCTCTCCGATGAGCTACCGAGATGATGGACGGTTGTTAGAGTATGGGTATGGCTTGACGAACCTTATTGCCAAACCGACCGCGGGTCTTCACAATTTATCTAAGCAAGACTTTCTGCAAGGGCGTCATGCGTTAGTGGAAAAGCTTATCACGTATCAACCAGCGCTCGTGGCTTTGCTAGGAATCAGTGTGGCTCGTACTCTATTGCCTCTCGAGGGTTCCAAAAATTCTCGCAAGGGTTTGGTAAGCCATCCCATCCAGCCTGGACTTCAGACTGAGTTGCTGGAAGGCACTCGCATCTTTGTGCTCCCAAACCCAAGCGGGCGCAATGCTCATTATTCGTATCAGACAATGAAAGATCTTTTCGGTGAATTACATGCCGAGTCAGTTCAATCCTGATGATCTCTCCGAAATGAGTGTATTGTGAGCCTCTGATCATTGAGTCGATGGGTTTGATTGCGTTGGACACGATGATGATTATCAAAAAAATAACGCGGTATCCTTTTTCAATAGTTATCAGTCTCGTTCTTTGGCAATGTTTGGGTGGATCGTTTGCCTGTGCTAGTGGTTTGGAGTCGAAGAATTATGCCCAGGTAATTGAGCAAGCAAAGCTTGCCACAGTCGGTATTCTTCAAGGCGCTTCTGCGAAGGCTGGCGAACCCGAATATGATGTCTCAGTCAAGATTAGAGGGACAGGGATTCATCTAGGTGACGGTGTGATTCTGACCGCTCGACATGCTGTGGAGCGATCAGTGGGCGGGAAAAAGGTTGTTCCGAAAGAAATCCGTGTGTTGACGGATAGTTTACGGCGGGTATCCGCTCTCCGGCTTGGAGCAAATTCCTATATAGATGTGGCTGTGTACAGGCTTCAAGGGGATACATCGAATTGGCCGATCTCAGACGTGCAATTTGCGCAGCAGGCTGTCACGTATGGAGATGAGGTCTTCACTGTAGGCTATCCCATGGGAAGAGGCCCAGCTTTATCTTTTGGCCAAGTGGGAAACCCGAATACTTTTTTGTCGACGGTCAAAAGTCGATTGGTGCAGGTGGATCTTTCTGCTTGTCGTGGGAATTCTGGCGGGGGGCTATTCAATCATGAAGGGCAATTGGTTGGCCTTGTCCATGCGATTATCCAAACCGAAGGATTGGAGTCAGAGCGAGGATGTAGCCGATTTGCGTTCGCTCTTCCTGGAATGCTCGTGAAACGTGTGATCGATGCCCTGCTCACTGGTAAAGTTCCAGGGTTTTCGGTTTTAGGCATTCACCTTGAAACTCTCAAAGATGGGAGTCGGTGGGTCTTGGGTGTCGCCAAAGCAACGGGACCTTCCCGGCATGCAGGATTTAAAAAAGGAGATATCTTAGTGGCGATTGATGAGTTGACGATAACCAGTGCCTCTCAATTAAAAAACTATCTCCTTGAACGAACCGAACCTGGACAGACAGTGGCATTGCAAGTACAGCGTGGCACGACTCAACGTACGATTTCTGTGACACTGGGGAAATCGTAACACTGCCGTGGAAGAATCCTTTTTCTCGTTCTCGAAGTTGTAAGCTGAAACTCTCAAGATCTCTCCTCAACCTTCCGATACCGTCAACAACAACAAAAGAACAGTAAGCCCTGAGATCGTGCGAATGGATGAGAAGCAATGATTATCAAAGAAAAAACAGTGAATGGGTTGTCGGTTTTATGTCTCAAC
Source organism: Nitrospirales bacterium (assembly GCA_029261235.1). Taxonomy (GTDB): domain Bacteria; phylum Nitrospirota; class Nitrospiria; order Nitrospirales; family UBA8639; genus Nitrospira_E. Next base: position 13,057 of record JAJDBS010000087.1, read on the forward strand.
GGAAAACTCGATATTTTTTCTAAAAATACCCTAAAAGAAACCGCAGAACATTGTCAGGAAAATGGAGCCAAGGGGTTAATCTTGGATATGCAAGGGGTCACATTTGTGGATAGCATTGGACTCGGAGTGCTGGTGATTGTGGCAAAGAGTTTTCAGAAGTTGAAAGGGCGAGTCATTCTTGTCAATCCTCAAGAACAAATACAATCATTATTCTTGGAAATGAATCTTGAGAAAATGATTCCCATGTATAAAACGGACGACAGCTATTCTCAGTTTGCTGAATTGTAGGTCTACCTCTCGAAATTTCTTCATCTTTTACACAGCGATCTCAGTGTTCTTCAGTTGTCAACGAAGCCATCGTTCCAGTCCCATATGATCCCTTCAAAAAGAGCGGGTGTTTTTACGGTTCTATTAGCTTCCATTCTGATTGATGGCCCTCAAGTTATGTGTTGATGTTTTCTCATCGGTACGTATTTCCTTGAGATTTTTTCCCTTTCTTTGCAGACGTATGAAGTGATTATTTTAGGTGTTGGGGGCGGCTGGTCTGTCAGAGGTTTATGTTTACTGAGTGAAGGAGGGCTATCGGTCTTGGTCATTGATAATGAGGGACATTCTGGATAATCATGATTGTGTCGCCATGACCTTATCCATTTCCATTTCGCTGCCATCGCTCTAATGTCTCTATGAGATTTGGTGGTAAGGTTTCAAGTTCTTCATCACTGAATACATCTTCTTCTTCCTCTAATCCTTGATTATCCATCGGTTGAAGAACCTTTGCGTCATAGGTCTGACTCAAGATGGTGGGCTGAGGTTGTGATGGAGGAAAATCACGCTTAGATGGGGAGCGAGTTGACGTGTCTAGTGGGCTACTTGTGCTTGATGCGTCGATCCGTTGCGATACAAGGTACAGAGTTGTGATTCTTCCTGTACGAGTATCTCGACTGATTCCATAGTTCCATCCGTTCAGTACTCGATGAATGGCTTCTTCGAGAGGGAGATCCCAAAATTTTTTAGAAATTTTTACATGACCAATATTGGTTTCTTCTAGTGCGATGATTTTGATTTGAGCTTGTTTGGTGAGTGTCTTCAAGACTTCATGGATTGTGGCACCCTGCACGTTGACCGTGAGTGTGTTTTGAGCGAGAAAGACCTCAGCCTGACAGGGCAAGCTAAGGAGCAGAAGAGTGACGATTTGGATGAAAAAGCCATATCGATAGTTCATGATTCGTACCTCTCTTGAGATTGTGATCGAATAGTGACAGTGGCCGAGCCTTAGAGGTCGGCCACCGTCATTGGACTCGATAGGCCGTTGGTCTTAGAACACCATAGACTTAATGCGATTGCGAAGTTTGTTGTTTTGAATTTGATCAATGTCAATTTCTTGTGCCGGACTCTTTGTGAGATCGTATACTTGAACGAGCCCACCTTCACGGTTTGTGCAGACCAAGGTTTCCACATCTTTCAGGTGTAACGTCACACGTAAGCCGTTGTCCTTACTTTGTGCTCCGCTTTCAAATGAATTGGCCACGCCTCGAATCAAGAATTTGACCAAATGATCGATCCCGAGCGCATCTAATGCAGCTTTTCCGCCTACAGCATTCGACTTATCAATAATTTCACAGAATCCTGGTGAGCCGCTGACATCCATGAGAGGAAGGTTGGTCAATGGGTTCAAAAAGATGGGATCAGAATCTTGAGAGCCAGGAGTTCCGGGAAGACTGACATTGAATTCAATGTTCCCACTATCTGCAATTTCTCCAATTTTTCCGAACAGTACGGCATCTTGTCCTTTTCCGCCTTCAAAAAGATCAGAGCCGTCTCCGGGTGCCCACATGAAAATATCATGTCCGCGACCACCAAAGGCGCGATCTCGATTAAAGGGATTGAAATCTTCTGTGCCTCCAAGCAAGACGTCATTGCCACGGTTCCCAATGAGTAGATCTGTGCCCAATTTGCCAATGATCAGGTCGTCTTTTCTGGTTCCTCGCAGAACATCGCCAAATTGTAAGGTTTGGTCACGGTCATTTCCGGACAATGCTGGATCTTGTGGCTGAACGGTTGCATTGGCCTTGTTGTTGAGATCAGTGGCTTTGATCACATTCTGGATCCGGACGTTCTGGCGTTTCTTCCATTTTCCTGCTTCGGCAGCATCTGTAAACCCTATGCCACTGACTAGAGCCATCGCGGTTAAGGTTGCGGTAAACATTGTGTGAGTCATGACATTCCTCCTTGATAGATAAATATGTTGCGCGAGTACTCTCGACTCCGTTCAAGGTTTGTGGCATTGAACAGTGTCGTAGGGTAAGTCGTGAGGGAGGAAAAAAAGGTTGCAAGTATTTTTGGATGTTTGTTGAGTGAGGAGTTCAGAAGACGCAACATGTTTTCGTATACGCGAATGACTCACAAGGTCATCACACCCTATTGGAATCATGGCGAGGATTTATGGGGGGTATTGAATAGTGAGGATATCAAGGGGCAAACAGACTCAGGAATGTGTTGACTCGCGGCGCTTTAGGTTGGTTCAAGAAAGTTCGTCCAGCAAGGCCGCAGCCAAGTTTGTACGCGGAGCGTACAAACAGTACGAGAGCACTCAAAATTGGCGACCTGCCTGCGCGAAGCCGCACCGGCAAAGGCAGGGAACGCCGCTGGCGGATTTTTTCAACAGACCCGCTATGGTTTCAGTCGAGCGAGTGATTGTGTGTGAATTGATGGGTGTGCTTTTTGGCAGGTTTGTGGAATTTGAATCAATCCCCATCCAAACGTTTGGTCTTTGCCTGGGGTTCCTAAGTCGACAGCAGAATCTGCGAGTTGGCGGGAAATTTGGTCTGTCGTCCATTGGGGATTGGATTGCTTGATGGCCGCAGCAGCAGCGGTAACAAACGGGGTGGCGAAAGAAGTACCTGACTTGAAGATGCCCTGTCCGTCTCCGTGAGGAATCCAAATGTCGACACCCGGTGCCGAAAAGGCGATGTAGGAACCTTGGCTAGCATGACGATAAGGCTTGAAACTGACATCCAAGGCAGTGACAGCAATGACACCTTCTTGGGCAGCAGGATACATCGAATGTCCGGATGGTCCTGTGTTTCCTGCCGCGGCCACGATCGGAATATTGCGATCCAGTGTTTGAGCAATGGCATAGGTTAAGAGTGAGTTCTCAGGTCCGCCGAGGCTAAGATTAATAATGTGCGGGTTTTGTGCAACCAACCAATCCAAGCTGCGCACGATGCTCCATGTCGTGGCTTCGACATGTCCGAGATCATTTTGTCGAAAGGCTTCCGCAACAAACAAGGAGGCTTGTGGGAGTAAGCCATGGTTCTTTGAAGCAGTCTGCCCAATAAGAAGTGTGGCTACTGCTGTTCCATGATTGTTGGGAGCCTTCGGAGCGCTAGCCGAGAGAAAAGTTTCCCTGTGAATGGCTTGCTGTTGCAGAAGAGTTTGATCGAGATTGACCGAGGTATCAATCATGCCGATTCGCAATTGTTGTGTTCGGCAACTAACGGCTCCTTGATTCCATTTCACCATCTGTTGGCCGTATCGATACGGATCAATGTGTTCGGTGGATTCCTGTAATTTGTAATGATGGTTGGCATCGATGATGTATTCAGGGAATTCTTTTCTAAGGTCGGCAATGCCTTGCTGTACGGTTTTCCCTGTGGGCACCTTCACGATACTCATGATAAATCCGAGTTCGTTTAGCATGCGTCGTTTTTTGCTGGTGTATCCTTGAGCCTGAGTAAACGCATCGAGTTGTTTCGCGTCGGCTTCATCTGTGTTGATGACGCAGACCTCTCCTGGTTCGAGCGCATTTAACTCCATGGCGATCTGGTTTCGAGTGTTGCTGTCCACTATGTGCGGTAAGTCGATTGAGGCTTCCTTGTGATCTGGAAGCTTGGTAGAACTTTGGGCATCAGGTCCTGATTGCGGTTGAACTGATGGGGCGACAGTCTGTGACGTGGTGCATGCATTTCCACTGAGAAAGATCATTCCCAGCGAAAACATGACTAGCATCTGTCGTATTGAGCGAAGCATGGTATCAATCCTTCCCACTTCGTGCTTATTCTTTGGTGACATGAAGAATAATCTCTGTCTTTTGGCGTAGGTGTTGTATCGCGCGCTCAATCGTTGCTTCGTTGGACGTTTTACTATCATCTAAGCGAATGCGATAGATACCTAACGAGCTTGGTCCGTCGATAAATCTTCCGTGAACAGCGGTGATCACCTCTCGTATTTGAGCTTCGGTTGCGGTTGGAGTAAACGACACTTGTAGGACGAGCCCTTGTTTTTGTGGCCCAGATAGCGGAATCATCGGTTTTGAAATATACATTGTATCAATGAGGAGCCCTGCTTGGATAAAAATGATCAACGATGCCGCGATGGCGAACCCAGTTTTCCACCATTGAGAGGTGGTTTGCTGTGGAGCTTCGGTAGCGGTTCGATCATTTCGAACCGTGCTTAAGAGCCTATTCAGGCCAAATTCTCCCGGCGATTCTGTGCGAATTTCTTTGACGTGCGTACGCATTTTTTGAAGCAACGCGATTTCTTGTCGGCATTGAGGGCATGTTTCGAGGTGCTGTTCGACTGTCTGTCGTTCTTCTGGAGAAAGTGTCTCGTTGACAAACCAGGGCAACAGCTCTGCTGGGTGTCCCTGCTGTTCTTGTGGCATGTCTGGCATCAATTCCTCTTGCAGTTAACGAATAGTTCTAGCTAGACAGCGTTTGAGTGCTTGTTTGGCATGAAACATTCGAGCTTTTATCGTGCCTTCTGGACTTCCTGCAATCTCTCCAATTTCGCGATACGATAAATCTTCAAAAAAGGCCAACTGTACCGTTTGGCGATGGTCTGGTGATAGTTTCTCCATGCAATGCTGAATATGAATTTCTAGTTGTTTTTGTCCGAGGATATCATCCAAATTGCAGTCGGATTCCTGGTCAACGGTGGATTCCAAGGGTTCCATCTGATGTTTCCCTTTACTGCGTATGCGGTCGATCACTTTGTGATGAGCGATACCAAAGACCCAGGTCGTGGCACGCGAGCGGCCCTCAAATTTGTGAGCGCTGCGCCACACCTCCCACATAATGTCATTAAGTAAGTCGGCGGCTTCATGAGAATCGTTTAAACGAATTTTCACAAATGCGTATATTCGTGATTCAAAGGCTCGATAGAACTCTGTTAATGCGGCTTCACTGCCCTGAGCCATCTGCTGGAGGAGTGTATGATATTTCGTCTCCTGGTCTTCTCTGGGATGCTTCGATGAGCCTGTAAGGGATTCTGATGGTAAGTGCGGAGTGTCGGGCAGCGGTGACACGCAAGACCTCAACTGTGAAATGACGTACTAAGTGCGGATAGAGTCAAGAAGCGACGAATCATATGGCGACTTTGCCAGAGAGGAATTGTGCCTCGTTTTACATTGTGGGTCAATAAAACTAGGAGATGTGATAATCCGTAGATAGGTAGGAAGAATTTTTTAGAGGGTTTTGGGGTGGAGTTTGCTATCATGCTGAACGAGGATATTAACAATCGAAGTGTGATCTCTCATGATGCGATGGTCGGCAGATCGTAAAGGTTCATTGTGACTTTTTCTCATCCTTCCGAGCACTATGATGTGATTATTGTTGGTATGGGGCCGGCTGGGGCATCTGCTGCTTATGAATTGAGCCAAAGTGGGTTATCGGTTCTCGCCTTTGATAAACAGGCTCATCCTCGATACAAAGTGTGTGGAGGGGGGCTCTCAGCTCGAATCGCGAAGATTCTGCCTCCGGATTTTCCTAGCATTGTTGAAGAATCCGTTCATCGCGTGCAATTTACCTATGGAGCCCAAGAATCGTTTTTGATTCAATCACCAGAGCCAATCGCCTATATGGTCATGCGCCAGGATTTCGACCGATGGTTAGTCGATAAAGCTCAACAAGCTGGCACAACCGTTCATGAAGACGAGACGGTGCTTGAGATTCACAACCGAGAAGAAGAGGTCGAAGTTGTTACGAAACAGGGCAGATATCAAAGTCGTGTCGTGATTGGAGCCGATGGGGTGATGAGTATGGTGGCGCAACAATGTTTTCCCGGGCGATCTCTGATCAAAATTCCAGCCTTAGAAAGTGAAGTGCATGGAGAACCCTTGCATCTGTTTCAAAAGACTCCGACAGCCTTAATCAGTTTGCAGGCGGCGAAAAAAGGTTATGGGTGGATTTTCCCAAAGCGAGAGGGTCTTTCACTCGGTGTGGGTGAATTTGTGAAGGGCACAAAACGCCCGAAGCAAAGTTTCCGTGATTTTATTGGCCAGGAGCCATTGCTGGCTGGATTGAAGATTCCTGCGCCCTTGGGATATCCGATTCCGATTGCTTCAGCGCAAGCCTATGGTAAGGGTCATGCATGGGCGGGACGATTGGTGTGTGGCAGAACCATGTTGGTGGGAGATGCGGGACATCTCGTTGATCCGTTATTGGGAGAAGGTATTTATTATGCGGTCCGCTCAGGACAATTAGCTGCGAAGAGTGTGACGGATATGTTGGCCAACCCATCCACGCATGGATTGAGTGACTATGAACGATTAGTGGACAATGAGTTTGGTCCAGAATTTCGTGTGGCCGGTCGATTAGGGAAGATTATTTATGGTCTGCCTCGTTCAGTCCATCGTTGGGCTGGCCGACAATTTCCAGATGCGTATCAACGGGTCCTTAAGCGATATTGTGAAATGCTACAAGGGAAGGAAACGTACCAAAGCATTAGGAATCGTATTCTTCAACGACTGCATTGGCCTTTTGCATAAGAATGGGGTGAGGGCACTGGTGGATTAGTTGAAACAGGTTTTGGGATTGGTATCGGCCGAGGTTTTAATTGTTGAAACACTTGAGGGTATATTCCCCGCTGCTTGCGGCGGGGATCATTTTAGTGAAAGTTAAGCAGAGGTACGTATTTTCGAATGCCAGGCGATTCATTTTCAAATTTGATCCTCAGAACGGTCTGCGGTCTTTGCATGACTTTGTTCTGTGCATGGACTCTCTTTCGAGCAGATCAAGAAACGATGCGATTATTTAAGCTGAGCAAACTCTATGGACTGACGAAAAATGACGATGAGACGGAACGCAAAAAAATTAAAAAAAGGCTCGTGATTGGGTATTCCGGCTTTTTGATCATTGGCCTGGCCGCAACCCTCTATATGGGATTTCAGATTTGGACCCGAGTTTGGGAATAAAGAAAAGGGAGGCACTCAATAGCAGGCTCTAGCAAGTTGGTGTCGGCTTCCTTTGATTGTTGAGATAGAAGGGAAGAAAACGTACCAAAGCATTAGGAGTCGTATTCTCCGACGACTGCATTGGCCTTTTGCATAGACATATTCGAGGATAAGAGGAACGGGACAATTGGTGTGTGCATGACGTTTAAGAAGATGCCCAGTCATCTTGAGGGGCATAGGCGTTCAAGCCATCAATGAGCGCATGAATACCATAGCCCCAGGTTCCACGAACGGCATGGTGTTCTTGCCCAGACGCGACCATCATGACCGTGAGGCTCCAACCCTCAACCTTATGGTGATGGAAGTGCGTGGGTTGTATCTCTAGGATGATTTCAAGATCAAGGGTATTGTCCAGCATGGAGATGGCGTCTTTGAGAATTACGTCCATTTGTTGCTGAAGGAAATTGACGAGGTCTGATACGAGGTCTTTGGCATTGTGGGAAGTTTCTGCAAAGCATAATGACACAAATGAGACTAAGATCACTGGTCGCTCAGGATCAGGTCCTTTCGCATAACTTTGATCAGCGGCGAGGGTCATAAAGGGTGAGCGCGACGTATTAATTTGTATCAACAGTTCCTGCGTTTCAGGCCATCCCACACAAGGCGGCAATACCGGAATCATCTGTGGATTTGCTTTGAGGTCAATGAAGCGAGCCTCTAATGACCCGTCGCTAATGGCCGGACCATACGGCACATGAAATTGTTTGGACCCTTCCGACAGTACGATATCCATCATGTTCGCTCAATGAGTAACACTTGTGGCTCTATTGTACTGGAAGTAGAGGTTGAGAAGGAAAGAGCAAAAATTAGAATGTTACCCCTTCTTTTGAGGGGTGGTGTAAGGAGTTGAGTGTTATATGTCTTCGTTAATCTATGCACAAAAAATACAAAAGTCATTTGGGGCGAAACGGTTGTTTCAGGGAATCACGTTTGGCATTGGTGAAAACGACCGAGTGGGGATTATTGGTCCCAATGGCTCAGGGAAATCGACATTTTTAAAGATTCTGGCAGGGTTCGAGACTCCAGAAGAAGGGACGGTGACTCGACGCCAACGGCTACGAGTCGCGTATGTGCCGCAAGACACGTCTTATTCAACAGACGCCACGGTTGGAGCCATGTTGCTTGAGGCGGCGTTGCAGTCTGGATTGCCGGAAGGCGAGAGCCAAATTCGGGTGTACGAAATTTTGGGACGAGTGGGGTTTGAGGATGGAGAGCAGCAGGTCTCCGTGCTTTCCGGTGGCTGGAAAAAACGTCTGGCCATTGCCTGTGCGATGGTACAAGATCCCGATGTGGTCTTACTTGATGAGCCGACCAACCATATGGATGTGGAGGGCTTGCAGTGGTTAGCTCAACTCATGGCGCAGGCTCCTTGGGCGTGGGTTCTGGTCAGCCATGATCGGTGGTTTTTAGAGCAGGCCACGAATAAAATGGCGGAACTCCATAGTCGGTATGTCGATGGAATTTTGGTGTTCCCTGGGAACTATTCAAGCTTTCTCGAAAAACGTGATGCGCATCAGAATAATCAGGAGCAGCAGGCCCAAGCCTTGGCTGGTAAGGTGCGACGTGAGGAGGCGTGGCTTCGGCGTGGGCCGAAGGCGCGAACGACGAAAGCCAAGTATCGAATAGACACTGCCCATGCCTTGCAAGCCGAATTAGCCGAAACGTCAACCCGATTACGTCAGCAAGATGTGTCCATTGATTTTGTGGGATCTGGTCGAAGAACCAAACAATTGATCGAAGTGACTGGACTCAACAAAGTCTTTGATTCTCGAACGATCATTCACGATCTGGAAATGATGGTGTCGCCTGGAAGAGCGGTGGGGATTATTGGCCACAATGGCTCAGGCAAGTCCACGCTGTTGAAGTTGTTGGCGAAAGAATTAGCTCCTGATCAAGGAACCGTGAAGTACGCAGATAATTTACAGATGGTGTATTTCGATCAGCATCGTGCGCAATTAGACCCGAAGATGACCTTGCGTCGCACGCTCTCAGATTCAGGAGATTCAGTGACGTATCGAGGCCAGCTCGTCCATTTGGTTGGATGGGCCAAACGCTTTCGTTTTGAACCAGAACAATTAGATCTTCCTGTTGAGCTCTTGTCGGGCGGTGAACAAGCGCGTGCTGTCATGGCGCAGTTCATGCTCCAGCCGGCAGATGTCCTGATTGTTGATGAGCCGACTAACGATTTGGATATCCCTACTCGAGAAACCTTAGAAGAAAGTTTCAAGGAATTCCCTGGTGCCTTAATTTTGGTCACGCATGATCGGTATATGCTCGAAGAGGTCTGTGAGGAGTTTGTGGGATTGGATGGCCAAGGGGCTTACGGGAATTTTGCGAGTTATGAGCAATGGGAAACCTGGCTTAGACGTCAACAGCGAGGAAAGAACCAGGAGCCGAATCCTTCGCAAAAACCCAAGGGAACGTCCGGAGGACCTAAACCGAAAAAACTCTCGTATAAAGAACAAAAAGAATATGATCAGATGGAGGCGAAAATCCTTCAAGCTGAGACGGTACTCGAAACGTGCCGTGCGAATGTGGAGGACCCAACCGTGGCAACCGACCATCTTCGTCTTCAAGAAGCCTATGGTGTTCTGAAGGAAGCCGAGCAGAAAGTCGCGAAATTCTATGCCAGATGGGCTGAACTAGAGGCGAAACACAAAGCATCCTCAGGTGGGTGATGATATTTATGGCTAATGGTTAGCCGCAGCATTTTTTATATTTTTTGCCACTGCCACACGGGCATGGATCATTGCGACCCACTTTGGGTGCACTGCGAGTGATCGGCTCTTTTTTTGTAGGGTCACTCGAGTCAACGAAGTACCATTTGCCTTCGTGCTTTCGAAAGAGACTGAGCTCCTGGTGATCTTGAATGCCTTCTTCCGTCTCAAACTTCGCCTTAAAGGTTACCGTACCGACCTCGTCGTCCACGCCACCCTGCTTGGTCTCAAGAATCTCTAGCCCTGTCCACTTCGTCGATTCAGCCCATTCACGGTTGGCATCCATGTCGGTTTCGTCGCGCGTCTTGGGGTCGTGCGTCCTCTCGATATAGTCCATCTCCACTTGGGTATAGGCCGAGTACCTCGACCGCATCATTTGCTCGGCCGTCTCAGCTTCTTTTTCGCCCTTAATAAATGGTTCGCAACATGTCTTGTAGGTTTCCCCACTTTCACACGGGCATTGCATAAACACTCCTTTGAAGTTATTTAGATGATGTGCTGTTCTTGTACTTTTTCTATGGCAGCAAAGTCAAAAGGCTTGAGCTGAGGACCTCTTTCATCTATTTCTGCTCATTCTTTGGTTTGGCGATGTGGGTGAGATAGTGATCGAGGTGTTTGGCAAATAATTGGCGATCACGGAGGCTTATGGCAGAAGGCCCTCCAGTTTCGATACCGCTAGCTCGTAGTGTCTCCATGAAATCTCGCATCGTCAGTTTGGCTTGAATCGTATCGGCCGAATGCATCTCACCGCGTGGATCAAGCGCATGACCACCTTTCTCGATGATCTCTGCGGCTAGGGGAATGTCGGCCGTAATCACCAGGTCGCCAGCTTCAAGTCTTTTCATGATTTCCGAATCAGCCACATCAAAACCATCGGCCACTTGGATGGCCGAAATATAGGGCGATGATGGGGTATAGAGCAGGCGATTCGCGACAAGTGTGACCTGCACAGCCGTCCGATCAGCCGCGCGAAACAAAATTTCCTTAATCACCTTAGGACAGGCATCAGCATCAACCCAAATTGCCATGGACTTCTTTCATTGTTTATGGGTTGAAAAGAAAGTTAGGAGTGTTAAGTATGCAGTCAAAATTGATAAAGGACTGGCAATCCAGGAATCTTATTCATTCCCAGTAACAATGGGTCCTATAGTTGAGGAAAGTTTCATCCTCATTGTTAATATTTACTTCATTCACATTTTATAGCTTAGGGGTGTTGCGAAGTCTGCCTGAAATTGTAACTCAATCGACACGTCAGTGGTCGGGTGGATTATTGTTAGCTTCGATTTTGCCATTTCCTCACGTTCAAATTTAAGAGCTTCAGCGCGATCTCCTAAGTATCGGGAAACGTTAGGTAAAACCAAAAAACCGCCTATTTGTTTGTCGTGGTGCCCAATAACAAGCCCACCGAAACAGTTATGTGCGTGATTTCTACTAATTAGGCCAGAATTGTTGGTGATCAGAATGTTAGTTGGCCTTACCAAAATTTCTACACCATTTCGGAGAAAACGGCCACGATTAATCACAACCTTATTGGGTGGCTGGAAATCTATTTCAATAAGAATCTTTCGGTGCGCTTCACGCACACTTAGTTTCGTGCCAACAAGTTGAATATCCCATGGGTCGGTTGAATAATAGAGCTGATTATTCTTGATATGAAGAACTGGCGTATTAAATTCGTCAAATATGACTAAATTCAAAAGTAGATGGCCGTCAGCCATAATTAAGCCGAGAAGAGGACCATCGTCGACACTGATAGGTGCCATAGCGGTTCCGTAACCATGGTCTTCACAAGTGAAACTATTTCCACCAATCTCAATTTTGGCTGTTTTCCCAGAGAAGTAGAGATTATAGGGTTTGGATACGCCATCCCTAAGATTAAAGGGAGACCGATTTGCTTCCCGCATCACTTCTTTGGGAAGCAAGCCTGCAGTCTTCTCTCGATGATGTTGATCACATAGAAGCGTTATATCGTCAGCAACATGGCATTTAACTTTTGCCCATTCTTCCATGTGCTCATATTCGTATAGAGGCAGTCCACATATCACGCACCCAAAACCACAACGTTGTCTGATTTTCCGTTGAATCGGGAGAGGTATATTTCTGCTATTGCACTCTTGATTTTTCGCCATGATTATTCATTTATTGAGGCAACCATAAATAGATTGTTCTGCATAAGATGGAGAGTCCTGATTTCCTGTTCATGAAATAAACGAGTGGATTGCTGACAAATGTATCATGTTGTTAAGCCAAACCTCGGTTGGATCATAATCCAACAAAATCCACCAATAAACGCAATGCCGGTGGCAAGGTCGAGGGCGATTGGCCAGCAGTAGGAGTCTACTATCTAGTGCGCCAGTGTTGGTGAAAGGGTGCCGCCTAGATCGGCTATGGTGTTCATTAGGAGGTGGGATTTCTAAACAAGGCGTACCTTTCAAGATTTTCCTGATGCTCTCTTAACCAGGAATTTGAGCGTCTCAGAAAGTGCGGGCTTCGCCGAAGCGAAGCCCACCACTTCCATCGAAGAAATCAGCTCGGTTATTTCTTCTTGTCCTTTTTTTTCTGTTGCTCGGTTTTTTGTTTTTGCGCTTTGTCTTTATCTTTTTTTCCGCCTTTATCTCCCATAGTACCCTCCTTTCTTTCTGAGATGGACTGTCCGTCCGTGGTAATCCCTATTGCGTGGATCTGTCACTGAAGATGCCTCTTCTGTTCCAAAGCCGAAGCTCAGCTTACCATGCAAATGAACAATCTGGAGGAAGTTTCTTTATTCATGTTTCAGCCCGAGACCGGGTTTAACGAAGAACCAACAGAGTCCACCCATAAACGCAATTCCTGCGGCGAGGCCGAGGGCGATGGGCCAGCCGTACGTGTCTGCAATCCAGGGGGTCAGTGTTGGGGAGAGTGTGCCGCCTAGATTGGCGCCGGTGTTCATGAGGCCGGAGAGTGTGCCTGCGTAGGGTTTCGAAAGGTCGGTTGTGGCAGACCAAAAAGGGCCGACGGTGAAGTAGAGCCAACCTGCCCCTAATGACAAAAATCCAATGGCGACATAGGGGGCTTCAACATTTGCCCCGATGATGATGAATAACGCCGCCAGGATCATTCCTGTTCCACCGACGCTCGCTCTTCCCCAATTGATACCGTATTTTTCTGATAGCCTATCGGTGACCCAGCCTCCCAATGGACAAAAAATTGTCATGGCGATGAATGGGGCCGAGGCAAAGAAGGCACCTTGGAGGATGGCGAAACCTCTGACATTGACCAGATAGAGATAGAACCAGGACATGTAGATGTAGGCCACGTATCCCAAGCATGTGTAACTGATCGTGAGCCACCAGACGGTGGGTGTGGTGAGGATGGCTTTCCAGGGGACCTGTTCTGGTTTCTGAGCATCGTCTTCACTTTTATCCTTCCCTTCAATGATGCTGACTTCGGCTTCGTTGATGTGGGGATGTTGACGAGGAAGGTCCGTGGCATACCAATACCAGAGAAGTGCGATCAGGAGGCCGAGTAGCCCAGCAGCATAGAAGGCTGTTTGCCAGCCATAGTTCACCATGATCCAGGCTGTGACGGGTGGTGTGAGAGCTGAGCCGATGCCGATGCCGCCGATTGTGATGCCAATGCCTAGGCCGCGTTCTTGAGGTGGATGCCAGTTTGCAATTGATCGATTGAAGTTGGGAAGAGCCGCCGCTTCGCCTATGCCGATGAGAAATCTCACGACCGCAAGCGAGCCCATAATGCCGATAAGATTGACTAGGGGAAGGGTTGGAGCAAGAGCTGTGAGTGCCGTGAAGATTGACCACCAAATGACGGCAAAGGTCAGTACGCGGCGTGGTCCCCAGCGGTCGCCCATCCATCCACCTGGAACTTGAAAGAGCGCATAGCCAAATACGAAGGCTGAAAATATCTGTCCCATTTGCAGGTCACTGAGTCCTAACGCGGGCATCATGTGTCTGGCAGTGACAGAGATGTTGACGCGATCGATGTAGGTGACGATGCTAATGAGGAGCAGAAGAAAGAGAATTCTCCATCGGATACCTGTTGGTTGGCTTGAATTGGGAGGCGTGAGAGTCATGAAAAATGGAAAAGAGGCACGCTGTCTTTACTGAGCCGTTGATGGAACTGTCAGATGTTTGAATATCTGTTGATTGGTGTCAACGGAGGAGGTCATTATCATCCACGATCGACCGTATTTTAGCAGGGATCGTGAATGGTCGGAAGTTGGAAAAATGGCCAAGATTATCTTTTCTTTTCATCTTTTGTTGATTGCAAGGCCCTCTCCATGGTAGATGGGATCCATTGAAGAGGTGATCCATTCCATTCGGGTCGGTTGTTGATCATACTAGCAGGAGGGTGACACATGGCTGTTAAGGCCAAGCCGAAGTCTCAGAAAAAAGTGACAACGAAGTCCAAGGCTGTGTCGAAGAAACCCGTAAAAGACAAAAAGGTCTTGTCCAAAAAGGTCAAGCCGAAACCGAAACCTCAAAAGGCCAAGGTTGTGACGAAATCTAAACCGAAGTCTAAGGGAGCGACACCACAGGCTTCCTTACGATCGAAAGTGAAGCCTGCAAAGGCGTCGAAAGGTACAGCGAAAACATTGACAACAGTAACAAAGACGACAAAATCAACAGTGAGTACCAAAAAACATAATCCGGTCAAAAAGGCTGTAGTGTCCAGCACTCGAGCTACAGCTAAGCCGACAACCAAGAATCAGAAGACTTCTGCAACTGGAACAGCGAAGAACGTGAAGGGTGCCAAGGTTGCTCTGGGAACCAAAGTTCTTGGTCAAGGGAAAAAGGGAGCGAGTACGGCGAAGAACGTTGCCTCATCCACCAAGAAATCTGTTGCCAAAAAGGCCACAAAACAAGACTCAGATAAGACGGTCGAGTTGGTGTCTTCCGTGTTGACTACTCTGCAAGGCAAGAAATCATCGGTATCTAAAGGTGCTGTTGATAAGTCGGTGGCGGTGCTATCGAATGACATTGATGCTGAATTGGACGTTGAAGTGGAAGATGCGAGAGGCATGACGCTCGAGACGTTAACCGCGGAACTGACGGATGACTCAGATGACATCGATGAGGCTGACCTGGACGATGACTTCGCTGACGATGATTTTTCCGAAGATTTGGCCGATGAGGCCGACGAAGACTTAGATCAGACCGAAGATTTAGCTGAGGAACTCGGCCCAGGGAAATTCATTCGAGAGCCTGAAGGGAACAACAGGGATGATGAAGATGAAGGCCCACGTTCCTGGTAAACGGCGGTCGTCTTAGGTTCTCTCTTGCCTTTTCTTGTTTTGACCTCCTATCGCTCCCGTACTGTACTGGGCGTGTTCTTGTTCACGTGTGTGATTTCCTGTTACAAGTAGATAGGAAATCTAAGCCGTTTCGATACTGCTAGAAGGAGAATTCATGTCGGAAGAATACGGACTACCTCGCATTGGTGACCCTGCGCCAGATTTTTCAGCTGTGACCACGCAACAGACTGATTTTAATTTTAGTGCTTGGCAAGAGCAACATTGGGTTGTGCTCTTTTCTCACCCTGCGGATTTTACACCCGTCTGTACGACTGAATTGATTGCGTTTGCCCGTCAAGATGATCTCTTTCGCCAGCGGAAAGTGAAACTGATTGGACTGAGCGTGGATAGCATTCATGCGCATTTAGCGTGGGTGCGGAATATTCAAGACAAGATGAATGTGAGTATTTCGTTTCCGATGATTGCGGATTCGGATATGAAGATCGCAAAGCTCTATGGGATGATTCATCCCAATGCGAGTTCTACGGCGACGGTGCGTGCTGTGTTTATCATTGATCCCAAGCGTGTGATTCGAGCGTTGGTGTATTACCCCTTAAATGCGGGGCGGAATGTGGACGAAATTTTACGATTAGTGACGGCCTTGCAGACGACTCAACGCTTTTCCTGTGCAACACCAGCTAATTGGCAAGAAGGCGATAAGGTGGTCGTGCCTCCTCCGAAAACCCTTCAAGAAGTTGAACAGTCTTTGGCTCACTCTGATTACGATCACCAAGATTTTTATTTAGCATTCAAGGATATTACCCAACCTCCTGAACCCAGTGTTTCCACACCACCTGAATCTGATCCAAACGCCAAGAAAGAGGAGGCGCCGAAGTCTCCTGAGTTTCCGGCAGCCACACCTGCTGACGAAAACGGGGCTGCCTCAACCGAAACCGCTCCTCCAACATCCTAGCCTCGTCTTTTTCTATTCCGTGAGGCCAAGGTCTATCCGGGTTCTTCTACAGCCAACGTTTCGAAGGCCAAACCTTGTTATGGTTCTCCTCAATTTTTCTTTTCTTGATCGGGAATGTTGAAAAAAGCCACCAGCGGCGTTCTCGCCATTTTGTCGTGTTCACGTACTGAAATTACTCTCCGCGCGTCAAAAGGGCTGTGCCCTTGCTGGATGACTTTTGGGACCATTCCCGTCAGCTGCTGGCAACACAATTTCCTGGAGTATTTACGAGCTATCTTTGAGGAATATTCAACAGCCCTCGATCTGGTGTTCAGACGCAAAATCCTATGGAGTTCATGTTGAACGAACGACCATATAGTCATCAGACCTTGCTCATGCTTTGTGTGATGCTTCTGTGTCTGACTGGTGGCATGATTGAGTCGGCCGGGGCTTGCCGTGTACTTGAACCACCGCCTCAGGCCATTAATACGCTGTGGGTTCATCTTGAAGGTTTGTGTTTTACCTCAGATCAGCGTGAATGGACCGTGAAAGGGAATGATGTGTTGGAGGCCGTGAAAAATGGGAAAAATCTTGATTTTCAAGGCACATTGATCGTTGATGATGTGATGTTTGATGAATTGCCTTTGCAGGCTGTTGTCGATCTTCCAGATCTTCCTGCCGCTATTCAAGAACGCCTTCAGCAACAAGGCGTGGCTATGGTTCGAGTGATTCCGGGCTCCATCACTATTCGCGATAGCCAATTTGAAAAAAATTTCGCGACCAACTTGGTCAACGATGTCTTGGTCGTATTGGGCGAAGTGAACATTTCTGGTTCCACGTTTTTGCAGTCACTAGATTTTTCGAAAATTATGTTTGCCAAGCCAGTCGTGTTCACTGACGTGAATGTGGAGAATGAGGGATTTTTTATTGGGGCGCAATTTGAAGACACCGTTGATTTTTCACACACTAATTTTGGAACCCATTCACGATTTCATGAAGCGATATTTCGAGCGCCAGTGACCTTTGCTGACGTGCAGTTCCAAGGCGTGGCGGAATTTCTGGAAGTGCAGTTCCAGCAAGCGGCCGACTTTTCTCGGGCAAATTTCATGAGTGGCACGGGGTTTTCTGGATCTGTTTTTCGTGGCCATGCCGATTTTTCAGGGATCAAGACCGAGCGAGAGGTTTATTTTCGTTTCAGTGAATTCAAACAACAGGTGTCTTTTCGTGATGCGGACATTCGAAATGTGCTCGATTTTTCCAATTCCCGCTTTGAGGGAGAGCATGATTTTTCACATGCGGAGTTTGTCGTCGCCCCAGATTTTACGGCGAGTAATATTTCTGTGGATGTCTCTGTTTCTGGACGGAAGCCAAGTCAACAATCTCAATGGTTACTCTTCGGCGGGTTAATCATGTTGGTGGCTATCTACCTGTGGATATCTAAGAGGGGAATACGAGGCCATTCGGCCTGAACCACTATATTTTGATAGGGGATTGCAGCTTCCCACAAAAGATGGTATACCACTTTTATCTTCCGCTCTCTTGGTTTTGCAGAAAGGCTTGTGATTGGATTCTGCCCCTTCCCTTGATTTTCAGGATATTTCCGATCTTGATGATGAACAGGCTTATGAGGTCAAACTTGAGGCTTTTACTGGTCCCATGGACCTCCTTCTTCATCTTATTCGAAAGCAAAAGGTCAATATCTACGATATTCCGATTGCGTTGATTGCTCGCCAGTATTTGGAATATCTCTCTTTGATGAAGACGCTGAATTTGTCTTTGGCTGGAGAGTTTTTAGTGATGGCGTCTACGCTGCTGTATATCAAGTCTCGGACGTTGCTCCCAAAAGAAGAGAAGATCGAGGCTGAAGATGAAGAGGTGATCGATCCTCGCAGTGAATTGGTGCGGCAACTTATCGAGTATGAACGTTTTAAAGACGCGGCAGGGAGCTTAGTCGTCCGGGAACGAATTTGGCAGGCTTCCTTCACTCGTGATCCGCTTCCAGTCCCAAAGGCATCTGAGGCAGAAGAGGATGTCTGGACGGAAGATTTACAATTATTTGATCTGCTGAGTGCACTCCAGGGAGTGCTTGATCAAGCGCCTTCAGATACGTACGTCGAGGTTTCACGAGAAAATTGGACTATTGAGGAACGCATTCAAGTGGTCATGGAACGATTGGAAACCGAAGTGGCCATTCCCTTTGAGGACCTTTTTGAAAAGCAGTGGTCGCGCCCAATCATTATCGTGACATTTTTAGGGTTATTGGAACTCGTCCGGATGAATTTGGTTCGGCTCTTTCAAGAGGAATGGTTTGGCACGATTCATGTAACCCGTCGATTTGTGCCAGAAGTTGAAGCCGATACTCCAGGCCCTGTTTTGCCAGAGGATGTGTAGAAGCTGTTGGCTCTTGTGTTCTGTGATACATCGATCGAGTTTATAGAGGGGGATTTATGATGACACCTGTAGAAACGAATGGCCATCTCTCCTCAGAAGTTGTTGACGTGGAATTATCGGAAAGCCAAAATTTACCAGAACTCGTCGTGAATGGGGATGAAGTTGGTGAGCATTTGGAAGAAGATGCATTGCACGACGATGTTCAGTGGGATTTAGACGATATCAAAGCGACATTTGAAGCCGTGTTATTTGTTTCCCATGATCCGCTCACGATAGAGAAGCTCGCATCGGTGCTAGAGGGAGTCCCAAAATCGACACTCAAAACGACCATGTACATGCTTCAAGAAGAATACAATCAGGCTGGTCGAGGCTTGCACATCTCGGAAGTCGCTGGGGGATTTGTGTTGGCGACACGCCCCGAACAGAGCGACGCCATCAAGCGTCTTTCTAAAACCAAGGTCTCCACAGCGAAACTCTCGCGTTCAGCCTTAGAGGCTTTAGCCATTGTGGGTTATAAGCAACCCATTACTCGGGGTGAAATTGAAAAAGTTCGAGGGGTGGAGACGTCGGGGGTTTTGCGAACTCTCTTGGATCAAAAAATGATTCGTATCGTAGGGCGCCAAGAGGTCCCAGGACGGCCTATGTTGTATGGAACTGGTAAGCAATTTTTACAGCGCTTTGGGCTACGAGATCTACGCGATCTTCCTCCGTTGAAGGAGCTGAAAGATTTAGGGGATTCTGAATCGCTTTCCTTAGAGTTGCCCTTTGATTCTCAGGATATCCAAGAGGAGCCTCGCGTTGCGGATCTTTCCGCATAGCACTCTTGAGTTACCCTATTTCAGTCGCTTCTGCTTGGTCATCTCTCCCTTCTTCCCCGCACGTGTCATTCGAGTTTTCTTGGCGCCTTTGAGTAAGATGAGTACAGGCGCGTGAGGCTTTCTAGGAATTTCATTTGAAGAGGAGAACCAGCAAGGCCTTTTTCCAAGAATTGTGTTAGTCGCTGTGCTGGAGTAGCTCAACCTCTATGGTGAAAAATGCCACATCTCCGAGGAAATTTTTCCACATTAATGCATTCTAGTGCTATAACTAGACATGGCTCTTTTTTTCTGAAACCTATCAGATAACTCAAAGAAGCTACATAGTCTTGCAAGAGGGTAAGGTAAAAAATATGGTTAAAGTGTTAATGTTTGGGCATGAAATACGGGAAGCGGTGGAAGATCCTGAAGTAGAAATTTCTTTAGAACAATCAGTTTCGCTTCGCCAACTATTTGAAGATCATCAAGTCCACTTTCAAGGACTCATGCCGTTTCTGGAATCCGCTGAATTGATGTTGACGATTAATCAAAAGATTTCAACGTTAGATGGGACCGTAAAAGATGGCGATACGATCAAGATCACACATCAAGGTAGTGACCAGTCTGCAGATGGAGCCAGATGGCATAATCCATAGGGTCTTTTCGGATTTTTTCTGAAACTCAAACTGAGAAAAAACGTACGAGTCTTGGTTGTCGTATCTAGAAATGTCTTGTTTCGTATCAAAGTCCCTATGCGGGGCTAATGTCCTCGGCATTCACGAACTGTATGGGATCGCACTCTTTTTGTAGAACATCCCATCCCCCTACAGTCTCCAACGCGTGAGAAATGATCATCGTTCTACCTTGCATGTCTTGTTCAATTGTTTTATGGGGCCCACTGGGCCCAATTTTTTTTCGCTGCAAATTGAACCCAACTCAAGATTGGCCACGGTCTTTTCCTTTTCTTCGTCTTTCATCACAGCGGTGAACTTATTCGACGTAAATTGTGAGCCTTGATCGGTGTTGTAGATTTCTGGCATGCCATACTGAGCCAGTGACTCCTTCCTCGAATGCCTCAATGCAGAACGGCGTCTCTAGCGAATTGGACAATCGCCAGGACAGGACTTTCCGGCTCTGCCAGTTCATGATCGCCACTAAATACAACAACCCGCGTTTGATCGGGATGTCGGTGATATCGTTGCACCAGACCTGATTGGCTCTGGTGACCGTCAGATTCCGCAAAAGATACGGATAAAGCATAGGCTGAGGCTGGCTCGTGCGCGGGTTATCTAGCTGGAGCGCCGTCAAAATAACCGCGTGTGGGTAGTGCTGGACGTCGCACCGGAGTTCTTACGGTCGGAGGGTTCGGTATCGATGGTGCGGCAAGGTGAAGCAGGAGATGAGAACAACAAAATTGAAAAAGACACTCGAGAGGAATTTCTTTCCTCTTGCTTCTCACTCCTTACTTTTCACTTCTTACTCAAAATTAGAGCATTCGAGCGAGTGTTAGCCCATATACAGGACCTGATCCGGCTTTGCGAAGAGTCCTGGCGCATTCATGAAGGGTGGTCCCCGTTGTGAAGACGTCGTCGATTAACATAATACGTTTGTCTTTAATGTGAGAGGCGTTGTCTACTGAGAACGCTCGGCGGAGATTAGTGAGCCGCTCTTTTTTCGAGAGGGATGTTTGTGGCACGGTCGGTCGAACACGAAGAAGACATGATATGAGTAAGGGGATCTGGAGATGTTGACTGAGTCCATGAGCCAACAAGTGGGATTGGTTGTATTCGCGTTCTCGTAGCCGTTGCGGATGCAGAGGAACCGGCATGAGGAGATCGATGGGTGGTAGTGCGGGTAATGCGGATATCATTTTCTGAATGAACGGCTTGGTCAGC
>JAJDBS010000088.1 GCA_029261235.1 Nitrospirales bacterium
CTTGAAAACTGAATTTATGCTCAAGTTCTTCCCGTAGCACACGGTTTTCTTCGCGCAACGCCACCATCCCACAGACCCGCTCCACACTTAATAAGAGTTCATCCATCGAAAAGGGTTTCGTAATATAATCGTAGGCTCCGCTTTTCATGGCATGAACCGCCGTATCAACCGAACCATGGGCCGTAATCACGATCACTTCAGTGTTGGGCCATTGCTCTTTGCATGCTGAAACAATCTTCAATCCATCTGCTCCGGGCAATCGCAAATCGGTAATGACTAAATTAAACTCTGCCGCCTGCAATCGCTCCAATCCTTCTGTACCCGTACTCGCTTCCTGGACCTCATAGCCCATTGCCATCAGTGCATCCACCATGGATACACGCATGAGTGGCTCATCATCTATGATTAAAATCGAACCTTGCTTCATGAACTCACCTTGACCATTGAGGGCATGCGGGACCGAACTAATGGCAGACGAACCGTAAAACGCGTTCCTTTTCCTTCTTCACTCTCTACCAACATTTCACCTCCATGTCGTTGCACAATACCTAAACTCACCGACAATCCTAAACCAGTCCCTTCCCCCGTCCCCTTGGTTGTAAAAAATGGATCAAAAATATGAGGGCGGACCTTTGAGGCAATACCACAGCCATTATCTTCGACAATAATTTCACAGACATCGTCATGCTTTCGAGTCGTAAGACGCACGTACCCTTCTTCCTGAATTGACTGGACAGCATTCAGGACGAGATTCATGATCACTTGCTCAAGCATGGCACCATCAACCAGAATCGGAGGGAGCGAGTCATCATATTGCTTCTGTAGATCAGCATGTCGCTCAACAAACACATGCTCTGTGAGCACCACAACGCGATCCAGAATAGGACGAAGATCAGCTAACGCCAGCTCTAGATCACGTTGCTGAGAAAAATCCAATAGTTGCCGCACAATGCGCTGTACCCGCTGCAGGCCATCTTCCATAAAATGGAGATATTCTTGGGAGCGCTCAGCTGTCAATGTGCCCTTTCGTATATTGTACAGACAATTCAAAATTCCACCCAAGGGATTATTGATTTCATGGGCGACACCAGCAGCCAATTGGCCAATCGATGCCAGGCGTTCAGAATTTTGAACCTGCTGTTCCAACTGCTTGCGTTCCGTAATATCCCTGGCGATACCCAAGACACCCTGCTGTCCTCCTGCATCGTTCAAAAGCGGGGCGACACTCACAAGCACAGACCGCAATTCTCCATGCCCGCTCATAATCTCCACTTCATACACTTGTTTTGCACTCATATCCAACGTGTCTTGCAAATATCGACTCCGAAACCGTTTAGAGAGGAGAGACAAATATGGCTTACCAATCAAATCCTCTTTTCGATACCCCCAGGCTTCCACTTTGCTATTCAAGTATGTGAACCGCAGATCCACATCCAAGGTATAAATGACGTCATTGGCATTTTCTAGTAAACTCTCAATATAGGCTTTGGCTTGTTCGATCTCTCGTGTACGCTCGCCCACCTTTTCTTCCAAGACCTCGTTATACCCCTGCAGAGTGACTTCCAGTTTTTTGTGTTCGGTAATATCCCGTAACTGCACCATAATGGACGATCGAGGCCCCATGTCTATTCTGACAAGATCCATCTCCATCGACATAACCGCGCCATGCCGATCTACTGTTTCAATTTCTGTCGTTGGAATGGTCGGTTCACCTTGACTCACTCGTTCTAATAAATTTTTGCTCGTCTCCTGAAAGATTGGGGAGACAAGCTTCACAAAAGCATGCCCTTCCAAATCAGAGGGAGCATAACCCCAGATATCATGAGCTCGAGCATTGCCATCAACAACTTGCCCTGCAAGATCCACCACAAAAACTGAATCGGCGGCCAAATTAAATAAGGCTTTATACCCGGCTTCTGAATCCGACAACTGTTGCGTCCGCTCCGTGACTAAATCCTCCAATTGATTGGTATACCGAGCCACTTCCCCTTGTAAGACTTTTCTATCAGTAATATCCCTGACAAATCCTCGTGAAAACACGATGGATTTCGTGTCAGGATCCACTAAAGTCGTGGAATGAATTTCCACCTCTATGAATTGTTGAGATTGGGTGAGAAAAACGGTTTCAATGGTTCTGGCACCATCCAAAGCTAATCCTTGTACATACGCTCTGACGGACTCCTGATGTTCTGCTGGAACAATATCCCATAAGGACATTGTCATCATGTCAGAAAGAGAATACCCCAGTTTTTGTAATTCAGTACTATTCACATGGACAAAACGACCTGCAGGATCTAACTGATGAATCATTTCCGGAGCATTTTCAATCAAATCTCGATATTTTTCCTCTAATCTCCCAATTTCTTCAACTTTTTGGTTCAGCTGAGAAAACGAGCGCTGGAGATTACCAGCCATGCCATTAAAGGTCTCAGCCAGACGTTCTATTTCGTCGCCAGTACGAATATCAATTTGCTCAGACAAATTCCCGCTACCAAATTGCTCTACCCCTTCTGATAACGCTTGGATGGGCTTTAGAATACGGCCAGCGACCAAAATTCCCACTCCCCATAAAATCACAAAGACGGCCATCCCATACGACAACACCTTCGTCAATAATTGAGCCAAAGGGGCATAGGTTTCTGAGGGATCTTGACTAGCTAACATTTGCCAGGATTTCCCACCAAAACTTTGAGAAGCCAAGGGAACGCCTACATGCAACGGCGCATAGCCCACAATTGCATGCTGTGCCCCATGAGAATCAGGATCAGCCACAAGCCATCCAGCACGATCGTTTTGAAATGCACTCATCAAGCTCGGGGGGATGGCATGTTCTTCTAGGGAAAACGTCGGACAAAGAATGGGTATGCCATCAGATGAGACGAGCATGGCATGACCCGTCTTTCCAGCTGCCACTTCGGAAATCGAACGAAACAACGAATCACGTCGCAATAAAATACTGATCGCTCCGACGATCTTCTCACGAGCATCATCCCAAATAGGCACCCCCACATTGAGCACATGAGTCCCAAATCCGGGATCAAATGACAGTTCGCTCACAAAGGCCTGCGCCGTCTGCTGCTGCATGACGGCTTGCCACCACAAACTCTTCCCATGAAAAAATCCCACCTGGGGAAATGAGCTCATCACCAATGCGCCTTTATTATCCGCCACCACAATCGCGAGGTAATCTGACTTCCGAATGGCATGCCATTGAATCAGATAATCCGTCGCATATTTATTGATAAACACGGGAAACTCATTCTGGCTGGATTGATCATGCCAAGTGTCTTGCCAATCCTGAATGAGAGCCTGGATTTCCTCAGCGGTTTTATAGACATAACTCTGATTCGAGTTAATCACCGCACTTCGAATAAAAGGAATGGTAGCCAATTGCTGGGCTTCATTAATACTACGAATGATTTGAGTCTCGACTTTTCGAGCCACCTCAACGGCAATCCCCTTCATGGTGATGCCAGCAGCTTCTCGAAGTGCCCGTTTTTCTTCGAAATACGTGAGGAGGAGAGAAAGAATAAGGGGAAGAAGGCCAACTAGCACCATGGCCAGAATCGTCTTTCCCTTTAACTGGAGGGGAAACCCAAAGCGTTTCACCTTGGTCACATCACAATACCCATAAAAAAATTCCTGGAATCATTTACATGTTGGGAATCCTTCCGCCGGACTGTCAAGAAACAGAACGAGAGGATTTATCGTAATGCTGGAAGAACCTGACGTCAGTTCTGTCTTCATTATCAATGGGCTATATAGATGAAAGATTCGAAAGGCCCATTATTTGCCTCGACTTAACAGTTTCCCTTCAGCCCCAGGCCACAAGAGAAGAAGTGGACTTGCTACAAAAATTGACGAATACGTCCCCACCATCACACCTAAGAGCAGCGCCAGGGAAAAATCATGCAGCACTTCACCACCCCAGACGGTCAATGGCACAAGTACTAACACGACGGTCAACGTGGTCACTAATGTGCGACTTAAGACCTGATTAATCCCATTATTAATAATATCCGACACGGTCTCGCGGCGGCGGCGACGGAGATTTTCCCGGATCCGATCAAAGACGATCACGGTATCCGTCAAGGAATATCCAGCCAACGTAAGTAGCGCGGTCACCACCAGTAAGGTAATTTCCTTATCTAATAAGAAATAAATACCCAATACCACCAACACATCGTGAAACGTCGCAATAGCAGCTGCCACACCAAAGCGAAACTCAAAACGAACTGCGACGTAGATAATAATCCCCACTAAGGAAAGCACGATGGCAATCAAGGCGTCTTCTTGTAGTTTTTCCCCGATGGTTGGTCCTATCGATGTACTGGAATCAACCACAAATCCATGATTTGGAAATTCGGCTTGAAAAGCTTTAATGATCTGTTTGCTAATTTCATCTTCAATCGTCGTTTCGGTTTTTACCCGAATGAGCAGTTTTTGATCTTGAGGAAATTCTTGCAGCTCGGCATCACCTAGGCCATGCTTCTGCAACGCCTTTCTTGCATCTTCAATACTGAGCGACTCATCAAACTTGAGTTGAACCGCTGTTCCTCCAGCAAAATCAATCCCCAAATTGGCCCACCCGGCGACAATCCCCACAACAGCCATCATCCCCACAAACACCAGAACCCCTGATATGGCAAACGCAATGTTCCGTTTTCCCATAAAATCAACAGCAGTTTTTCCCACAATTTCCATCATGGCTATATCATGCTCCTATTCAACATTCCTTCATCACTTAAATACTAAGAGTTTCTAACTTCCGACGATTCAGATAATCAAACACGACTTTGGTACCCACGAAGGCCGTAAACAAATTAATACCAATACCCAAACATAATGTCACAGCAAAGCCTTTAATGGGGCCCGTTCCAAATAAAAAGAGAGCCAAGCCTGTTATCAACGTCGTTACATGCGCATCCACAATGGTGAGGAAGGCTTTTTCAAAACCCGCATCCACAGCCAAACGGACCGGCCGACCATTGCGTAATTCTTCTCGGATACGCTCAAAGATCAGCACATTAGAATCGACACCCATTCCCATGGTCAGAATAATTCCAGCAATGCCGGGTAAGGTTAATGTGGCATTCAGTCCCGACAGGGCCCCTAATAACCCGATTAAATTCAACGCAAGGGCCATATTGGCGATCAACCCCGAAAGACGGTAATACACAATCATAAAGATTAAGACCAATGAGCCTGCAATCACCGTGGTGCGCAACCCTTTTTCGATGGAATCTTTGCCCAGAGACGGCCCAACGGTTAAATCCTGCAGTGTCTTGAGCGGAGCAGGCAGAGCCCCTGCCCTCAGCACAACAGCTAAATCATTGGCTTCGTCAGTCGTAAACGTGCCACTAATCACCGCACGTCCCCCGCTGATGCGTTCATTAATCGTTGGAGCGGAATACACCTTTCCATCCAAGACGATAGCCATGCGTCTTCCCACATTGGCCGCCGTGACCATGTCAAATTCACGCGCGCCCTTACTATCAAAGGTCACACTGACATTTGGTTCATTAAAATCGCCAATCGACACACGCGCATCTTGAAGGAGATCACCGATCAAATCCGCCTCTTTTTTCACCAGATAGGGAATGCTATAGATGGAATCATCCAGTTGAGCTTCAACCTTCTCGAATAAAATTTCTGCACCTTCCGGAACTTTTCCTTCAAAATCTTGTCGAACTTTGTCTTCTTGCCCAATTTCCACCTGAGGCGGCAAATCTAACGCCATCTTCGATTCATGCAACATTCTAAATTCCAGCAAGGCGGTCTTTTGAATGAGATCTTTCGCCCTCTGTGGGTCTTGAACACCAGGCAATTGAATCGCTATTTGATTGAGACCCAATCGCTGTATCAGCGGTTCAGCCACGCCAAATTGGTCAATACGATTTCGGATTGTCTCCAGGGCTTGATTAATGGCAGAGGTCTTAATTCGTTGAACGTCGTCAGAACCCAGTTCATACTCTAGACGAGTTCCAGAACTTTCCTGCAAAACAAAAAGCGAGAAAGACTCGCTCAGTAATGCTTGAACCTCCCCCACATCCGATTCATTTTGCAAATCAATCGAAATATGATGTAACCCCTCTCGAGTGACTCCATCAACTTCGATCGTTTTTTCCGCAAAGAGGTCCTCCATTGATTTTTTAAAACGATCGACAGCAATTTCTACGGCTCGATCCTCTTCCACTTCCAGAACCAAATGGATGCCCCCCTGAAGATCCAAGCCCAAGGACAAACCACGGTGACTCAGAATACTTTTCAACCCATCGGGTAGAGCTTGATACAGCCCTGGGAAAGAAGGTAGCGCCAAAATACAAGACACGACCGTGACGACAAGGAGGAGAAGAAATCTCCCACGAAGTTTTTTCATGTATTAACCTCTTGATCCATCATGATTCACCAGATGTTCGAATGCTCGAAACATGATCCCGCTGCAACCGTATTTTCGTATTATCAGCCACCTGCAATGTGACCGTTTCTTTATCCAAATTCGTCACCGTCCCCCAGATCCCTGAGGATGTGATGACTTTATCGCCTTTTTTGACCGCCTCTAACAATTCACGCTGTTTTTTTTGCCGACGTTGCTGAGGCAAGATCAGTAAAAAATAAAAGACAATAAAAATTAAGACAAAGGGAATAAGAGACAACAACCCGGCAGATGCGTCGGGGGTTGCTGCTTCTGATTGAGCCCAGGCTTCCGAGACGAAATCCATATCTACCTCAACATGACAAAGTGTTTAACATGACAGAATCAATTCACCACGTCCTGAACAAGCGGCTCACTGATCGCCGGTTTCCGACGCCGATAAAACTCTTTCCGATAGTCCTCGAATTGATTATCCCTGATTGCTTGGCGCATTTCGGCCATAAGCTTTCCATAGTACCAAAGATTGTGCACAGTATTCAGTCGAACACCTAACATTTCTCGAGAAATAAATAAATGGCGCAAATAGGCTCGTGAAAACCGTTGGCATACTGGACATTCACAGTCAGGATCAATGGGATTAGAGTCCTGCTTATAGCGTGCTTGCTTGATCAAAACCCGGCCAGTAGAGGTAAACAGCCACCCTGTTCGGCCATGGCGAGTGGGAATCACGCAATCAAATAAATCCAATCCTCGAGCCACACCCTCCACCAGATCCTCCGGCAACCCAACTCCCATAAGATACCGAGGACGGTCAGGTGGAAGGAGACTCACCACGGTTTCAATCATCTCAAACATGGCGGGCTTCTCTTCACCTAGCGAGAGGCCTCCCAAAGCATAGCCATCCATATCTAACGCTACCAACTCTTGCGTCGATTCTTTTCTCAACTCTGGAAACACCCCACCCTGAACAATACCAAACATCCATTGATGGTCCTTCTTTTGGACATCAGTGCAACGCTTGGCCCAGCGGGTTGTGCGCTTCACGGCTTCCTGAGCTTGGGCAATCGTACATGGGAAAGGTGGGCAATGATCCAATACCATCATGATATCTGAACCAAGGGCCACTTGAATGCCCATGCTTTTCTCTGGTGAAAGCATATGCCATTCACCATTAATATGGGATCGAAATTTCACACCCTCCTCAGAAATCTTGCACAGATCGGCCAGACTGACCATTTGGAAACCACCACTATCCGTAAGGATTCCTCCTGGCCATTGCATAAAGTCATGCAACCCACCTTGAGATTCAATCAATTCATGACCGGGTCGGAGAAATAAATGGTACGCATTAGCCAAAATCATTTGAAAACCACAATCACGAATTTCGTGAGGATCCACCCCCTTCACGGTCCCTTGTGAACCGACTGGCATAAAGGCGGGAGTTTCGATAGCACCGTGTGATGTGGACAACAAGCCGACACGTGCACCACAGGCAGAAGTCTGGAACACGGAAAAGCTATTGGTACCTGAAGAGGCAGTTGATTGCGGTTCAGAGGGAGTCATTCAGATTTAATCTACCGATTCGTTACATTTTCTCTGGAGCAGAAATTCCAAGCAAGGTGAGACCATTGCGAAGAACTGTCTGGACCTGACGCAGCAGGGCCAAACGGGCTGCAGTCACGTCCGGAGTAAGCTGCGTATTCGTGGATTCGTGACCCACGGTTGAGGCCTTCCCATTCGTTGTTGCCCCATCTTCCTGAGGTCGATCTTCAGACTTCACCGCATTTTCTGCAGCTGGGAGAACTCGATGTTTATTGTAGTACGCATGCAATTGTGCCGCGAGCTCTTGTAGATAGAACGTGACACGATGAGGCTCAAGCGCGAGAGCACTTCCTTCAAGAATAAAAGGATATTGGGCTAAGGTTTTGATCAATCCCAGCTCATCCGCACCGAGCAGCAACGAAGCGTCCACATCCTCGATGGTCGGGAGAGGCACACCCCTTTCTTGGGCTACACGAAACACACTGGCTAAACGCGCATGTGCATATTGAACATAATAGACAGGGTTATCCGATGATTGTTGTTTCGCCAACTCCAAATCAAAATCTAAGTGGGTATCAGCTCGCCGCATGAGAAAGAAAAACTTCGCGGCATCAGATCCAACCTCCTCGACCACCTCACGAAGAGTCACAAATTCTCCAGAGCGCTTGGACATTTCGATCTTCTGCGTCCCTCGCGACAAACTCACCATCTGCACTAATACGACGCGCAACGATTCTTTTTCATGACCAAAGGCTTGTACGGTCGCTGTCATTCGTGGAATATATCCATGATGGTCAGCACCCCAGATATTCACGAGTGTATCGAAACCCCGGTCGAGTTTATCTCGATGATAAGCCATATCGGCGGCCAAATACGTATAGCTTCCATCCTGTTTTTTGACGACTCGATCTTTATCATCACCAAATTCAGAAGAGCGAAACCACAAAGCACCATCTTCCTCTTTGGCAAGGTCTCGCTCACGCAACTCATCCAAGGTTTTCTGCACAAGTCCCTTGGAATGAAGGGTCGTTTCTGAAAACCATGTTTCAAATTTCACCCCAAATAGCGCCAAATCCTCTTCAATGCGATCTAACAAAATCTGACTGGCTGCTTGAGCAGCAACAGCCACGGCCTCATCGGGAGGTTGTTCCAACAACGTTTCCCCATGGGAATGGGCAAAGGATTCAGCCAGTTCTTTTATATAGTCTCCATGGTACCCATCCTCAGGAAAGGTTGAGTCTTTTCCAAGAAATTCTCGATAGCGGGCGTAAACAGATCGACCTAATAACTGAAGCTGTCGACCAGCGTCATTAATATAAAATTCTCGTGAAACGGCGTATCCCGATGCAGTCAAAAGCGAAGCCATCGCTTGACCTAATGCTGCGCCTCGGCCATGGCCAACATGCAAAGGTCCAGTGGGGTTCGCACTCACAAATTCAAGAAGAATGCTTGACCCTTTTCCTATCTGACTCGTCCCATAAGAAGAACCGTGACGTTCAATGGTTCGTAACACGTCTATCCAGCATATGGGATGCAAGGTAAAATTCAAAAACCCAGGCGGAGCAACATCAACTTGTTTAAATAATTCTGGAAATTGTGTAAGTAGAGTTGTGGCTAGGATTTCAGCCACTTTCAAAGGAGACTGCTTAACCTTTGAAGCTAAGGTCATTGCCACATTGCAAGAGAAGTCTCCCCACTCTGGACGTTTCGGCGGTTCCACCGCGGGAGAGGGTATCGAGCTTATGGGTAATTCCCCAGATTCGTTAACCTTTATTAAGGTCATCGAAATAGCATCAACCACTTGATTTTGGAGCAAGGCCTCCACGTCAGTCACTCCTATCTACGCTAAATTAAAGGGGTTTTATCCCGCGGCGAATGTACCACACGTTTTTTTGCAAGGCAAGGATTGCCATTGCAACTGTTAACCTCTACCTGAATAACCAGAGAAGACCGCACACCTGATCGATAACAAAACTCGATAAGCATCTTTTAACATTCAGAGAATTCAAAAGGACAAATGTTTAACCTTTAATCCCATCAGGGCACAACCACAAAATTTTGAGAACCTGGATTACTCAGAATCGGTGGGACCAGAAAACATTTTCCTTGCAAACTCCAGATCGGCAGGAGTGTTGATATTCATGAAGGACTGTCGATGAGGATCAATATCATCAAAGACTGTTTCTTCAATAGTCCTAATGGCAAAACCCTGCTTAGAAAATAAATTTTGAATCTTAAGGTCATCTTCCTGAATCATCGCTTCAATAACTGGAATACAGCCCTTAGAATAACGGGCATGTAATGGCTGAAGGCCTGTTGAAGCTTTTACCGTCAATACATCGGTATGGGGCTCTATACATAATCGAGCAATACTCTCCTCAACTAAAAAAGGCATGTCACATGCCACAACAAAAATCAATGAATTCTCCGCTTCCATTAAACCCGTATACAAGCCACCCAATGATCCCTTGTGTGGAATTCTATCAGTAACTAAACGAACAGGAAGATGGCTGCAATCGTAATCTTCGGAAGCTGTCACTACGAGTACTTCATCAAATAATCTAGACATTAATCGACAGACTCGATCCAAGAAAAGTTCCCCTTCCCAAAGAAGGCATCGTTTATCGCGTCCCATGCGCTTACTTCTGCCACCACCCAGAATGACACCAGTTATGTGAGGAAACCTGTGTAATTTTTTCATAAAAAAAGGGGGCGGGATTACTCCCACCCCCTTATCGATTTTCGCTCGTGTGCAGTGAGTCGTGAACTTAGCTGTGGCCAAGTTCTTTGCGACGATTGGAGCGGCGGGTTAAGATCCACCCTTCAACAATCACCAGGCCCACGGCCGCTAATCCTGCGTACCATTTCGCCTCTGCTGGAACTGGTGGCTCTAACACGAGGTAATAAAAGGCCGAGACCACCATCTTCCGACCCACATCCCCGTTATGCCCATCCCACACAAAGAAGTTAATTGGAATATACTTCCCTAACTCAATATAGGTATCCGTTTCATAATCGGCTTTGAGTGGTCGAGAAATAATGACCGTCCACCGACCATTCTTCCATTCGGCTTTTACCAATTTGAGCTTCTCCGTAAAGTCATCACGATCTTCGAGGTCTTGATCCCACCCTTGGCCTTGATACGCCATGAGATTTCCGTCTGCTGTCCACTTGGCGATATCAACAGGAAATCCCTCATCACCCCAGAAGTAGCGAGGTTTCCGTGGGGCAGGCAGTTCTTGATATTTAATAGGCATTTGGAACGCAAGCCCATCATTAAACACTTGATAACTCGTTTGTTTGGACGCGATCGAGTTAGGATGCGTCCCATCATCATCAAACTTACTGCCTCCTGGCTCTTGTTCGACAATGCCATAGTCTTTGAGGTTCACTTCATACGGGTCCCAATCGACCTCACCCTCTTGCACACTATGGGTTCGATCATCCCAACGGAACATCATGGTGACATCGGTTTCGTTGTACATGGATTGCACCCAAATATCGTCAATCCGGCTCACGAAGTTCCGTGGTTTATGCGTAATCTGTCCTCCCATGGCCACAAGACGGCGCCCTTCTTTTTTCCATCGTTCATCATACCACCGCGGATCATGCTCATCCGTCGGCAACTCGCCTTCTGCAAACTTGGAGGGAATCACAAAATTCACTTTGGGCTTATCCGTCATCGGATCAATCCCGCGGGGTTTAGCGGCTAACAGCTTTGCTGCGATTTCATCGGTGACTTCACCACCCGCAATATCGACATCGCTATCTCGTTCACATAGATGATTCACGTAGTTGGCAATATGCCACCGATCTTCCACCGTCGTGTTATCTGCGAACGAGGGCATCGGGGTCCCATTGATCCCGGTTGAGAACGTCCGGAAAATATTCTTCACGTTGTAGGCATCTTGACGACTGCCACGGAAATTCCAGCACTTGTGCCAATCGGCTGGTTGAATGGAGAATCCCCAGTCATCTTTTAAGTTAAAGGCATTGCCATCACCACGACCTTCGACGCCATGACATTCAATACATTTATTTTCGACCACAAGCTCCGCCCCACGTTTAATGGACTCAGCCGATGGTGGTACCGCAGTCTTGGCTAACTTCTCAAGTTCTAGGACATGCAACTCTTCAAATTCATCGTCCTGCCAGGACCGGTCTTGGACCAGCTCCGAGGTGACAAATGCTAAGACATCTTTGCGTTGATCTTCGTTGAGAATGCCCTCCCAGGACGGCATGGCTGAGCCAGGTAGACCATGAGTAACCGTTTGCAGCAAATCGACATCAATCAGTGGTAGTTCGCCACTGGCGGTGTGTCGGATCTTAAACGTCCCAGCATTAAAGTTCCGAGGTCGCGGCCAGAGTCGATCAGCCCCGGGGCCATCCCCTGACCCATTGACTCCATGGCACCACACACATTTCGTGAAATAGACCCGCTTGCCGGCTTCAATTTTTTCGGCAGGAAATGGTGCCGGTAATTTCTCGGTAATAAATCCTTCCGCTTCTTGTGCCAGCACCGGGCTACTCAAGCCCATGCCTGCTATAAGGACCCCAGCGGCCAATAGGCTTGCCATCAAGCTTGGTCGCCGATTCTGAGTCTGTTGCTGTCTGTTCATGAGTTCCCTCGTTGTTCCTGAATAAGCGGTATGTGTAGATTTCATCGTCATTGGCGTTGGCCTCCTCAATCCCACGTCCGTGGGTAGTAGCCCGTGTGCCAATATTCGAACATAATCACTTTCCAAATTTCATCCACCGTCAAATGTTGCTCCCATGGCGGCATGACCGAGGCCCACGGGAATCCTTCACCAGGTAACCCTATGCCACCTTTTGCCACACGCCAGAACACAAAGGTTTCTTGCAACTGGGCGATGGTGCCCGCGTCCGTGAAATTCGCAGGAATCGGGTTGAAGGCAAAGGCCCACAATCCGCGTCCATTCAAATTGTCTCCATGACAGAAATGACAATTTTGAAAGAAAATTTCGCCACCTTCACGCACATGTTTGATATAGCCCTTGGCATTAGGATCCCAAGGATTGTCCTCTGAACTATTGACGTCTTTCATCAACCGTCCCATGGATTGGTCGACAATATGCGCATTGGAATAGGCCGGATCGTACTTGCCTTCGGTGTCAATGCGATAGGGCTGTTGCGCCGTTTGCAAGACATAGGTTTTACCATGAACCTTCGTGGTTGCTGGTGGGGCTGGATGCACGGTACGCAGCTCAATGGGCTCATCAAAACTTGGCAAGAGTGAACTATAAGCAAACGCGCCTAACCCAATGGGCAACAGCAACAACAAAGCAGTGCGAAGGACCTTGGTAAAGCCGTTGTTCGCATCCAGCACACTGATGATGGGTCGTTTGAACTCCAGCCATTCTTCCTGTGAGCCAGAGACCCACATAAAGATTCCGCAAGCTGAAACCGTCCCATAAATGGCTCGGACACTGAAGGGAATCGGAGGATAGATCCGATACTTCAAGTAGAACATGTTCACAAAACACCAGACCAGAATCCCTGCCCAAAACTTGGGGACCCCAATCCCTGCTTTTTTAAGCAGGTAATTGCAGATCGAAAAGAACAGAATACAGATGGCCAGTTCCGAGATCATCTGCATCGGCATGTAGCCTTCTACTAGTTTTAGCCACGTCATTCTTCCGTACTCCTATAATTCGAGGTTTACACCTGTAAATCAAATACTATTCTTTTGGTGGAAGCGGCTTACCCTCTTCCAAGGCTGCTAAATAATCAACAATTTTACTTAGAGCGCCACCCGTTAATTTTAAACCAAAGTCTTTCGGCATTTGATCATCTGGGAAATCAGTTACCACATACGCACTTGGGTCTAAAATTGATTCAGTAATATATTCTTTAGTAGTTTTGGCTTTACCTGCATACCCAGAATCTTTCATACGCTTAGGAGCATTAGTGCCCTCCCAGAGGACTGGCCCGACTTTCCCTTCAGCGTCTTTAATACCAGGGATCGTATGACACGCCGTACAACCGGCTCCCGCAAAGAGTGCATCATGAGGTTCACTACCATCCACCAGCATGTCGCCTCCCTTTCCTTCGCCTTCATCACCTTCACTCGCCTTTGGACGGTCAGCTTCAGGAATGAATTTTTCGTAGGAAGTCACAATAGCATCATATCCTGGGGACTCCACTCCTTCACGAGTGTACATCCACGTATCAACAGCCGCTAACTCTCCTAGTTGAAGAGAGATTGGTGGCTTATGAATTCTTGGCATTGGACTGACCGTATCATTCGAACCCTTCACCCCAAAACCAGGAACCACATAGCAACTAGGACAGGCATGAGATTCAGCAATATACTCCTGAGCATTTGTTGCCGTCCCAGAACCTTCGAAGGCTTCCTTCTGCTCCGTATTTCTCGCCGCTGCATCATTCATATGATAATTGGGGGCTTTTAATTGCTCAGCAGATCGAGCAGGAATATTAAAAAGATTAGGCGCTCGTTCACTCAAAAATCCTTTTTGGAAACCATGGCACAAAGGACATTGCCCTTTCCCAATGGCTCCTTGCGTTTTACTTTGACCAATTCCACCAAAAATGATCTTTTCTCCCTCATCACCCAATTGCTGCGCTGACATACTTTGGAAGTCTAATTTCACGACAGGTGGGGGAAACCCACCTTCCACCTGTGGAAGCCAATTTCCATAACCTGATAGGGCCGCAGCCACAAAAAACATAAATCCACCGATCTTCATCAGCGCACCAATGTTTGTAAAATATAATCCCATAATAAACGACATTGCCGTAATCATAACCAATGAAACGGGGAGCATACCTGGGTCATATTCAAAGTTATGCGCGTAATTTGAAATGGCGATAAGCGCCAAAAACATACACAAAATCCCAATCAACGTCTTAAATGTCGCGCTCTTTTTACTAGCTGGATCCTTAATGGTCGCTTGAAAGTAGATTAGAAGGCCGACCAACCCAATCATAATTGGCCACCCCAAGTCCCATGCCCTTGCTAATAATTCAACCACTGTTTACTCCTCCAACTTTTGCCCCCACGGAGGGGGCATATAATTATTGGTTAAAACTGTTATTCATTAATGACCAGCTGCCGGCTGTGGAGAAGCCCCAGCAGGAACAGGATCTGGTACAGCTGACTTTATCACGACTTTCTTGGCACCTAAGGTACCCAACCAAAACACAAACATAATACTGATCCAGAAAAATAACACGTTAAATGAAATAACATTCGCTGCGAAACCAATCGTATGGGTGTACGCCCATGGAGAGTTGTCTCGCATGACTTCATTCACATGCCAGAATAATCTCACCGATGAACGGATATAGCCCATCAAACCCATCATCCATGTGAATGCGGTGGCAAGCATGATGATCGCATATTGCGACCGTGGAGGAATTTGTCCCCACTTAATAGGACCAAGCTCCCTTCCACCTTTTAGCATTGCCAAATTCAATGGCGTCATCAGCAGCAAGCAAGACAACGTTCCTGCAACTTGGGGAACAGATAATCCAATTCGAACGTTGGCAGGAATGAAATATCCGTAACACGCTAAGAATATATTGTTAATTTGGGCTACGACGAAAAAACAGCCCATAAATATATTTCCAAATTTCGACCAACTCACCGTCGGAACTTTATTCCCACGCTGATACCAAATAAAACTTAGAATAGTCGTCATGATAATGGCGTTAATCCCACCATTCTTGGCAGACATCACACCATAGTTACCCAACACAGGATGTTGCTGACCACCCATCGCCTTCAATTCAGCGGGCGACATCACAATAGTATGCGGGGTAATAAAGACCAGGAGACCCACCACTAATATAAATACGAGATACTTAATATACTTTTGGAATCTTTCTCCCCCCGTCATCCGACCAAGGGCTTGCCACAGGTAGTAATTTGTGGTCAGAAAGAGAATTCCAATCATTGTGGCTTGAATAATGAACAACCACGCCAACAATCCACCCATCAAGGTGATACCCATTTGTTGCCGATAGGCATACACCTCACGCATTAACCAATACCCAGCAAATGGTAGAGGGATCAGGAAGGCTACACCCAAACTCATGGCGATATAGCCCATCCAATCATAATGCGCACGCTCTTCATCGGTCGTAGAAGAAAGGAAGCGGTACGCAGCATAGGCCGCTACCACACCACCACCAAATGCCATGTTCCCAAGAATCCTATGAACATTCAAAGGATTCCAAAGGGCAGTATGCAACACATGCCAAATATTACCCAAATAACGGCCCTGCTCATCAACACCAGCAGGAGACATCATGAATGCAATCCAGGAATTAGCCAAGAACATCAGCACCGTTCCAATCACATTCAAGATCACACACATGCTCAAGTGGACCCACTTCAACACGCCCTCTCTCATTTTGTCCCATCCATAATAATAGATGTAGAGGACTCCACTTTCCGCAACGAACGTCAGCGCATAGATGTGCATGACCGGTCGGAAAATCCCAGACAAATAACCAAAGAAAGCAGGATAGAGCGTCAGGAAGGTAAAGATGAGAATTCCACCGAGAATGGCCGTCAAAGAATAGGCCGTCAAACTGATTCTGATGAAATCATAGGCCAACTGATCATACTTTTTGGCCATCGCCTTGTCCTTGCTGATCATTCCGGCCAATTCAATACACATACAAAAAATAGGCACTGCGAGCACAAAGCTACCGTAGTACAGATGCTGTTGATTCGCTACCCACAGGAGAACCCGACTCTCAAAGTTATACCGAGGATAAAATGTTTCATTATCCGCAGTAATAGGAGCTGGCATTCCGACAGCGGGGCCTTCAATTTTGTAATAGACATCACGACCCGTCTCTATCGCTACCGCTTCTCCCTCTACACTTTCCCCTGCCGCAGCTGCCGCAGCTGCCGCAGCTTTCCGTTGCTCTAAAACTTCAGCGGGAGGACCAGAAGGACCTCCACCACCGCCACCGGCCAGAGCAGTTACCGACAAAATTATGGGAAGCGTCAAAAACACTCCGGCCACGATTAATGCGGTGACAGCAGAGAACCTCTTCTTACCTCGGGTCATTGGTGTGAACAGGCGACCCATGGGCCTACCTCCTTTGAAAACGTGATGTTTGTACAACTAAATTTATTCTTTGATAACTTCGCATTTCGCTTTTTCATCATGCTTGCCTTAAAAAACTACAGTGAAATTTGATCACCTAAACATATAAAAAAAGTCTAACCCCTGAGAATCCATCAGCAACCAATCTAACCCGATGAAATACACTAAACAAATGGCGGTAGAAATTAAAACATATACAGCAGTCATTAGAATCCTCCTTCAAGGAATTCAAAAAATTTACATTCAAATTAGAAGCGCAAAGTAATCAACAAGGGCACTGAATACCGGCAAACCAGTAAAAAAACCACAAGCTCACAGCACACGTGAGATAAAATATTGCTTTCCCGATTTGGGTCTCTTGCCTCGTTGCTTCTCGAATTGGACCTGCTTCAGCCATTGTTCACCACCCCTTGGTTAATACATATTTCCATTTAGATAAATACACCTAAATTATTTCATTGACAGCTTCTTAAATTTCATGGTATTTCAACAATTATCTATCGATCAAAAGAGGAAAAACCCATGCGCAGCAATGCAAAAATTTTTGACATTATAGTTTTGGCCGGAATGGTTGTCAATATTCTCCTGGCCGTATTTCTCATCCTTTACTACTTCGATTTCCTT
This sequence comes from Nitrospirales bacterium, assembly GCA_029261235.1. Classification (GTDB taxonomy): domain Bacteria; phylum Nitrospirota; class Nitrospiria; order Nitrospirales; family UBA8639; genus Nitrospira_E. The sequence continues at coordinate 17,647 of JAJDBS010000088.1, forward strand.
GGATAACACCGAATGAATTATTAAAATAATTTGTCACCTTTTTCCCCTGATTTGACCTGGCGCACCTAAAGCCAATCGTTTCATCTCGGAAGTCAGGAACAATAAAACTTCTATTCGTAATACGTAAGTCGACTCCCCGACTTGTATACCCGCCGCCACGCATTGTTTTATATGTTGAAACTGGTTGAGGATACGTGGCGCCTGGCTTCATAGCCCTACTGTAGATGTCCTCAACATACCAATCCTCCACCCATTCCATGACATTACCCGCTCCATCATAGACACCGTACACACTTTGGTCCTGAGAAAATGCCCCGACGGGTGACGAAACGGCAAATCCATCATCCTCTCCATAAAAATTTGCAGGGGAACCCTCCCGACCTTCACCCCATGGCCATGTTCGACCATCGGCACCTCGGATAGCTTTCTCCCATTCTCTCTCGGTAGGAAGTCGCTTCCCTTTCCATTCGCAATATTTGGCAGAATCGTTCCACGATACATACGTCACTGGCTGATTCAGTCCACGCAACGCTTCAAGCTTCCTGGCATAACGCGATGGCGGACCAGGCTGTCGATGTCCCGTCTCTTCTACAAACTTCATATATTGCTGGTAGGTGACTTCATACTGATCAATCCAATACGCATCCAGGGTTGAAACATGCTGAGGCTTTTCATTGTAGCCACCCTTATTGCTACCTAGAATAAATTCACCAGCTGGAATTTCGACCATCGTTTCTTCTGAAAGCTTCATATTTTTTTGCGTTGAGGCGGATAGTGGTTTTGATGGCGTCAATAAGGAATCAGGGTCCTCGACTGGAAGAGGTGGGCCCTTGAAAATTCCCATAATAGGCAAGCTGCACATCACCAACACGGCAATGAGAAAGACGACTTTAAAACGAGTATCCATGATGAGGCCTTTAGGATAATCAACAACCTCGACGAGAATGCTGAAATACCCTACCTAGGTCGAAGGGACATTATTCTTTGGAGGATCTTTTGCACAACGAAACCCTACCGTCGCATCGCTCCGCCACATCTTAGCTGAAAATCTCTTGGTAACGCGCGCGCCCAATCGAGATTCTCGCCATGAACCTCCGCGAATCACCTTAAAGACATCATCCGTTTTAGGACCTGGCGGATCACGGTACGGGGCCTCCTGATAATAATCAGCCGTGTAATCATCAGCCACCCATTCCGCGACATTACCTGTAGCATCATAGAGCCCGAAAGGGCTTCTCCCAACCTCAAACGATCCAACTGGGGCTAGGTATTGAAACCCATCATCTACACCATCGACATTGGCAAATGTATATTTAAATGTATTCCCCCAAGGATAACGCCGCTTCCCTTCACCCCTGGCAGCTTTTTCCCATTCGGCTTCTGTCGGTAGTCGCTTACTCGCCCAACGACAATAGCCAAAGGCATCATTCCACGTGAGCCCCACGACGGGATAATCAGGACTCATCAGTTTTTCGATCTTATCTTCAAACACGGGTACTTTGGGCTTTTCTCGTTTGGTCATGTCCACATAGCGATCGTAATCCGACTGAGTCACTTCTGTCAGGTCCATATAAAAGGTTTGAAGATACACAGGATGAGCCGGCCCTTCATCTGGATCCCCATCGCTTACCCCCATAGTAAACGGCCCTTCCGGAATCTCTATCATCTCTCGGTTATCATCCCCAACCAACGTTTTATACATTGAGAAATCCTGGGTGGGCATAGGTTGAAGAATACGTGCCTTAGTTGGGAGTCCTGCCATTAACGCTTCCATCTCACGCTTACTTTTAGATGTCTCATACACGAACAGCACCATCATCCCAATAAACGACCCAAAGACAAAAATAATCGAACCAATGAGGACTTTATTATTCTCCATCGGCCTACCTTACCCCTTTTTCAGATTCAAAAAATACGTGCATGACCCAAAACATGTGATCATTGAGGATTCGTTGATGACTCAACAGGCGTCGTTGGCAATGATTCTTTTCGTTGCTGTAAAAGATCGAGCAACATCGAAATCCAGATTCCCAAAAAACCACCCATAGCCGCACCGGAAGAAGCCCCGACGGAAACGGCATCAACTCCACCTAAATTCCACGCTAACAATCCACCCAAAATGGTGCCCACGAATATGCTTAAAAAAAATCGTCTGCCACCAAAAAACCCAACGCCTGCACCCAAGATCATTCCGATCAATAACGCCGCCGGAATAAATCCTCCGCCCATGGACAAACCAGTCAGGACCCCAACCGTCCCTAACACTACCGCTCCAAGAATGACATCAAATATTTTTGAGGCTGACATCAGTTTCTTTCAAACATGGACATCTTACTGAGCCTCTACTCGCAGCGAACCAAAATCTATTTCGATTGCAGCCCCCCCCAACAGGGAAATACCCCAAGCCAAGGCAGCCGGCTCATGATTGTGGATCTCAAGGAAATCTTTATAGACATTCACCCGTTCCTCAACCCATTCCCCAACAGGCTCTGGCCCACTTCGTATCACAATTTCAGTCGAACTGAACATCCCACCTTCTTTAATTGATCCGACAGGCAATGTTGCGCTCCAGACATATTTGGTATTCACCGGAATAAACATCATATCCGTATCTAAAGAAGGGTACACGGCCGCAATAAATTCTTCTCCCTCAGGAACCGACTGGAGCCGCCATCGCCACACCAACACCGGATGCGTCTTGGGATCCCAAGCCATCTGTTTGGTATACACACGCTGACTGGCGTTCTGAGCCCTGAGAAAAGAAACCCCTTCTTCTTCTTGAATCATGTACGTTTCATGCGCCGTCACCACGCTTCGTTGCGCGCCCCATCCTTTTGGAAAACCTCTTTCACCTGGATTTCCAAAATCTTCGATGAGGATTGAATCCTTTGAAGACTCCGAAGTTGCCGATTCTTCTGCCCAGACGTGACCAGCTTCATTCATACCCACGATCAGCACGAAGCACGATAAGGAGACGCACAACAGATGAATCCATAAGTCACGTACACGATGTCGCTGTTCATTCAAAGCTAGAGTCATGCTGATTCCTCTCGTGAAAGAACTTGAACCACCGGAGCAGGCCGAACAGACTGGCCCGTCCGTTGCTCACTCACTCGATGATCCCACTGGCTAAGCCAAAATACGAAAAACACCGCTGACCAAAAGGCCAGCATATTCATCGTCACCATCTTTGCCGCAAATCCGATTGTAGGCGTGAACGCCCATGGAGACTCATCTTTCAGCAACTCATTGACGTGCCATTCCAATCGACCAGCCGACCGAATATATCCCATGAGCCCCATCACCCAAGAAAAAGCCGCCGCCACGATAAGTAGCGCCACCATGCCACGCGGGGTAATGTGCCCCCATCGGACCGGGCCAATAACCTTTGAGTTCCGCAGCAGCAAGTAATTCAGAAGGAGCCCACCAATCACCACCGTGGCAGTTGCGGCCCCTTGCGGGCCAGATAGGCTCACTCGCACATTCGCCGGGATATAAAATCCATAAATGGCGATGCCCACAATAGTCCCAATACCCGAGACAAACAACAGGCCCAAAAGAATATTTCCCCATGATGCCCATGAAACTGTCGCAATTTTATTCGCACGGCGATACAGAATAAAACTCAGAGCCGTCAAACAAATCATGATATTAATTGCACCGTTTTTGGCAGACATGACCCCAAATTGTCCGATAACTGGATGCTGGTCGCCCCCCATGGCCTTCACCTCGCTCGCACTCGTGGCTAACGTATGAGGGGTAAACCACACCATGAAACAGGCCATCAAGGCAAAGACAATGGCTTTAAAATACGGATGAAAACGTTCACCTCCCTGCAAGCGCGCCAAGGATTGCCAAATATAATAATTAATCCCCAAGAACAACACACCAACAGTAATAGCCTGGAGAACAAACAACCACGACAACATCCCGCCCATCATGGTGATGCCCATTTGCTGCCTGAATTCAAAGACCGCTCGCATCAGCCAATAGCCCGCAATCGGCATGGGCAACAACGCACACACCATCACCACCATAAACACATACCCCACCCAATCATAATATGCGCGATATTCTTCCGTCTTTGCCATAAAAAATCGATACGCCGCATAGGCCACAACCACCGATCCACCCGACAGAATATCCGCCAAAAATCGA
>JAJDBS010000089.1 GCA_029261235.1 Nitrospirales bacterium
TTGGACTCACCACGCGGATACCCGCATTTTCTATCCTCGTCCCGACGTTCAGGTCGAATTTGATTGCGTGACCACCTGTGGTCCGCGTGGCGGCGGTTTGACGGAGGAGATCCAAAAGGCCCTCGGGGGCTCGTTCAATAACGAGCGTTACTTCTATGGTAATGATCATGGTGTCCGTCTCAACATGGGCAACATCGTTTTCCAGTGTTCACAACACAAAGAAGTCACTCGTCGTATTTTCGAAGGTATGGCTTGCGGCAAGCTTGTCCTGACGGACAGATTGCCACAGGAAACGGGTCTATCAGAGATGTTCGTGGAGGGTCGCGATATCGTCTACTACGACAATGCAGTAGACGCAGTTGCGAAGATTCGCTACTACTCTGACAATCCAGAAGAGATGTTGCGTGTTGCCAAGAGTGGCCACGACCTAGTGATGGCCGAGCACACGCAGGTTCAACGTTGTGATGTAATCGAGGCGTGCGTTGTGGCCGCCAAGGAAACTATTGTAGTATGAAGTACACCCCCCGACTAGATTTTGTTGTTGTCCAAAAGGACGTGATCAAAGAGAAAAGCCAAGGCGGTATTCTCTTGCCTGATTCAGCCAAAGATGAACGAGTGCCCGGCACCGTTCTCAGTATTGGTCCTGGTCGTCTGTCTGAACAAGGCACGATGATCCTGGTGGATGATCTTGCAGTAGGTGATCGCGTGATTTTCAACAAGTTCACGGCCTATGAGCTGGACGAGAAGAAACGACTGTACTTGCTCCGTGGCAATGAAATCACTTGCAAAGTAGAAGATGACGAGTAGCGAACGACACACAACCGGCCAGCGGTGGAACTTCGCAGTTCCTAGGTACAAAGAGAATAGAGATGTTTTCTTTGAGCCCGGTCTATTCTCTGTTGTTGTACTCTCGCACAGTCGTCCAGATGTTACTCGTGAGTCTGTAATGTCTACCTTGGACTGCATGAAAGACTATGATGGCGAGGTAGAATGGATTTTCATTGAGAATGGTTGCAACGAACTTTGCTATCAGTTCTTCCAAGAGCTAGACCTTGAACGTAAAGTCATCGTTCGTCAAAAGAACTACGGCATCAATGAGGGACTGAATCAAGGTTGGGCTTTGTCGCGTGGTGAATTTGTTATGATCCATGAGAACGATTGGGAAGCCGTGCGTAGAGCCAACTTCTTGCAGTCGGCCAAGGAGATCTTTGAAGAGTTCCCCGAAGTGGGCGTCATTCAACTGAGAGATCCCCTGGACCCTCATGAGAATCATGGTAGTGGCAAGCCGCTATATAACCCTTGGTCGTGTCACGAGCCCATCCTGGATCGTGCCAATATCAAGGTGACCAAGGAAAAGACCAAGAGTGGTCACTCGTTCTTGATGTCCTTCTTTCCTAATGGCTTCAACAACAATCCGGTCATCATCCGTAAAGAACTATACCGTGCCTGTGGCCCCTACCCTGAAGCAGAGGTGGGATGTGATCCGCGACATGGTGAAACAGAATACCAAGCCAGAGTGGCTGAGCTTGGCTGTGCAACGGCATATATTGGTATTCCGGTGTACTGGCATATGGGTCGCGTGCAGACGCACGCACTTTAGAGGAGTAGCAAAATGACTACTATTACAGTATCGTGGACGAGTAACGGCAAAGACGTGAAGGTCGAAGTTGAGTGTCAGGATGGCACGATTGGCTGGGAAGAAGCCTGTGCCAAAAAAGTTGGCCTTGCGGTCAAGGCAATGGAAAAGATCTTTCCACCGGACGAAGCCGAAGAAGAGGAACGACAGGAGCGATAATATGAACAATTCTAACCTACCCCTGATTGATGCAGAGGGCATTCACGGTACGCCCGTTGAAAGTTTTGGTGAACAGTATAGCTACGGTGTAGTTGACAACTGTATTCCGGAGCCTTCGATCAACTATATGCAGACGACACCGTGGTATGTTTATCCCACGAAGTCTGCTCGTGAACAAGTGCAGGATGAGATTCTGACCAAGATGGCGGAAGCTATCGAGGGTGACGATTTGAAGAAGGCCAGAGAACTGGTCAAATTGGCGAAAGCCCTGAAGGAGCTATAACATGGTAAAGCAAGGTGACAGAGTGCGACTTGATGGTCGTGAAGCAAAAGTAGAAACTCAGTGGGGTTCTGGTAAGCATACGACATCGCGTTTGAGTGATGGTCGTGAGGTACTAGATCTTCATGTTCTCGTGGCGAATGGCACAGCGGAGATTCTGCAAGCTCGCCCCGAACCCGCACCAGAGCTTACACGCCGTCAGCGTCGTGAGCTTGAGCGTGAGGAAACTCCTATGTTTGGTGAGGATCACGAAGACTAATGTCCCCTCGTGCTCCAAAAGAGAAGCCTATCCTAATCATCGATACCAGGGAAAAACAACCCTGGGATTTCGATGGGGACGAGGCATTCGAAGAAGTCGTCTACGAAAAGCTAGACGGTGGGGATTACTCTATCCGTGGGATGGAGCATATCATCACCATCGAGCGTAAGGCGACCGTGGACGAATTGTTCACCAACTTCACCAAGGACAAGAAGCGGATTGCAGCCGAGTTCGAAAGGCTAAAGGACCATCTATTCAAAATCGTTGTCGTAGAAGAGACATGCGATGACATTATGAACCCTCAGAAGTATTACGTCAACAAGAAGAAGATCAATCGACAGAGCCCGAAAATGCCGGTGGCTGTTGTGACTTCCAATTTGACCAAGCTTATGTTGGAACATGGCGTTCACATTATCTATGGTGGCATGAGAGCCCAGGCTATGGCCCGTGGTATTCTACTCCATGCCTACGAGCTACATCGCAAGGGGCAGTTGTTTGAAAGCGAGTGATATCAAAAAACTTCGCGGTACCACTTGGAAAACCAATTGGACCAAGGAAGATCTTGTGGGGATCCTGAATGAAACAGGCCCCTTCGAGAGTATCTATCACTTTGCCTCCTTCAATCTGGCATGGTTTGTAGAAAAGTGTTTCAACAACCAACAGGGTAAGCCACTCAAGCTTGAGGCATTCCAACAGGTGATGTTGGATATGCTGTGGAACAAAAAGTTCCCGATGATTCTAGCTACCCGTGGTGCCGGTAAGACATTCATGTTGGCCCTCTACTCTTTGTTGAGAGCCCTCCTTGTTCCTGGCTCGAAGATTGTGATTGTTGGTGCTGGTTTCCGTCAGGCCAAGCTTGTTTTCAAGTACATTGAGCAACTGTATGAATCGAGCCCCCTCATCAAAGAGGCTATCTCTCATTGGGGTGGCCCAAAGTATGGCTCTGATGCTGCTACCCTACGTGTTGGCTTGTCATCTATTCAGGCCATTCCTATTGGCGACGGCGAGAAGATTCGTGGTCTCCGTGCAACGGTTCTTATCGCTGATGAGTTTGCGTCTATCCCGGAAGACATCTTCGATATCGTGATTGAGCCGTTCACGGCTGTTCACATGAATCCTGCTGAGCGTGCCGCTCAAAAGCGATTCGTCAATAGGCTTGAGGGGCTAGGTGCAGACGAACATCTCATCAAGAGTATCGAAGACACACAGGGGTTTGGTAACCAAGTTGTTATCTCTGGTACCCCTAGCTATAAGCACAACCACTTCTATAAGAGGTGGGCCGTCTATATGGCGTTCTTGAAATCGAAAGGTGATCCCAAGAAACTCAAGCACGCCCTGGAAGAAAGACAACTGGCCGCCACTGGTAAGTTCACCGAGATCAGCGATGATGACGTGTCACACGCTGAGGTGTCGTGGCATCACTATTCCGTATTCCAGCTTCCACACACGGCCCTACCAGACGGCTTCATGGAAGAGGACATCATCCGAAAAGCTAAGGCAACGTATCCTGCCCACCGCTTTGCGATGGAGTATATGTCCAGGTTCCCGGATGACACTGATGGCTTCATTAAGCGTTCTTGGATTGACAGAGCTACGCCGCAACCGCCCGATGACATTCCTGTATACGTAGAACTCTACGGAGATCCGCGAGCTACATATGTCATGGGCGTTGACCCCGCTCGTTTCAACGACAACCTTGGTGTCGTAGTTTTCAAGATCACAGAACGTGGTCGTGAGCTTGTCTACTGTCAGGCGTGGGATCGTACTCAATTCAGTATCTCCGCTCAGAAGATCCGTGAAATCGTCAAGCGATTCAACGTCGAATACATCGCAATGGATAAAGGCGGTGGTGGTGAGGAGATCCGAGAATGGCTATGCAAGAAGGTAGACGGCGTACAGCCCGCCGACTTCATCTGGGTCATCCCTGATCAGATGGAGAAGTTCACTGGTGACAAAACTGGTATGTCCGCTCCTGGTCGCAAGATCTTGGAGATGGTGGACTTCACGAACTCCTGGATTTCTCAGGCTGCTCACGGTGTTGAGTCTAACGTTCAACAGTGTCACATTCTCTTCCCTGATCGTGGAGACGCTGATAGAGTATATGACCAGTACATGCGTCACTTCGCCAAGAACGACATTCGTGATGGCGAAAAGGAAATGCTACAGCGTGACCTGTGGGGTGTGGACGATTGGGAGGCCGAGAGACACGAGGCCATGACAGGCGAGAAGACCCAACGGTCATTCGGCGTCACCCAGAACATCGAAGAGTGCATCAACGAGACCTGTGCGATTACTCGTATGGTAAGTCCTAAGGGTACGGAGAGTTTCGAGCTACCGAAGCTAGCCGAGCAACCCGAAGGCTTGGACATGAGACGCCGAGATAGGTGGTCTGCCCTCATGCTGGCTAACTATGCGGCTAAGGTTTATATGGGCACTGGTCACCAGCCAAAAGCTGGTGTCGGTATGTCTACCGGCAGCCGTCGCAATGGCAGCTATACGAATCGTGGAGTCCGTCGCAGGGGCTCTGTGCAGTATTAGTGTATTCTTGAGCTGGGTAACCAGATTGCAATCATATTAGGGAACACACTATGACCAGAACACGCACAAATGCCGCCTCAAAGGTCCGAGAGAAGGCTATTTCCATGACTGCTGGTGCCGACGCCATGATGCACGCGACCTCGCGTGCCAACGTCGCGGATCGTAGTAAAGGATACTTCTACGGCAACATGGGCGACAGCATTGAGCGTCGTGTTGGAAATGATGGTGGTTTTCTTGGAGAGGGCAACGATGCCTTTTCAGGCTCCTTCGGCACCGGCCAAACATGGCAGGGTCAGGGCGGCGGTAACTACTTTGGTACAGGACTACTTAATGGCTATGGCCGCATGTTCTCCGGTGCTCATGGTGGTGGCCAGGGTGGCTTCACATACCTTCGTCGCTTTTCGTCTAACTCCGTATTCAACCACCAACTGATTGCATCCTGCATGATGGCGTACCTTGGGTACGGCGTAGTGCGGAACATCATTGATCTCTACTCTGACTTCGCCACCGAAGGCATCGAGATTGATCACCCGGACGAGAGTGTCCGTAATTTCTACAAGACATGGATGACGAAGGTCGATCTCCGCGACCGCATCCACAGTATGTTCCTGAACCTATTTGTGTCAGGCAACGTATTCGTTCACCGTCGTTGGGCAACTCTCTCCGATAAAGAGAAGCGTGCCATGAAGTCGGCTCAGGCTTCTGAGAATATCAACGACATGTTGCTTATTCGTGGCAGTTCTAAGGACACCACTATCGAAGGCCGCGAATCGGACTTCATGGACTGGTTTTTGGAGCAGAAGGAGATCCATCTTTCGGATGACTCCAAGAATAAAGCCAGTGCCAAGGCACCGCCGTCCGCACAAGACGAGCAGATGCCCGACAACCCCAAGAAGAGAATCCCGTGGGGTTACACATTCCTGAACCCGCTCCAGATGGAACTACGTGGCCGCAAGCTACGTGGTGATCACTACTGGGTCATGGCTATCGATAAGCGTGATACGCTCGATATTGCTAAGGGTATGGGACTGCACAGCACGTACAACCAGGAACTTGGTACAACCGAGATGAATCTGCCCAAGGAATTCTTGGGTCGCATCAAGCGTTACCAAGGGCCGGGAGCTGGGTACGCTGCCGAAGTGAAGCTAGATATCGAGGAGCTGTCTGTGCTTCAAGCCCCGGGCAAGTGGGACTGGTTTGACTGGGCCGTCCCGTTCTGCTACCCCGCTCTCCGTGCCCTAAACTTCAAGGACTGTCTCCGCAACATGGAGATGAAGGCGTGTCAATCCGTCATCAACTCTATCTTCCTTTTCAAGCTAGGTGACATTGAGAAGGGTATGCCTGCTGAAGACGAGCACTTTGAGCGTCTTGCGGATATGCTGCAAATGCCTGGACAGGCCCTCAACATCCTATGGAACGAAGCCATCACAGCCGAAGCTATCCAGGCTGACGTTGCTGGCATCTTCGACACCGGCAAGCATGACTCTGCCGACAAAGATATCCTAACCGCTCTCGGTATCCCCGAGGTTCTTGTTGGCGGTAAGGGCGGCAACTTCTCTAACTCATACATCGCGGTTGCTACCGTGTTGGAACGTTTGGAGTCGTACCGTAACAAAGTACAATCGTGGTTGATGAACGAACTGAAGGTCATCGCTGATGCGATGGGTTTCAAGAAGCTTCCCACGGTTCGTTTCGGTCGCACCAGTCTCAAAGATGAGAAGGCACAACAAACCTTCATGATGGGACTCTACGACCGTGGTATTCTATCTGCCGATACTCTTCTTGAGGAAGGTGGTACTACCGCTGAAATCGAAGCTTCCAAGATGAAGGAAGAGAAGGCGAAGTACAAGGAGAAGGATATCTTCGAGCCGAAGGGTCCGTTTGTCAAAGATCCGAAGCCAGCTCCGGGTGCCCCCGGTGCAAAGCCGCCCGGTGGAGCCGCTCCTAAAGCGAAGCCCAAGACGCCCAACGGTCGTCCCGGCGGTACTTCTACGGGTCCGACTGGTAAGCAGTCCAATCCGCGTGGTCCGAAAGGACAGAATGTTGCTGAGCTTCTAGGCATGCAAGAAAGCTTGCAGCGTCAAGGTCGAGCTATGCTCGACCAGCTTGAAACATTCATTAGTGACAAGGTGCTGTCGGCCAAGGCTCTAGAGAATCCGAATTTGAAGCACGTCAAGAGTTTGCGTGCCCAAGAAAAGGAACGTCTGGAGTGGTTGATCTACAATGTCTTCAGTCACATGCCCACTCCGCAGGCAGAAGACGCCAAGATGCAAGATGACTTCATCATCAACATGCTGCGTTCTGATGCGTGCGAAACCGTGAAAGCAGATGTCTTTAGTTCTTATACCGACAAGGTTGCGGACTACAGTAAGACATACGGTAAGGCTCCCACAAGGGAGATGCGTCGTCAATTCATGGTGTCAGCTTGGACCCAACAGGCCATCCTAAAACACGTTGCTGAAAAACCGGAACTCCTAAGTTCAGAGTTTTAGGGTATTATGGTACTGAGGGATCTCTCGTTATGCGTAAGGTCGGATACGATCTGGGCAGGTTAAAGCTTAAGGGCCAGCAAACATGAATTACGACAAGGCATTCAGCAACATGGCGAAGGCGTTGAACGCTGGGTTCACCCCCGATCAAATCGGTGGTGCTCCTGACGGACAGCCCCGCAAGGTTGATGTACCGTCCGAGACGCTGAGCGTAGCGGACAGTTTGAAGTATGGCACAATCGCCGGTTTTCCTTCCAACCTTCTGTTGGACAAAAAGGAACACTTCCCTGTAATCACGCAGACCCAAGCTCAATCGAGCATGGCCCGCGTCATGCAGCTCACGGAAGTTCCGGCGTGGTATAGAGGAACGCTGGCCAGTCTTCGCCAGGAAGTATACGCGGGCATCATGAAGTTGCACCCTGACATTGAGCTAAATGTTAGGGTGTCTGCTGAAATGGCCGTCGCTCTTTCTGATGGCGAGACTCCTGCCGCGACCTCCAAGACCTCTATCAAGGACCCGGATGACGACCGTAAGAAGGACGAAGTTCCTCAGGTTGGTCGCCCGACTCTTACGAGTGCCCAGGTCGAAGAGGCTCTCCAAGACGAAGATAACCGCAAAGCCGTTGCGGGTCGTTTGATGGAGATGGTAGACAAGCAGATCGAGCACCTCCAGTCTGCCAAGAAGATTGCTTCTCGTCTTTTGAAGAGTGGCATGAAGTCCGAGGAATTCGATCAGCTTAGTACGTACGTCCAAGAGGACATTCTCCGTGAGTTGCTCTCTCGTGGTGCAACCGCTTCGACGCAAGCCGAAGACCGCCGTCAAGAACTTCTTGCTCGCATGAACAAGAACAATGGCTAATTCGAACCGCACATTTAGTCGCGAGGCTTTCCTTCTGCTGGCCCAGAAGCAAAACCCTTTCAAGGGTCCTCAAAAGCCGACTGATGGCGACAAGAAGAAGAAAAAGAAGAAGGTGACGTACTAATGGCTACTAGTCTAAATGCTGGTTACAGCAACAACATCAACGTACTACAGGTCCGTGTAAATGGTGCTCACTCGCAGCGTCTTACGGATCGTGCCCTTACTAGTCCTGTAGCCGCCGCTCGTACCGTCATTTCTGAGACGACCGAAACTGATGGTGGCGTGACGAAGGACGAGGGACAAGAGTTCACTGAGGGAGCTAACTAATGAAAAGCCGTGAAGACTATATTGAGTCTTGTCTAGATCCTCGCAAGAGAAACATGGATCGAAACAAAGGACTCCAAGCTG
>JAJDBS010000090.1 GCA_029261235.1 Nitrospirales bacterium
CGCACCATAATAGGGATTATTGTCGGTCTCACTCCCATGACCACAGAGCACAATGAGTCGACCAAAGTTATTCGTGAGTCCCATCGCACGTAGACCATTTTCAATAAAAGAGGCCTTCTCGGAAACTGAGAACCCTTGCCCTATCTCTTCAGGAATCCCCTCAGAAGGAACATCATCCACTCGAGCATTCATAGAGTCTGATGGAGAAGACACGGCGATCTGAGTTTGAACGGGACTGGCAAACCATCTATCAATCCTTGAAGTTATGGCATGGTAGGGTTTCAAGATTAATGTTTTCCCTAGAAGTCCTAAGCTAAAGAATAGACCAAGCGCATCAATCACCATGAGTGATCCAACCGGGTTGCGCTTCAAATCATGGAACAGATGATGCCCGAGTTGATTCCACCGTGATCCTGCGGAGTATTTCTCCAAGGACTGTTCCTCTCCCATTCGAGGAACTTCAGTCACGGCATGCTTTGGAGAAAGGAGTACCGGACATAAATCAGATCGTTCCTCGCTATCAAAGGCTTGATGACTCATGGGAATACCAAAGAATCCCGCAAAACCGAACGTGTCATATGGGCCCTGTTCTTCGATATGACGGCGGAAAGACTCTGATCGAACATCGATACAAAGCACCAGCTGGGCTCGAGGACGAATATCTAGACTCTTGGCGGCACTTCGATGTGCTACGAGTTTTTGCAGAAGGTCTTCTCGGAAATTCTCTTCATAAGCTTCAAGCCACACCGGGCCATGATGATCAAGCGGAAACACATTCAGCCAATCCAATAATATTTTCGCATCCCGTTTTGAGAGGTCGTGCAACTCTACTGGCGACAGCTCTAAACATTGTGCGAGATGAAACAGCCGCCAGGCGTCTCGACATATCGACTGCGTTTTGTCGTCAACGGCATGGACACCTTGCCCCATCAGATCTTCATATTCTACCGGCCGCTGATCCCAGTAGGATGTCAGTGCCTCAACGGTTCCATCAATGCTCCATTCTCGTTGACAGATAACCTGAGCCAGCTCTACTTCATAAAACAACCGAACAGCAAGATATTGGGTTGTATCAATCGGGTGCTTCTGTTGCGCATGATAGAGGGGATGTTCTCCCAACCATCGAATGTATCTCGTCCATCCCGGCAATTGAGACAGCTCTCTTGAAAGATAGCCCTTCCACTGTAGCGGAGGGATACCAAGGCGATTCAAGCACTCGGCAATACTTTCCTCAGGGTCATTAGACAATTTCTGAACTTTTTGATGAAAATCATGAATGCCTAAGAAATGGCCCGATTGATCCCATCGCGCCAACTCTTGCCACGCTCGAAAAAAGCCTTTGTTCCTCAGTGGCATCTCCCACCCTGCCAAGCCCTCGTCAGTGAAGGCAGCAATCCATTTAATCATTTGGTCATTGATCTGCTCGACCAAGGCATCGCCACTCAGACGTTCAACCCAATCACCGACCGTACGCTGAGCAGGCAATTCAATGTTTTCGTGAGCCTGGCCTCTTCGTATTTCAGTGGCTACTTCAGCACCTCCAGCTGCATCATCCTCTTCCTGGGCAGATTCATGTAAGCCAAGGATCGATAGAGTGGCCTTCCACAGATTTGTCAGATACGCCTCTTCAGGATTATCTCGGCACTTCTCGCATTCCTGGATCGTCCGTTGGATGATTCGATGCTTTGATTCACTTAAAAAATCTGAACGAAATTGTTGAGTCGCTCCACCCCCACCAAATTCCCATTGCAACAAAATCGGCTCTAACTCATCGAACCCCACGACCAAATGCCATTGCCAAATATCACGGGCAGACAATTGCAGATTCCCAATTTTGACAGAATCGTTTGAATCTAATTGAGGGCCCACACGTGCCAACGCTCGCTGAACATTTCCCGAGGATATCCTTCCATCTCGATAGAATTGTCTATACTTGTCATTCGGCAAATACCCACTTCCCCCAAGAAGATCCTTTCCTTTTCGAACCGCCTGATCAAATGACAAATATTCCAACCCATGAATCGGATTTTGAGCGACCATGGTTCGCATCGGCCAAAAAGGTGCAATGGGTTCACTAGCCTCTTCGATCACCTGACAAAGAGAGCTCCGTTCTTCTTGCGTTAAGGATTGAAATCCTTTTTTCTTCGTTTCAGAAGGCATCCCACCTCCGGTTGTATTCATTGTTCGCCACAGGGAAACTCTTTATACTGGCTCGCCCAATCAATTTTTCAACTAATTGTAAACATATGCAAAACAGACCAACAAAAGGTGAAGCCGAGACGGTCATTCGAAATGCCGTCATTAAATTCGAACAGGAATTTATGGGGAGAGGCCCCATGGACGTCAAAGCCTTTATCTTGCGTGATCTGGTCCTCGTTCGACCAAGGGCGTACTCACCCAAGCTGAACGACAATTGGCCAAAAGCTCTGAAGGAATAGAAATGGTGAAGGCTATGCGTCAGAACATTATTTCCCAAGGTCGCGCAAAAATCTGTACCCAAGTCAGCCAGATTACTGGAGCCACGGTTTCAGGATTGTTTACCGATATTGATGTCACCATCGGAGAACGTGTCATTGTATTCTCTTTAGACCAAGATCTCGATACGACGCTTCCCTCCATATGATAAGACAGCTGTTCTTTTTTTATTTTTTTTCTCGTAGAGCCCTTTGACAGTCAAAAGCCTAATCGCGCAGACGATTGAAGATTGTCACATCGGTTCACAGCCCCCCTCACTACCCTGGTTTTTTCCTCCCTGCTTCTGGGTGATTCGACAAAGGTTGATGCTGATCTAAACCGATAATCTCCAATCTAGATTGTCGTTCTTCAAAATCTCTTTCCATTAGATGAAGTTTAGACATTGTTGTGTGATCCACTAAAAACGTGTCTGACAAATCCAAGACGACATGGGGTTCACTTGCCAGACCTTCCAATGTTTTTTTCAGAGCAATCCACGTACTAAAAATAGCGGAATCTTTGACTTTCACGATGACACCTGTTTTCTCTCCTCGATTAACAGTAATCTGAGATTGCAACAATGATGGAAACGGAGCCCCATTTTTTAGATGGACCACAAAATTAACTCCAATACCAATGGCAATGCCCATCAGGAGATCAGTCGCTAACACCCCAATAACCGTCGAGACGAAAATAAGAAATTGCTCACGCCCAACCTGATACATATGAATAAATTCTTGAGGTGAAGCCAGACGATAGCCCGTAAAGACTAGCATAGCCCCTAAGGCCGCTAATGGAATCTGATTAATGAGACCAGGTATTAAGGCCACAAAGAGCAACAGAAACATCCCGTGAAACATGTTGGCAAAACGAGTTCGTGCGCCGTTATCAATGTTAGATTTACTTCGAACAATTTCCGAGATCATCGGTAGTCCGCCGATAAAAGCTGCCACGGTATTCCCTACCCCCACCGCCATCATATCTCGGTCATGATCGGTCTTCCTTTTCCAAGGATCAATCCCATCAATCGCTTTGGCACTTAATAAGGATTCAATGCTTCCAATGAGTGCAAACATCAAAACATATTTCCATCCGACCGCTGTCAACAATCCCGAGAAATCAGGAAACGTAATGGCATGAAACATATTCTCTGGTACTGCAACTAAAAAATCTTTTCCAAGAGGATACTCTTGCCCATTAAAGGCATACGTCTGTTCTTGCCCAACGTTCAGATACATCGCGAGCGGCACGGTGACCACCAATACCACCATAGGAGCTGGGATCAGCTTGATAGTTGGATTGGAAATAAACAAGTAGCTAAACATGATGAGAAGACTCACTATTCCTATCAAGCCCACCAACGGATTCATCTCCATGACAAACTGCGGAATTTTGGCAATCAACTCTAACGGCTTACCATGAGGGCTCACTCCCAAGGCAATCGGAAATTGTTTGGCCATAATGATGATCCCAATCGCCGCCAACAAGCCATGAACGGCTGAACTGGGGAAAAACTCACCTAGAATTCCGGCTCGAAATACTCCTAAAGCAATTTGAATGATCCCCGCGACCACCCCAACCCCAAGAGCAAGACGGTAGGCTTGAAGATCTAAAGTTGGATCTTTTCCTCCCGTAAACCCAAACTCGGTGACACAACCGATCGCAATAACAATGAGTCCGGCAGCAGGCCCTTTAATCGTTAATTCTGAATTACTAAAGAAGGTAGCCAACACACCACCGATGATGGCGGTGAAAATGCCGGAAATAGCCGGATAGCCGCAGGCCAATGAAATGCCTAAGCAGAGGGGGAGAGCGATTAGAAAAACCAGAAATCCGGAAAGCATGTCTGCTCGCCAGTTTTTTGGAAATTCAGAAATCTGTCCTATGGGAATTTTTGTCAGATCTCTGTTTATCATGTCATCGGCCCCTATGAACCAGTTAACTCGAGACCTAGATAATTCAAAAGACCCTCAAATCAAACACAACCAGTAGTGATTCCAAGACCAATCTTACAAGGCATTCTAGGCATCAGCAGCTGATACAACAAAGCCGGTCACGGTTTAGGAATTCACATCCAGAACCACTGACCGGCTTGTACTGAAACGGACCCTTCATACCTGGAGAGCCAGCCACCCTACAATTTGGCATTAGTTATTTTCAGGAAAAAAGAAGTTCGCTAAAGCCCGTAGTGATAAACTATTGGCCTTCCGCTCTTCAATAGAAACGAGAAGGAGATATAGCAGGACAGAAAGGTGGGATTCAAGAAAATTTCGATAAATTTCCTTTAAATGCTTAAACTTATGAGTTTTCAATTACGTATAAATACGCCATTGAATGTGTTGATGGTTAATTCTTGAGACAGGGAAGGAAAAGGGAAGCGACGATCTTAGCCAAAAACTCGTATGGCGAACTCTTTCTCTGCACAAATCAGAGAAGTAATCTTAGATGTTAGCCGTAAAAATTAAACGCGACCATAATGGCCACTACCGCAATCATTGCTAAATCAAAAAGAGGATCCATTCTGCTCTCCTAAGAAAAAGTCATTCCTTAGTCTTGATAGAAATGCAAAGAATATTCCCTAACAGGATTCATTGACCATGAACGTGTAACCTATTGAAATATTTGGATATTTACTTGTTCATTGTATACAGGTCTATTGTGTATTTAATCAATAAGAGCGATTTCGCGCTTATGTCAATGCGCGAATTCGCACGAAAAGGGTAATGTTCTAATTTGGTGAGATTACTGATGCTAGAAATAGGGATGGATCCTTGACTTTCCTCCAGATTGCCTTATCTTATTATGTATGATGCAATCACGCACACTCACACACGATGAAAAGAAGGCCTCGGAAGCGGCATTTCGAGGATTACCTCAAGATGAGAATTGGACCGATTCAGCAAAGTCGGTTTATCAGGGAATCATCCAAGCCCTTGGGCAAGACTCCTCAGAGGTTCAGGCTCCCCAGGGATCTCATGATGAGTCCCAGCCAGCTTTACTAGAGGGACCAGTGGCTTTCTCTGCCGAGAACCAAGCAGAGAGGTTGACCTCAGATTCGCTGCATTCCCAAGAAATCCCAGAAGAACTGGAGTCGCTCACACTTCGCTCACGACAAGAAGCCGTTGAATCTGGAATCGTGAAAGATGTGACACCTCTAGCCCAACGTATTGGCCTGGACTTTTGTGTCGGCATGACGAATCCACTCTGGGAGCAATACATTACCTCCTCGCCAGATTTCACCGATGAACATATTCAGTCGCGCTTACGTGATACTTTAGTGGCCGTTCGGTTGCGACTGGCCAATCTGAAAGAAGTCACACCATTAGTTGACGTCCCAGTTCTTTTGGAATTTTCTCCAGAACCCACCCCACAACTTTGCCTCACCTTCGCTCTCTTCCACAAAGATCCAGTCGACGGAGACTGCTTGCTACTTATCCATCCCGGCGAAGTCTTTGCCACTCGGCAATCCATCGAAAACA
This sequence comes from Nitrospirales bacterium, assembly GCA_029261235.1. Lineage (GTDB taxonomy): Bacteria > Nitrospirota > Nitrospiria > Nitrospirales > UBA8639 > Nitrospira_E. Next base: position 5,934 of record JAJDBS010000090.1, read on the forward strand.
ATTAGCGTTTCGGCTTTACTCCTTCCGCCAGATCCAAGAGTCTATTTGCTTGGGCACAATTCTGAATATTTTCTTCTCACGAGGAACCTGCTCTAACCCCAAGAGTCCAGTAAGACGCTTCTGGCACTTTCTCGCAAGGCACGTGGTCCCTCCTCATTAGCTCTAGATAAATGTATGGCTAGCAAACTTTTCGGAATTCCTGCTTCATCAAATGGAAGCTCGAACCGAAAAATAGGCTAAAACAATCTCCCACACCTGAGAACTACAATGACTCATCTCCTACCTAACTATTTTTCTTCGTTCAAAGGACCAACCGCATATTCAACGATCAAAGCGCTAAGTCCGTGGTTTAGGGTTCGGGTCTTCTTCTTTTCTCCAGAAGTCATTCATGCGGAATTTCTGAAGCGTCTTGTATTGAGTCAAGATCAACACCAAGGCCATCACTCAGCCGAGAAAACCCAATGCCCATTGTTCTAGGAAGAACGCTTGGCAGAAGAAGCCTATCTGGAAATTATTAGGTGGGCTGTCAAAGGGAACAGGATACAAACATCGAAATGAGGGAGCCACAGTCAGAGCACCATGACTCCCTCGTTCCTCAGACTACATTGTTCAGATTGCTGAGACCTACACAAACCCCAAATTGTTTGTTGGGAAATTCCGCAAATTTGGAAAGACCGCATTAAGATCTCCTGTTGGTAATCCAAACCACGTGGCAAGAGTAGCGGCATACTGATCCAAGCCGGTTGTCGGAATCCATCGACCTCGACGCCTATCTGCTGAATCAGGCCCATCTATTTGAAGTGTCGGAAAATTCCCATAGATTCCAGCATTCACAGCTCCACCTAATACCAACTGATGGCTACCCCACGCATGGTCAGTCCCTCCATTGGGATTTGGTTGAAATGTTCGACCAAAATCCGACTCGGAGAATGTGGTGACCGAATTGGCGACACCGAGATCTTCAGTCGCCTGATAGAAGGCGGCCATTGCCGCACCAAGTCCAGCCAGGATCCCTTGATGACGATTCACTTGATCATCATGCGTGTCATATCCCCCTGTTGAACAGAAAAAAATTTGTCGCTTCATTCCAAGCTGAGCTCGCGCCTCAATGAGTTTGGCAACGTGTTCCAGTTGTCGACCAAGTGATGAATTTGGAAAGACCGTCGTCAGGGTACTGGCATCCAAGGCCGCATTCATTTCTGTAGCCACACCAAACCCATTCGAAAATGTGGAATACGCTTGTTGAGCAAGACTGAAGCCTATGTCAACATCTAACATCTCTTGCATGGCCAAGGTTCTTGCGCGACCTGACGTACCTCCGGATCCACTCAGTCGGAGACCTCCATTACCCGACAACCTTGCAGGCTGTGACTGCGTACTCGCGAGTAAGAGACTTGACCCAGCGACCGACACGCCAGCGGGAAACGTCGAAGGCGCATTCATTGATCGAATGCGATCCGACAGTCGACCGCCCCAACCAGTCGTCGATGGGAAAATCAGGCTAGCCGTTTGCATTTGCTCTTGTTGATCAGAGTGAGAGAAGAGGGATTGGGGTCTTGGCTCGCTTCGTGAGAGATATTGATCTTTTGTTAATGGCTTCACTAACGTTCCGACATTCGCCACAATCGCGAGATTCTGTGATAAGGCATGAACCGGCGCAAGACTCGGGTGCAGCCCATATGGCGTTTGCCCATACGTACTGTGATTCACGGTTCCAATTGGTAAAAGACTTCCTGATGGAATCGCAATGCTTGAACGACCACTGGAATAATCAGTACGGGCTGGCCCACTAATGGGGACTACCGTGTTGTCCCCATCATTCCCACCAAACAGGAAAATACAGACAAGCGCTTTATAATCCCCAGCACTTTGAGCAAAGGCTGTCAGGTTGCTGAAAGGAAACATTTTTGCGGCCACGCCAAACGCAGCCAATTGAAGCATTTTTCGACGAGTAAACAATGGCATGATCATTCCTCTCTGTTGTATAACATCTTCATATATTTCGTTGAACTATGTATCAAAGAATCGATGACGTATCTGCTTCTTAATGTTGCACTTGATAGCGTGCTGATGTCGCCACCAAATAGACGGCATTTCTCGCTCGAGTTCTTGGATCATCCGTCACAGCCAAGGCCGTGAAAATACTTTGCCGTTCTTGAGCGGACAATGGCTCATGAAGCAAGCCTTGCTCTACAGCATTCACAAGTTGATTTAAGTCATCAGCCAGAGCTTCAAAACGGGAGAGATCAACGTTGACCGCATCCCCGAGCCCTCCCCGAATCGTTCGATTGACAAAGTTGGCTCGGGCAAAGGCGGTCGAATAGGTATAAATCTGAAATTCTGGTGCGAAAAGAGTCGAACCAGGATTTTTATAGAGTGGTGAAAAATAGTTAAAGACACTCGGTGGCGTAAACAAACTTTGTCCCATGTCGCGCACCCGTGAATACAGAGAATTTGTCGGTCCGACAGTGGCATCAAGTGCCCGCAACAAAGCCAGACCAAACACGACAGGTTCGCGCAAATGCCCACCATTCTGAGTGGTCGTCGAAGCCTCCTGGTCAAGCAGGACAGCGGAAATGACCGCCTGTAAATCTCCTCCACTTGTCGTAAATATATTGGCAACTCGTAGAACATACTGCGGACTCGGATTGCTGGTCACAAGATTACGAATGAGCCGAGTCGCGACAAAAGGCGCGACATTGGAATGCGAGAAAATATGTTGGAGCGCCGCATCAAGATCAGCCTGGGCATTTTGGCCTGCAGAGAGAATGACTCCATTCATCAACGTTTTTTCGCCCGTATCATGATGTGATTCGATCGCTTCCATCGAACCATTGTAATATGAACGGTTGCGCCATCGAGGCGTTTCACCAGGTCGCGTCGGATACGTCCAACCCGTAAAGACTCGTGCCAAATTCACGATGACATTTTCATCATAGGGAGGAAGACTCATCCCATTTCCGTCGGTTCTTTCGGTCCCGTTCTGATTGAGCGTAATCGTCCCAATCGTAAAAAGCTGAAGCAGCTCTCTTGCATAATTTTCGTTTGGATTCAGGCCAGATCCAGGCTCTGTCTTATCGTTGTTCACCATATCGAGAAATCGACCCATCGTCGGACTTAACGTGACAGCTCGCATCAGATCACGAAAGTTTCCGAAGGCATGTGAATGCAGAATACGGAGATAGGGAATCATTTGTTCGTCATCACCAACAGTATTAGCTGACACAACAAACAATTGCCCAAGAGCAAACGCGACGCGTTGTCGTAACTGATCGTTTCCTTGAAAGGCGTTATAGAAAAATTGAGCTCGTACGTCATTCAAGTTATTGTTTCCATCCGCAGGATTGGGATACGTCGATGGCGTGGCCGCAAATTGTTCAACCAAAAAGGCCTGCTTCCCTACGTCTTTGAGATGCGCAATTGATGTAGAGGTTGGGCCCCACGTTGCTTGCTCCAAGAACCGTTTTGCGTCAGCATCCGTTGAGCCAGTCATTGAAACCTGGAAGGCCAGGGTCACCGTTGTGGCGCCTTTGAGTCCGACAGAGCAAATTCCGGCACCATTACACGCACCACCCCATTCCTTCAATTCATACCCAGCGTCAGGAACTGAGGTGAGACGGACGGAATCCCCAGCTGGGAACTGCCCTGTACACGTGTTACCCGAACAAGAAAGACCAGCTGGTGTACTGATCACCGTGCCATTACCTGAAGTTGTGACCGTTAATGAAAACGTTTGAGCGGAGATAAATGTGACAGTGACCGTCTTGGGTGCAGTAAGCTTCACAGCGCATTGACCATCACCTGAGCAAGATTCTCCCCACTGTGAAAATGCGTAATTAGTCCCAGGCATCGGTTCAAGCGTCACTTCAGCATTGAGTGGGAATTGCCCCGTACACGTGTTGCCCGTGCAGCTCAAACCTTCAGGCATACTCGCGACCGTCCCCTCACCCAGAACCGTGACAGTCAAAGCAACAGTTGATGATGTCTCCATAAAGCTGGCACTGACCTTTGTCGTCTCCTTGAGTTCGACCACACAAGCCTCTTTTCCAGAGCAGGCACCACTCCATTCTTCAAGCATATGGCTATCATTTGGTTTGGCCATTAGCGTCACTTTTGCACCGACTGGGAATTTCCCAACGCATAAGCGTTCTTCACATATAAGACCGTCAGGTGTACTTGTGACCGTACCACCTGTCGTGAGGGAGACTGTCAGAGCTACAGTCTTTGTCTCAGAAAATTCCGCATAGACGTTTCGATTTTTCTTGAGAGTGATCTTACAGCTACCCGTACCTTTGCAGGCATCTTTCCATCTCGTGAAGGTCTGACCTTCAATTGGCATCGCTGCTAAGGTGACCTGAGTTCCTTTGGGAAATGCTCCACGACAGGTCCCCTGTTCACAGGCAATGCCCTCTGGTTCACTGATCACTTTCCCGCCGCCCTTGACCTTCACCGTCAAGCGGACGGTCGGTGGCTCGGTGAATCTTGCGAACACCGTGCGATTCTTATTCAAGGTGACTTTGCAGTCCTTCGAGCCACGACAGGCATTTTGCCATTTGGCAAATATCTGGCCATCGCTCGGCATGGCCGTCAGGATCACACGGGCTCCCTTGGGAAACGTGCCACGACAAGTTCCCTGATCGCAGGCGATGCCTTCTGGTTGACTGATCACTTTCCCGCCGCCCTTCACCTGCACCGTCAATCGGGCGGTCGGTGGAGGGGCAAATCTCGCGAGCACCGTGCGATTCTTATTCAAGGTGACTTTGCAGCCCTTTGAACCACGACAGGCATTTTGCCATTTGGCAAATATCTGGCCATCATTCGGCACGGCCGTCAGGATCACACGGACTCCCTTGGGAAAGGTGCCACGACAGGTCCCCTGCTCACAGGCGATGCCTTTAGGTTCACTGATCACTTTCCCGCCACCCTTCACCTGCACGGTCAATCGGGTAGTCGGTGGCGGGGAAAATTTAGCCCGTACAGTACGGTGTTTTGAAAGTTTAACGGTGCATGGCTTTTTACCTCCGCAGGCACCACTCCATCGATCAAACACTTGGCCATCGTGCGGAGTACTCCGCAATCGCACTTTCGTATTTTTCGGAAACTCAGCAGTGCACGTGCCATTTGAGCATTGCAATCCTTTCGGTGTACTTGTGACCATCCCGGCTCCATTCACGCTGACAGAAAGGAAAAACTGACGGTCTTTCGTATCTTGATCGCTTGCAACTACCAGCCCCGGAGTGGCCATCAAGATGATGATCAGCGCGATACCGATCGAAAGCATGCGATGGAAATTTCCTCGAAAACCATGGCATATCATTTGGCACCGACAATCAAAGGCAGGGTCTTCATTCACCCTAAGACTCGATGCCAAGATTGCTGTCTGACTTCCCAGGTGTCTCGCTCTGAACATCCTTTTCCTCCTTTATCTCTACGTGAAATATCGAATGACCAATATGAGAAAATAACGTTGTATCTGGATAGATGTTGAAAATTCACAAGACAGTCCAAAGCAAGATAGAGACCAAAGCAATCAATGGCTGTATGAAAGCACCTCATTGTATTTACTGGACTTTTTTCAAATTCAGGAAAATCGGTTAAACGACATTCCATAACTTTTTCATTTTTACGTGAAGTCTCTGCCCTACACTTTCCGATTCAATTTCTTCAATGGCTCTCGATACGATCGAGGGAGAATTTAGAAATATTCAACAATGTGCTGTGAGACCACTTGTGCTACAACAATATTCGCTTGTTATATTGAATCCAATAACCACCCAAGTGAAGGATCGATTTTTTTGACTACTCAATTACCTCCAATCAGTGAGATTCCCCCTAACCCAATGGGAGGAAGAACGTTACTCGTCGCTCCCAATCAATCTGACTGTTTTGCGCTCCCCAGCGAAGCGCTGAATGAAGCCGAGCCGAATGACCAGATATTCATCCAACCTGGGACCTATGAAGATCGTTTGGTCATTACTGAGCGACCAATCAATCTAATTGGCGCCGGTCGTGATCTGGTCACTATTTTCAGTCGACAGAGCGGCCCCTGTTATTTGCAAAAAGTTTCAGGCGGGCAAATCAGTGGAATCACATTTCGATATGTTGGAAGCGACCAGCATTCCGCGCTGAATATATTGGATTCGACCTGTACCATTGTTCATTGCCGAATCACTGAAGGCCTATTGTCCGGAGTCGTCATCTACGGCCCGGATTGTCGGCCAACCTTACAGGCGAATGAAATTTGTTATAACCGCGAATCTGGGCTCTTTGCCTTTGCCGGTGCCCAGCCATACGTGCGAGGGAATCAGTGTTTTGGCAACCATCATTTCGGTATGGCGGCTCGTGACGAAAGTACACGCCCTGACTTCATCAACAATGTCTGCCGTGATAATATGCTGAGTGGGCTTCTGCTTTTTTCCCAAGCACAAGCCCTTATTCTTGATAACACGCTTGAGAACAACACACATTGGGGAGCCGTACTCACTCCCGATTGCGAACCCACACCAAAGGCAGAAGAACTCCTCCAATCCAATACCTTCAGAGATAATCCTCGAGGAGACTTCACCATCACATCAAAACCTCTGACAGATATTGGCCGCTAGATCTGGACTGAAAAACTGGATCATACAGAAATTATGGTTCTGGCCTTACAGCAATATACTGTTGAGCGGAAATGTCTCTTGGGGTATTCCCGTTGAGCAGCGCGAGTCGGTGAAGGAGTCGCATCTTTGTGCCAAAATCCTCTATCACCGTGATGTTCTGTGTTGCCGGGGTTCGGCCCGGCAGCCGAGCCACTTTTGTTTCGGCAAAAGTAGCCAAAACCATTGACGCCCCTTCCGGCCTCATGAAATGAGATGGACGCTAGGCACGGGAGGGCGAGCCAACTCGCTGTGCTCAAACAAGGCTCGCCGGATTATGAGGCGTCCATCCAGAGGGCCGGACGGCAGGCGTCGGACCTTGGGAGACGAACATTGCCGAGATCCAGATGAAAGAGCGCGGAACCAAACACTCCGCATGATCTAAAAAACTCCCCTGTTGCGCCCGGAAAAGATCTCACGCCGGAAATTCCCACTGTTGCCATTTCCCGTGGGCCCAAATCCTGAAAAGGAGAAAGGATAAAGAACAGAGAGCTTGCTAGGTTTTACGAAGATGTCTTAGCAAAAATAGCTTAGAGGGTCTCTTTTAAGGCAGCTAGCTCGGCGTCGCGGCGGTGGTAGCCGGTTTCTTGGATGAGGGTTTCGGCTTGATGGACATGAGTGCTGAACAACTGGGCCATGGCTGTTCGGGAAAGTTGCTGCTCAACGGCCTCTTCAATAATAGTGAACGGTTCTTTCTCATGTTCAAGCTGGGTCTGAATAAGGCGGGCGGCTTCTAGATGGTAGTCCGTGATGTGTAAGCGCATCTGCCCGTAGGTAGCAATCTCGTGGGCTTCAGCCAGGTCAGCCCAGGCGTTGGGAAAGGCTTGTTGGTGTTTAAAAATGGCCGCGCGGGCAAATATTGCTAAGGGTAATCTATGTTGAGTGCCAGCTTCCCGTAACCCAGCTACGGCCTGCCCGCGGCTTTGGATAAGTTCAGCACTGGGGCTTCAGGGGTACTTGCCTTGAGCAAAGCCGAAGGGTCGAGCGATTGCAGCAATAAGGCTTTGCCGACGGTCAGATCCTCAAGGGCTAAGGTGAGTAACGATGCCTTATTCTCATGAGCCCATTGCAGTGTTTCTCGTGCCCGCTCCAGCACTTCCTGACGGCTCCCCATCGCAAGCAGCAAGTCACAGAATCGAAAGCCTTGTATCGCATAAAGATAGGGATATTCCGGCTGACGTTTGATCTGCATCGCCTCCGCTTCCCGAAATAGACTTTCCGCCGCCTGGATTTTCCCAGCCTGATGAAGTGCACTAGCATGCGCTGTTCGACGAGCCTCTGCAGAAAAGCCATCTTCACTGCGGTCAGCAAAAATGACACTCTGCGCACCATACTGTTCTGCCGCTGGCACATCACCGAGCGCCAGAGACAGTTCGCCGAGGTTTGAGGTCGCTTTTGCAGCATTTCTCCATAATTTATCCTTGATACGCAGGTCCATCCCAACTTTCATTGGCTGAACCGCTTCAGACAGCCTCCCCAAGGCCCGGAGACAAAAGCCTGCCCAATTTAAGATTGACGCTTTGTCATTGTCGGTTAGACTAGAAGCCGGTGTCTCCCAAAGCCTGTCAAAAAAATTGGCGACACAGGAAAGGTCGGCGCCATATGCGCCGAGTTTATGAATGGTATAAGCTTCCTTTTGCCTTCGGATTCGTTTCCAATATACATCGGTCAATACTTCTTGATGTTTCCCAGCCAGGCACCCGTGGGTGATGGCTGCAAAGAGCGGCTCCATTTCCTCCAGCGTATCCGGCAATTCTTTGTCAGGCAGGTCTTTATAATAGTCATACAAGCGAGCATGAGCGGCTTGCCAGGCCTCCGGGTTCTCAGCTTGCAATAGTTCACCGAAATGTTCGCGGATGAGCGGATGGCAATCCAGGGTGTCGGGGCGGTGTTGGCTTTCTTTGGCTATTAGATTTTCATTCCTCAGCTTATTAATTGCATATAAAAGTATTTTCTCACTTGTGTTACAAAGATTCTCGGTTAATTTATCAATAACAGGCAGTGCAATTATTTTCTTAATGGCCGCCATATCTGCGGGCCTGTCAAAAAATCCCAGGATTTTTAACAGGTCGCCTTCAGGTTTATTGATGAAGTTTTTTGACAAGGCCTCAATGACCCGACGTGGATGTTTGCCTTTATCCTCTGGAATGTTGAGGTCGGGGATTTGTTGTGCATCTGAGATGTGGTGTCCTTTGATGCTCCGCAAATACACAGGTATCAATGTCACCGCTAACGCGTGATACCCAAAAGTCTTCACTGCAACTTCGAGTTCTTCATCGGTGCCTTTGGCACCCCCAATCCTCAGCAGTGCTCTGCCTGCGTTCGCAGACAGTGTTTCCAGATTAATCTGTGTGACCCGTTGGGTGTTTTTTGAAAGATCCATGACATGTTCACGTGAAGTGATAATACACAGGCCATTGTTGTTTTGAGCCAGAGCGCGCAGTAACGCGGCAAGCCCCTGATCATGTATTTTGCCCCTTTCAAACTCATGTGATGATTGAAGAGGTTCCATGCCGTCAAGGATCAGCAGTGTTTTCTTTTTTCGAATAAGTTTTGCAAGTCTTTGCCCTTTATCCCATGCAGAGCCTGATGCGGGTTCAGCATTGCCAAACCAATTAAGCGCTTCTGAAATAAAGGCATCTGCGGATGATACTTGTTCATTGGTTCCCTGACTGTAAAATGACCAAGCAAATACTTGTTCTGCATCTTTGTAATTATCTGCCTTCATGTACCCAAGCCATTTATTGATTAACGTCGATTTACCGACACCGCCCCAGGCAACAAAGCTGATGATATTTGTGTCCGCAGATTCCCAGGCATCATCTAGCTGCTTGAGTTCCTTTTCTCGACCAAAGAGCTCTGAGCCAGTTCCAGGCAACCGGTCAATGTCAATTTTTTCTGGTGGATTCCATGCAGGTGCAGTAGGTTCAATCTCCTTAAATAATGGTTCGTTTATTTTGCCATGAATGTATTCAATAATTTCAGATAATGCCTTCTCCCGCTTTACTTTTAAGTGTATTTCTTGAAGCGAAATATTATCCCGCGGAAATATCTGTATATTTTTCAGCCATCTTACTATTTTCCACGAACATGGTCGGACAAGAATAGGAATAATGAGCATTCCTTCATTCTTTCGCCTATCCATGAATGCGGGAATTTCTTCTTTATTGATAAAATCAGAAGCTAAGTAATCTGCTGAGACCAAGCAAATTCCCACCATTGCCTGTTGCATGGCATGCTGAATTGCAGGGTACCAATCATTACCTATGTCGATCTTTCTATCTTCCCAAAGCGTAATATCCCCTTGCTGCACTAATGAATTGAGATGAACGACGAAGAGATTTTTCCACTCTTCGTCTTTATGACTGTAACTGATGAAGACCGTCGGTTTGCTCATATCGTTATCCGAATCTTATAAAGCCTTTAATAAGGTACTTTTTGGCTTGGCCACCAAGATTTCAAGTGCACCACATCTATTGCCTTCAAAAAGACACACCGCTCCCAGGATAACAACTTTGGCTAAATATTTCGATTATTGACTACGGGAAGACCTGAGACACTTGGAGAAGCGATTGCCCTGTGGTTTGTTGCAGAAAATGGGCAACACTGGCATCCAGCATTTCCATGAATGCCTCGGGATAGAGACCAACCCAAAGCACCACAATAGCCAACGAAACACTGTGGATCTGTTAAACATTTCATATCCATTGGCTTCAGATGCTTCGGGCTGCCAGCTTCCATCTGTGAGAGGGCATGTTCAAAAATTCCGTCCAGCAAGGCCGCAGCCCTTCCCGGCCTTCGTAGCTCACTTCGGCGGAGTAGGCTTGATGCGCGGAACGTACACTTAGTACGTGAGCACGAGTAAATGGCGACCTGCCTGCGCGAAGCCGCTTCGGCAGGCATGGAACCGCTAGCCTGTCAGCCGTAGCCTTGGCGAAGGCTGGCGGTTTTTTCAACATTCCCTTCGTATGAGGTGCTGGGGAAAGGATCCCTGTGATAAGGTTTGAGCCCTTCCGCAAACTTAGGAGAGTCTGTGAGTATGAACGAAAATCTGTGGCATCAAGTGAATGCAGTCGTAGGAAGCCTTGCCGTGACAGTAGGTTTATGGCTCTTACTAGGCGCCATACCTGTGCCGCTTGGCATTGCAATGGGAATTGGGTTGGCAGTCCTTCTTGCCTGGAAATGCCCATCCATCGGATATATCTGGGCTGCTTGCACCTTATTACTCGGTGTTGAAAGCATGGCCTGGGCCATGATGCAAGTGACGGATCTCCAAAAACTAGGGCGTGAGCCCACAATGGAAGAAATGGAAAATATTTTTCCTGGAGTGATACTTGGTCTGTTCTCTGGAGTGTTTTGGCTGACATTTGCCTATGGAATTTACAAACGCATTCAAGCCCCCATCATCCACACCCCATTTCCAGAGCCTGCATCTTCTTCCCCTCAGAAGAAAAAATCCAAGAAGAAAAAAAAATAATTGTCCACGCATAAGATCGCTATTGAATTTCAAGGGGATCGACGTGCACCTCATAGACCACCGGCTCTCTTGAAAACTGTTGGTCATAGACCTGCTGAAGCTTCCGAAGACGTTGTTGGGTATCTGGCAAATCAAAGGTCTTGAGAAGAAAGATCGTTCGATTCTTTTTTCGGTGTCCCGGTTTTTGCGAGCTGAGCGGACCTAACACCATTGGCATCCCTAATACCCCCTGGCCTTCTTGAAGCAGCGCCCCCTGCAACCCCACTTTTTTCAATTGTTGACCGAGGAATTCGACCACTCGTTGGACACGAATAGACTGGACTCCTGTCACCACGAGTAACAGGAGATGCGCCGCCGGTGGATAGGCCAAGGCTTCACGCAGCTCATTTTCCTGTTGATAAAACAAATCCGGATCCTGGTGCATCATAGCCTGAAACACATGATGGTCCGGCATACGCGTTTGCAGAAACACATCTCCAGACTGACCAGTGTGAAGCGATTTCGCTTTCGCTAACCTGGCTGCCTTTGAAAACAGCAGAAACGTACGTTCAGCAGAACGAAAATCAGGAAGATGCAAACCCAGGTCGGCTTGAGGAAAGGCAATCAATGGAGCTGATGGAGGATCAGATTGATGCAGCAAGACTTCCGTCCCGATGAGAAGATGAAGCTCGCCCTGACGAAAACGACGAAGGACATTCTCACTTTCTTCAATCGATTTCACTTGATCGCGATCAAACCGGAAGACATGATGTGACGGGAACAGTTTGGCTAGCTCTTCCTCTAAACGTTGAGTGCCCGCGCCAGAAAATCGAAAGACGGTCCCCATGCAAGATGGACACGTTTCCGGAGTTTGCTGACTTTTTTCGCAATAGGAACAGATCAAACGAGAAGGCCGTTGAAAGAGTCGGAACGGGACACCACACGTCTCACACGTTGGCGTTTGACCACAGTCTCGACAAATGAGCGCTGGAGAATATCCTTTCCGATTCAGGATCATGATCGCCTGCTGCCCGTCATTCATAACCTCTTTCAGCCGCTCAAGCAAAGGGGGTGCGAGTAAGGTCCCAGAGACTTGGCCCCGTATATCTATCAGGTTAACCTCAACGTTCTCGAGGCTTGAGAGTTGTACATTCACCTCACTCTTCTCACGAAATTCCGAATAGGTTTCCAGCGATGGGCAAGATGATGCAGAGACAACCAACGACTGCTCAATGGCTCCGCGCATTCGTGCCACTTCACGCGCATGATAGTAAGGCAGATGTTCATCTTTATACGATGCATCTTCTTCCTGATCGAGCCAAATCAATCCAAGATCCGGCAGTGGGAGAAACAACGCCGAACGAGTTCCGACCACAAGCTGAACTCGTCCTTGACGAATCCATTCCCAACGCTCGGCTCGAGCATAGGTCGATAATTTTCCGTGATAGCCTTCTACCGATTCACACATGACGCCTCGAAATTGCTTGACGAGCCATTCAACTTGGTGCACCTCCGGAACCAAGAACAGCACCTGCTTCCCACGTTGTAAAAGGCTTGCTGCGACGTGGCGGAAAACCTGTTGTCGTTCATGATCAGATCCGAGCACAGTATGTTTCTGAAATTTCACGGAATGACTGTCTTGCACTAACTCATCTGCAAGAATTTGTAATTTCTCAGAAAGAATAGCTTGGCTTGATGGCCGGATTGAGGGTTTATCTTCACCTTGCTCGAACAGATCCCCTATCGCTCGTAACGACGCAGGAACGAATGATGCAGAATCAGGGCGAAAGGGTTTCTCCTCTTTGCCGGAGAGCGTCACCGGTAGAGTTGAACGTTCCTCTATCCACCCCTTGCGCTTAAGCTTCGTCAGAATGGTTGTTGTCGTAGGTAAGGTTCGCAGCAGTGAAGATCGGAGTACACCATTTGAGCCTCGTGTTAATTTCTGCAATATCGACTGCGAGTCCATCGGCAAAGACGCATCATTCAATACTGAACGTCCAGCTTCCGTGAGATGAAGACGTTTGACCACTTTGAACACACGCGGCGGTACAATCAGCCGCAAACAGGCTGCCAATGGAGCTAGATAATAGTCTGCAATCTGCTCAACTAAGGTAAGTAATCTCTGATCCAATGGCGAATGTGCAGGTGTGGCATCCACTGACAATATGTCACGAAATGAAATATTGGACTTCGATGATCGAACAGAAGGCAGGGCTGAAGGCTCTACTATCCGAACAATAACACCGGAAACCACGGATGAGCCTAGTGGTATCAGAACAGGGCTTCCGACAAAAATCTGAGACTGTAGTTGATTGGGAATGTGATAGGTAAAGACTTGAAACCGCCGACTCGGCAGAACGACATCAGCAAACATGGAAGATGGAAGTTTTCATGAAGAATGAAATTGTAGCAATCACGTGTTCACGCCACAATATCGTTTTTTTGAGAGATTGCCCTCACTAGACAGAGGGTTCATTCAAGTGCCAAGCTTTATCAACACTAGATTCTGGGAAAAGAGACCGTATGAAACAAAGACAACCAACAGGGCATTCTCCTCAAACCCCATGGTTGATTTTATTTGATGGCGTCTGCGGATGGTGTACGGGATGGGTTCGTTTTCTCATTCGTCACGATTCACATAAACGCTTTCAATTCGCTCCGCTTCAATCGACTCTCGGCCAACAATTGCTCATACAATACAATCTGCCACAGATAGAATTTTCAACATTCGTGGTGATTACCTCAGAAGGGTACTTGACCAAATCAACAGCAGCTTTACACCTTATAGACCGACTGGGTGGCATATGGCGCATGGCGTACATCTTCATTCTTATTCCAAAATGCCTGAGAGACTGGGGCTATGACCTCATTGCTCACTATCGATATCAACTACGAGGCAGGCTCACCACATGCTATCGACCTCCGCAAGAATACCAAGATCGTTTTCTCCATGAGATCTAATGGACAAATGAACCATAATCCTGAGTACAACTGGGAAAATTTAGTCAAAGAACGAGCATCCTGCGACGACTAGGCAGGAAGATTGATCACACATAGAGAGGGAGGATCATGGAAGTTTTGGGATTGCTCGGTTTCCTAGCTATTGCGATTGGAGTCATTGGACTGATTGTCCTACTGAAAAGTCGGAAAAATTCTGATCGCGAATGAATTGATGACCCGTAACAGGTTAGGAATCAGATTGTTTTTTGAGGCGTCGGTCGAGAGCAAAACGGGTAATCCCTAGATGCTTGGCCGCCAAACTTTTATTGAAGTCAGAAACACGCATCACTTCGTCGATCAGAGTGCTTTCAATATCACCCAACGTATGCTCTCCTAACTTCATTTCAATGCGGACCATCGACTGATCCCCTTGTGTCACAACATTCACCGCTGCATGCTCCACTTCTTGAACTTCCCGCGGGAGATCTCCACTCGTCAGACATTGGCCCCTGCAAAAAATGACAGCCCGCTCAATGATGTTTTGTAACTCTCGGATGTTTCCCGGATACGGATAACGTTCCAATAGCTGCTGAGCCTCAGGGTCAATCTCCGACACATCTTTCCCTAAGTCTTTGCTGTGCTGCACCAACGATTGTCGACTCAACGGAATAACATCTTCAACGCGCCTGCGTAAGGGTGGGAGATCCAACGACACGACATGTAGTCGAAAAAAGAGATCTTCACGGAAATTTCCCTGTGCCACCTCTTTTCGAAGATCACGATTCGTCGCCGCGATCAATCGGAAGTCGACATCAATATCTCGACGCCCTCCGAGCCGCTTAAAAGACCGTTCTTGCAATACTCGAAGGAGTTTGGCTTGCATAGAAGGATTCAAATCACCAATTTCGTCGAGAAAGAGCGTTCCGCCTTCAGCCTGTTCACAGAGCCCAGGCTTTCGTTGATTGGCTCCGGTAAACGCGCCACGTTCATATCCAAACAACTCGCTTTCAAATAACTCCTGTGGAATAGCTGTGCAATTCACTCCAACAAATGGGCCTTGCGCGCGTGGACCGTTATGATGCAGCACGCGTGCAACAAACTCTTTCCCCGTTCCGGTCTCGCCAAACAACAACACTGTTGTCTTATGATTTTGGGCCATTTCCTGTATTTGCCCAACCAGCTCTCTCATGCTGGGACTGTTGGAAACCAAATTCTGTAAGGCATAGCGGCCTAGACGATCTTGTGTTTCAAAATCGATCCGGCGGCGAAGCGCCAAGTATTCTAGAGCTCGCTCAATGACCGGTTCAACACCAGACAAATCGACACTTTTAATGAGGAAATCATAGGCGCCCACCCGCATGGCCTCGACCGCATCTTCGACGGTACCATAGGCCGTCAGCAAAATGACGAGAGCTTGTTGGGTTTTTGAACGGACATGCTTCAGGGTTTCAAGGCCACTCATACCAGACATTTTGAGGTCAAGGAAAATGATGTCCGGAACATCAGAGTCCAGCGCGGCCAGCAACGCCTCACCAGAATCAAAGCTGCGAATTTCGTGTTGACGTTTCGCTAATCGTCGGCTAATGGCCTGGCGAACGACTTCATCATCATCAGTCACAAATATTGTTGCACGCATCAGTTACACCATCGACAGTTGTGGTTGGCAGGCAGAAGGGAGCCATACCGAAATCGTGGTCCCAATTTGCTGCTGGCTTTCCGCATGAATCTCCCCACCATGCGCTTCAATAATATTGCGACAAATAGCTAGTCCGAGGCCTGTTCCACGATACTTTCCTGTTGTAAAAAAAGGCTCGAAAATTCGAGAAAGCACATTGGCGGCAATCCCTTTACCCGTATCCTCAACTTTCAATCGCAGTCCTTGCTGATGCTCGTACAGTTCTTCCGCAATGGACAGATGCAACGCGCCGTTGACAGGCATCGCCTCAATGGCATTCTGCAAAATATTCAGGATGACTTGCTTAAGTTGATCGCGGTCAGCTTGGACAGCATTCACCTGAGATGGCCGGTAACGGTGAACATGAATGCCCTTTTGATGTAATGGATCTGACAAGACTTGTAACGATTCATCCAGCAATTCCTCAAGTTGAAACATCACAGGGAGAAGATCTCGTGGTCGAGCATAATCGACAATTTGATTCACAATCCGATCCAGTCGCCGCGTTTCTTTCAGGATGGTTTTCAAATCATCACGTCGACTATCACCTTCTGCAAAATCCTCCAAGAGGAGAGAAGTCGTGGATCCAATACCTACCAAGGGGTTTCGAATTTCATGGGCAATACCCGCAGCGACTTGCCCCAACGTCGCCAATCGTTCTGCTCGACTTAATTGCCCCCGCATCTGTTCCAATGCCGTAATATCGACATTAAACCCTTGGTAGACCATCGTCTTTCCTGATTCATCATTAATCGGAACGGCACGACTTAATACTCGACGCACCGCACCATCTTGATGAAGAAACCGAAACACACGTTCAAAAGGCTCACGTTGAATTCGCGCATCGTGAAAAGCCTGACGCACATCTTCTCGCTCGTCAGGGTGAATCGCCTCCCACATCTGCTCAGGATCCAATGTCTCAGCCGGATTTCGCCCAGCTAATATCCAATTTTGCCGATTGCTAAAAATGGCCCGACTCTGTTCCATCGTAAAAATACCAATCGGGGCATGATCCACAATGCCACGATATTTCGCTTCGGAAGACGTGATCTCTTGATTCAGCCCTCGGAGCGCTTGTTCAGACTGCTGAATCTGCTGAATATGCTGTTGAATCTGTGTGCCCGCGGTATTCATCACTCTTGTCAAATTCCCTATTTCATCTTGCCGATCCAGGACAGGCACCTTCGGCATAGTGCCTCCTGAAAAATCTTCGACCGTGTTCACCAACGTGGTCAACGGACCAGTAATGGACCGCGCAATGAGTTGCAGAGGAAGAAGCAGGAGAATCAACGCCAAGGCCCCGCCACCCACGATGACACCCATGAGCACCGAGCGATCTTCAGCACTACTCGCAAGTGCCTGCTGCAGCTGTTCGACTTCTTGTCGATCAAAGCGCGCCATTTCTTCGCGAATCGCCAACATGAGTAATCGCCCTTTTTCGGCTTCAACATATGCCTCGCCCTCTTCTGGATGCCCCATTTTGACGCGTTCAATGAGACGATCTTTATCAGACATCAAAAGATCAATATTCTGTTGTACGGATTGAACCAACATCCGCTGCTCTGGATCATTACTCACCATTTGCCGAAGGGAGTTACCCAACGACAGCACGCGCTGTTTCGCCGCTTGATAAGGCTGCAAAAACTGAGGTTGCTGAGTCAAGACGTAGCCGCGGAACCCCGTCTCAAGATCTACGACCAATCGCATGAATTCAGCCGAAGCGCTTTGGACGTGGTAGACCTCGTTCAGATGATCTTCATCCAACGAAAACGTCTCAACGCTACGATACGTAAGTAAACTTAAGACCAACACGGCCACCATAGGCACGGCCGAAACCAGCAGCAGCTTCTTGGCCAGAGGGAGATTGAGAAAAAGGGACTTCAATTTCATGTATGCAAAGAAATGAATTTACCAAGACCCGCGTACATTACAATTTCTGATAGACAAGACCTACGACTCACAGGAGCCTACGAAATTCGTTTACCGCCTGTCCATATCGTTCTCACTCCAAGCCCTACAAAACTCTCCCATCTTCTGACAGTAGTAGAGACTGTGTCAGTCTTGCTATCATGCTCCTAGGCTCATTCTTCAACAAGATTTCCATGTAATGGCGATAGACAACTCTTCTGTTCTTCGAAATAATGAGGAGCCATGAGCGGGAAAACCAACCTGATCGCATTGGGCACAGGGATGCTATGCCTTCTGTTAGGCTGGGGGATCGGCTTTAATATGGCACCAACCAACGGGCTCCCAATTCGAGTCGTCGCTGATTATCTGCATGCCGTACTCCAGGCCGACCGCACTTTTTATACCCAACACGTGGTGGAGCGCATGGAAGCCATGCTGATTGTGAATGCCACGGAAAAGTGGCGGGAAGACCGCACACTGCCCCTCCCTGCCCAATTTTTCAAAGAATCTTCACGGGGACTACAGGTGCGGGGAAAGCCGTTTCGATACCAGCTGATTAGTCCATGGCCCATTAATCAGGAAAACGAGCCAGAATCCGAAAAAGACAGGCATGCCTTAGAACAAGTCATCAATTATGGTGAAGTGGCAGAACGGGAAGTGACATTAGAGGGACGGAAGTACTATCAGGCCATTTTTCCAGACCGCGCTGTCAGTCGAGCCTGTATCAACTGTCATAATGCACATGAAAAAAGCCCCAAACGCGACTTCAAGCTCAACGACATTATGGGCGGACTCAAAATATTGATTCCTCTCGAATAAGGTCAATGACGACGAAGAAACCCAGGCTTCCCGCCTCGCTCTCCACAAACTGACCTTGCCTGACCATAGCCTTTGCTCAAGAATGGTGCTCCTGCAGGCACAATAATCAGCGAACCAAGAAATCTTAATAAGACATTCGATCATTCAGAAAGGAGGGAGCCGAGCTAAGCCATTTTCCAATACACGCGTTTGAATTACACCGGCACAGAAGAATTGGCTTTTGGCAGCATGAAATGAAAGGACGTACCGTGGCTAACCACCGAGTCCACCCATAACCGACCCCCCTGTTTCTCAACGAGGTCTTTACACAACAACAGTCCCAACCCCGTCCCTTTTTCACCAGAAGTACCATCCGTTGATCTGTGAGCCTTCAACTCAAATAGACCAGCGACCATTTCTGATGGAACACCAACCCCCGTATCAATGACTGATACTTGAATCAATTCACCTTGATCGAATACCTCGACCGTGACAGTGCCCTTGGCCGGAGTAAACTTGATGGCGTTGCCGATAAGATTCTGAAAGATGGAATGGAGCATCGTCGAGTCCGCAAAGACTTCTACCTCCGGATGTGGTTCATAGATCAGATCAACCATTTTTTGAGTCGCATTCCCTTTTAAGAGGGCCTGAACATTGCCGACCACGGTATCGATGGCAATATTGGTTGGCTGATATTCCAACGCTCCTAACTCAAATCGCGTGCTTTGCAAGAGATTATCAATAAGTTGCATAAACTGTTCAGCAGATGTCAGAACCGTTTGTGAAAAGTCTTGGATTTCATCCTTCGTCAAGGTTTCCCCTTCTTCCACCAACGTCCTGGAAAAGGCCAAGATCCCATTAAAGGGTGAACGTAAGTCATGGGATAATATGTGGAACAGCTTGTTCTTGCTTTCCAGAACTTGCTGAAGCTCTTTCGTAAGACGGCGAAGTTCCAATTGCGCCACGACCTGTCGAGCCAATGTTTGCAACGCAGAGAGTTGCTCCGGAGATAAGATCCGTGGTTCACGATCAATGGCACATAATGTCCCAATGGCCAATCCTTCAGGAGTGATGAGAGGCGCACCGGCGTAAAATCGAATATGCGGATCACCGGTCACCAATGGATTATCAACGAAACGCGGATCGGCGAGGGTATCAGGAACGACAAACACATCAGATTGATGGATCGCATGGGCGCAAAACGCTATATCGCGAAAGGTTTCCGTCGCCGGGCACCCTACCTGTGCTTTAAACCATTGTCGGGTGGGATCGACCAGACTGATCAGTGCAATAGGCGTTTGGCAAATATAGGAAGCGAGCTTCACAAAGTCATCGTACGCAGCTTCAGGCTCTGTATCCAAAACCTCATACCGCAAGAGAGCTTGAATTCGAGCTTGTTCATTTTCTGGAATAAGTGCGATTTGCATATTAATTCTCTAAAGCCTCGTATATGGAATAATCCTGTTGTGTAAAATATCGGAGCATTTTTAACATTTCTTAAAAAAAAATCGTGGCCCCTTATTTCACAGAGGCGAACGTGAGAGACACTATGCGAGGGAAGAGATGAATTTCAGGCACCAAATCGCCCTCCGAAAACCATCAAGAGCAGCAGAGCAAGAACCGACAAGAACAGAAGCAAGACAACGATGAACAGCCAATTCAAACGAACCAGCCGACAGAGAGAAGACCGAAGGAAGCCAACCCTTCGGAATATTCAAGAACACGTGCAACCACACCTTACCCTGACCGATCGATTACGGTCAGGCTATCATCGATTCTGGTACGAAGCCTCACAGGCCCTGCGATGGTCACGAGGGACCTATCGAGAAAATCATCTTGGAACTCAGCTTAACCTGACACCGACACAACATGTTCGCATAGAAGAACTCGCATCCATTTACGGCACACGATTTGAATTGCGGTGCCCGCCAGAAACAAGCCTAATCAACTATGGGTATTTAGATTTACTTGATCGCGCCTGTCATGCGCTGAAATGGCATATTTTAGAAAACCAAGATATGTGTGATGTAGGCAGTGCCAACTTCGTCTATGCCGCTGCCCTACACTCATTTTTTCACCCGTCACACCTTGTTGGTACGGAAGTGGAGGGGCATCGCCTCTATTGCAACGGGCGAAGTCGCATCGACTACGCTCATGGCCATATTCAGGACCTACCGAATACACACTACGTTGCTTCAGACTATCGACAGTACAACCAACCCGCAGACATCATTACCACATGGTTTCCGTTTGTGACTCCTCAACCACTCCTTGCTTGGCGCTTGCCATTGAGTTTATTTGATCCATCAGCCATGTTTGCTCAAATTGCGAATAATCTTGTGCTTGGAGGCACCTTTGTCATGATTAACCACAGTCCCACCGAAGCCATTGTGGCGCGAGACATTGCCGAAGCGACCGGTCTTGTCTGTCGAGGCCAGTATGTGCACGACACTCCGCTCCGCCCACGCACACAACCTGCCGTCCTCACCCTCTGGCATCACTCTTGATTTTCCAAGAAACACAACCAACCCCATAAACCTCTCCCTCTAGTGCGATCACTACTTGATCAGTTCCCTGCCATACACGTTCTTTCTCTCATGCTTAAGAAGGGTCGTTGTCACCTTCACACCATAAAATCAGCTTTATGAGCAATCATTTATTCATTTGCCTGCACGTAGAAAACCTTTATCGAGAACTCTCAAAGCTTCGACTTTCTCCCAATATGCCCTGATCATGACAGATGAATACATCGTAGCCCTGGGCTAGAGGCATACATTCATCCCACAGCTCACGACTGATCCAGGAGTTGTTTAGGACGAAAGAAGATATTACTATTGATTGAAAGTCCATTCATTTCTGTAAAGGATTGCCATGATCATTCTCTCCGATATCCACAAATTGTATGACGGGACGTCAGATACGACTGATGCCATTCACGAAGGCATGGACATCTGGATTGATGACGGCCGAATCAAAAAGGTGCAACCACACAAACTGCCCCATCCTCAGACTTCTGATCTGCAGATCATTGACTGTTCAGCCTATACGGTCACACCGGGACTCATTGATTGCCATGGGCATGTCACATTATGGGGTGTCGGCAATGAAAATCTGGATCGCATGAATTCACCCGAAGCGCCATTTTGGGCCGAACGCATTATGTATCGAACATTAGTCAATGGCGGAGTCACGACACTCAGAGACGTCGGAGGTGCGACGCAAGTCTTAAAGCGCTTAGAAGAACAAGGCGTCCTCTTGGGCCCTCGCTTACAACTGGCGATTTGTATGTTGTCGACAACCGGTGGACATGCAGATTTCCGAGGCCCCGATCGCTGTTGCGGCGAACTCTCTCGGTTGTGGCCTGCAGGTCCTGGGCGTCCTGCCAGTATCGTGGATGGCCCATGGGAATGCCGAAAACGGGTCAGAGAAATAGCGGCCTGTGGGGGAGATTTGGTGAAGATTTGCGCCAGTCCTGGCGTAGTTTCTCCGTCAGATCATTTAGAGCATCGCGATTTCACCTTGGAAGAAATGGATGCCATTTGCGATGAAGCAGCGGGACGGGGCATGTATGTCGCCGCACATGCCCATAGCCACAGCGGAATTCGCCTTGCGATCGAGGCAGGGGTGAAAGACATTCAACATATCTCTTTTATGGATGAAGAGCTGGCCGAATTGGCGTATGCAAAAGACTGTCGAGTGACACCAACCTCCTGGGTCGGGCAGCGTTTGTTGCAATCAGGAGAATTTAATGAATTTATCACTTCCAAAGTTCAAGCTGTATCGGAAAGCCATGCACGAGCAGTCAAGGTGGCACATGCAAGCGGGTTGAAATTATTAGCGGGAACAGACCCGGTCTTGTCAGATATGCATGGACGCAATTACATGGAATTAGCGGCCCTGATACATGAAGGTGTACCTGCGTTATCTGCGTGGTTTGGTGCGACGGGATTGGCCGCTGAGCAACTCGGCCTGACGGATACGGGAACGCTGACTGAAGGGCACCGTGCTGACCTTCTTGTCTGTCAGGGAGATGTAGTGAACGACCCGTCGCTTCTTGATACTGGAGCGTTAGTCGAGGTCCTTAAAGATGGGAATGGCTATCGCAATGGGTTACCGGCCATACCTCAGCAAACGTACGGCAAAGCCATGGATGATGCCCTCCAAGCGAACGAGGTATAAGGGCATACGAATGAACGGTTCGATTTTTATGATGCGGCTTCCGATTGAGGCGTTGGCCCAATATCTTTATCCGATTCGTTGCCTTCTTCCATATCAACGACAAGTTCGCCTTTAGGAGAATAAAATCCCTGTCCATCAATTTGCACGATTCCATTGCAATTTTCTTGAAAAAATTCCAAGATCCAGCCGTTAAAATCGTAGCCATCATCGGTAATATCATTTTTTACCATTTGAGTGGTCGCAATGAAATGGGATGTGCTAATCAATTCCGTGGCGATTTGTGCTTCAACATCGTCAAAAGCAGAAAGCCTGTTCGTAAACCCAGTTTGCTCCGTCTGAAAAACATCTTCGTATGTGCCGCGATTACGTATACAAAAAAGCTTAATGGGTTGTCGGTCTCGATTGTAGCCTAACGAGATGTGGACCCAATCCCAATCTTCCAACGCCTCCTTCTCCATTTTGGGAATCAAAGGAATTTGGTTTTTTGATTTAAGGAAATCTAACAGAAGCCGTAACGGCGGACTGTCCTCACGAGAGCAAAAAACCCGGGAATACAGGAGCTCTTCCTTATCTTCATTCTCTGATTGTTTGGGGTTGGGAATAACCGGTAATTCTTTTCCCATAATTAAGGCCTCATCTGTATATTAAATGGTTATTTAATTCAAAACGAATACATATGATCTCGTTTTCAATCCAATTGCCAGCCTACTCTACCGTGAGAAATACCAAGGCAGCAAGGCAAGAACTCCAATGATTTTCGCCTCAAACGAAGATTCCTCGCGCTGGGCTTGTTTTTTTGTTGACAGTTTTTCAGTGTTTCGGTAGACTCAGCCGCCGTTGTTAGAAGAGGAACACATGTTCCTGTCGTACCTTGAATGAAGGTTATAAACAAGGCATCCCTTCCTTGAAATTCTGAAACACCAAATGGGCTGTGTTACTAATCATTTTTAATGTGAGGAGGAGGTCCGTATGGGAAAAGCCATGACGAAGTCGCAGATTGCCGATCACTTGGCCAAAAAGGCGGATA
>JAJDBS010000010.1 GCA_029261235.1 Nitrospirales bacterium
CACAAAAGGGTTGGTGCTTGAAGCGGTCCTGAGTTACGCCTTAATTCCTGAACCAACTCAAGGGTTGAAAGACGCCTATCTGGCCACGTTGCCGAGCGATAAAAATCGTGAAAAGGCAGAAGCCATCATTAAAGACTATGCAACTCCACGATTACTCACTTTCCGGACGATGAATCTATAAGTCTTTGGAAAAGAGTTCTTTCCATGATTATCGCGATCGATGCTAAAGGAACTTGAGCATGCATAACGCCATAGTGCCCCATCGACGATTTCTTATGCCAATGTTGTCTGTCATCGGGTGTGCTCTAATCTTAAGCCTCATGGCGGTGGGTGTGCCCTCGGTGATGGCAGCGAAAAAGCCCATGGAAAAGGCGTTTCCGAGTTCTGAGAAATGCAAGCGCTGTCATCTACGTGTGTTTGAAGAGTGGGAAGCATCGGCTCAATCACGTTCAATAGTCACGGCACCATTTCGCATTACGTTAGAGCGCTATTTAGCGAAAGCCGATAAGAACGACCAGGCAATGTGCTTTCAATGCCATGCCCCACATATTGCGGAATATGAAGAGCTCTTGCCTCGGTTCATTAAAGAGGTGCAATCCAAAGACCCTCACATTGATGGGGTGGGATGCTCACAATGTCATTTAATTCATAGCGTTGATGACAAAGCTCATCCCCCTGTTCCAACGTTTCAATTAGGCAAAACTGTTTTTGGTGGTTATGACAAAGCCGCTGAAAATTTGGCGCATCAATCGGAAAACCTTGGGTTATTTACAAATTCACAATTCTGTGTGACGTGTCATGATTCGCTGCCGCAGACGCCACAAACTGCTAAAGATCTTCCTGATTGGTTGGGTAATTGGAAGGCTTCTAAGGCTGAGGCAGGTGGCAAGGCTTGCCAATCGTGTCACATGCCGGAAGCGGTTGATGAATCAGCCAATGGTGAAAAAATCAGGAAAGTGGCCAATCATAGTTTCCCTGGAAGGTTTGGGAAAGCTCGAGCAGACGCCGTGGAGCTTGATTTTTCCACCAAGGTCAATGGGAAAACTTCACTGGTGGATGTCACGATCAAAAGTCTTGTCCCTCACAACTTGCCATTGCCGCATCCGGGGTGGTCACGTGTGGTAGTAGATCTATCTATTAAGGGCAAGAATTTGAAAACTGTCTATAACGAACAGCGGTTTTATCAACGAGTGTTTGGCGGAGCGGATGGCAAAGAAACCGTACTCGACTTCGAAGCCAAAAAAGTCCTACAAGACACGCTACTCAAACCTGAAGAAACACGACAAGAATCGTTTAGCTTTCCCACACCCAAAGACGCCCCTTCCATGGATGTGATCGTCACACTTACCTATGCTCCAGTTCATGGCCCACAAGATTTACTGAAAGCTATTGAACAGGATGCTCCTCTCGGAAAAAAAGACAGAGCCTTCAAAATCGTCCAAATCGCGCAGAAAAAAACCAACGTTCTGTTGAAAAAGAAGTAGCCAAGCGAGGTTACCTGGGTGTGCGCACCAGCTGCATTTTTTGAAATATGAGCAACTAGACCTTCTTATTGCACTCTTTCCTTGCATCTGAATTTCTTCTTAACCAAAACGATGGTTGCTAAGCTTGTAGGAGTTCCTGCAATCCTACGGTGTAGGGGAAGGTTCGTTATTTCTGTCTTGTGAAGGTTTTGCCATGTTGTTGGAGTCATAAAGATGAAGGTTGCGGTGATTGGTGGGGGACCTGCGGGACTGATGGCGGCAGAGGCAGCGATCTCTAAAGGAGCGTGTGTCGATGTGTACGATGCGATGCCATCCGTTGGTCGAAAATTTCTGTTAGCAGGGAAGGGTGGGCTGAATCTCACGCATTCCGAACCAGCGGAAAAATTTCTTTCGCGATATGGCTCGGCGCGCCCGCACATCCAACCGCTGCTCACGGAGTTTGGGCCTGATGAGTTATGCGAATGGGCTCGAGGCCTGGGTGTTGAGACTTTTGTCGGTACGTCCGGCCGAGTGTTTCCCTCCGATCTTAAATCTGCGCCGCTGTTGCGATCGTGGCTTCGCCGGTTGCGTCAGGGTGGGGTCACTCTTCATGTGCGACATCGTTGGTGTGGTTGGGATAAAAATGGTGCTCTCCGCTTTGCTACGCCGCAGGGGGATCGCCTTGTTTCTGCAGATGCGGTGATTTTGGCATTGGGTGGGGGGAGTTGGCCTCAACTCGGTTCCAATGGCGCGTGGATGTCGTTGCTTGCGGAATGTGGACTTTCTCTTCAACCGTTGAAGCCAGCGAATTGCGGCTTCGATGTCAAATGGAGTCAGCATCTTCGTCTACGGTTCGCTGGACATCCTGTAAAGCCGGTCGTTGTTTCTGGAAGAACAGCAGTTGGCATGGAATTTCGCCAACAAGGCGAGTTGATAATAACGGAAACGGGTATTGAGGGAGGCGTGATTTATGCGGTGTCTGCCTGGTTGCGAGACGAAATTCAGGCGAAGGGTGTGGCGACTATTCGACTAGATCTGTCACCAGATCGAGAGCAGTCGCGCATTATTTCCGATTTATCACGTCCAAGGGGTTCACGCTCGATGGCCAGTCATCTCAAGCGCTGTGTTGGCATTCAAGGTGTGAAGGCTAGTCTACTGAGGGAATATGTTCCGAAACAGGATTTCTCCGATCCTGCGAAGCTCGGAGCTGCAATCAAAGCTCTACCGATAGAGCTCATAGCACCACGTCCACTGGAAGAAGCGATTAGCACGGCCGGTGGGATCGCGTTCGAAGCCTTGGATCCACAATTGATGATTCGTTCGTTTCCAGGTGTATTCTGTGCAGGAGAAATGCTGGATTGGGAAGCCCCGACTGGTGGGTACCTGTTAACCGCTTGTTTTGCAAGCGGTCATGTTGCAGGTGCTGCAGCCGTTGATTGGCTTGAAGGCATGCCGAATGCCTAGGAGATGTGATTGGAGGAAATCTGCCGGTGGCAGCTTCGCCCTTTTGTCATATTATGGGGTTTGAGTTGCTAGTTCTAAAAAGGTTTCAAGATTGGAAGGACTGCTAAACCGATGATCCCCGGTCTTGAGAAGTAGTTCAATCGGATAGTGTGGATCTTGGGTTAAGAGGTCGTTTGTAAATTCCCAGCTACCCTTTGGAACGATCACATCATCTTGCTGGCCATGCAAGATTGTGGTGGGCACCCGACGGAGTGACTGAAATCGTTGCTCCCACAAAGTCTGACTCTCTTCTACCCATTTCCAGGATAGTGGAAAGTTCTTGTGCAGGGGATCATCCGCCCAGGGCATCCATCCCGTGCGTTGCCACTCATCCCGTCGAGAAGCCGGTATATCTTGAGCGCGTTTCCCCATCATATTAAAGGCTGGAGCCAACAGAACAAGTTGTTTCACCTGTGTGGATTCTTGTCCGAGAATCCATGCCAGCCATCCGCCTAAAGATGAACCAATAATTGTGACGGGCGGTCCGTCAGCAAGGGACTTCAATACGAGGCAGGCATCGTCGAGCCAGTCCTGGAGTGTATAGTCAGTAAAGACGCCTTCTGAATCGCCATTTCCACGAAAATCAAAACAGCAAAAGCCCCACTGCTGTTTTCCGCATAACTCAGCCAGAGCCTTGCTTTTCGTGCCCCATCGCTTAGAAAGAAATCCGGTGATAAAGAACAGTTGACGTTCTTGCCCAGGTATTCGATCACCGACGATCAGTTTCGTGTCTTTCCCAGGAATTGTAAAACGAGTTGAGTTGGTCATTGAGGTCAATTTGTGGTCTCAGGGGAGTCGAAGCACGTGAAATATCATGGTAACGATTCAAGAGCCTAGTCGCAGTCAGTGAGAATCCAGTTCATGTGCATTGTTCTGTTTGTATCTTGCACTAACCTAGCAGAAATACAAATGACAAAGGGAGCTAATTTTAGGCATATCTATTGCTTATTTAGTGTAATGGATTTTTAGATCATTCGCCCATCAAGTCTGGTTTCTCAACTTTCTCCCTTTCGTTCATCAAAGAAGTAGGAGGTCATTGAGGTGAAACAAACAGCCCTTGAGGTGCGTCCAGATCTGGTTTCAATGGGAATTGAGGCATGAGTAGCCCTTCAGACGTAAACCTGCGGCTTTTTGATAAAGAAAAACGAGGGGTATGCCGAAAACCTAAGCGAGATTATCAGCGTTTGATAAGAACAAGGAGTCAGGAAAAACAGTGAAGGCGAAAACATTCAGTGTCATTCACCAAGGCGAAGGCTTGAGGCGGGTATTGAAAATGCTCAAAGGGATCAGTTGGGGTGGTGTCGTGTGGTATTGGGTTCCCTTGCTGACCTATGCGTCAGCGATGTTTTATCTCTCATCGCAACCCATTCAGGGGCAAGAAATCGCTGTATATATCAAAGCCGTGAAATCCTTCATGTATGCTGAGGGCACCAATATCCCGATCGGTTTTGACAAAGTGCTGCATGTGATCGAATATGCCATTTTGGGAGTGCTGACTTTTCGAGCACTCCGTTACGCAAGGATGGGGCAGTCTGAAGTAACCATTGCACTCTTGTCGATCATGGGTATCGTCGTATTTGGCTTGACTGATGAATTTCACCAATGGTTTACCCCTTTTCGTCACGTGGATGGTTGGGATCTGATGGCCGATGCGCTCGGTGGAACCCTGGGGGTGAGTGCTTGGCAGGGTGCACTCAACATCCCCGTCGTGCGCCTTCTTGAAAAGCGGATTCCGCTACAACTGCAACTCGCTTTAGGCATTCCTGTCTTAAAGCTGTAATTCGGCCGAGTCTCCGCCTCAACCCTCATCGTCAAGATCACCTCTGTTGTGAGGGGGGCATATTTCGCGAGGCCCAATCGGCAAAAGACGTAAACCCTTCTGAGTATAGGTCTCTGGCGAGTTCAAGCCTGCTGTCGGTATCAGGCCCAAAGTAGGTGTCGTCCTCAAAATAGTTCATCATCTCTCGAAGCTCTGCCGCTCCTGGGAAGGGGAAGGCATCGAACACGTCATTCGGCACTTGGTTGAATCGAAAATCATGGCCCTGACCATTGAGAGTGTCGATCATCTCTTGCCAACTAGTCAGTTCTGAAGCCTGCGCCAGATACTAGCCCGCACCGAGACTATCGGGGTGTTCAAACACCCGAGCGGCAAGCTTCCCCATTTCCACGGGATCGCCATTGTGAAGGCTTGTTCACGATGGGCTCATGCGCAACGTCCATCTCGTGCCGTCACCTTCTAATGGCTGCGGAGCCATCATGCCTGTGAGATTTTGAAAATACATGGGCGTTTCTATGATCGTGTAATAGGGAAAGCGAGAAGTCTTCACCACGGGATCGACTAAAGCTTTCCCAGTGAAGTGAGTGACTTCATATTTGCCTAGGTGAGGATTTGACCATTAGTCTGATTTGGGCCTATCTTTCCAAAGATTTCTTACGTAACAAGAAGCAGAATTTTTTAAGCATTAATTCTCAATAGTCTTTTGAAGGATTTTCATGTATTCCCTTCGGTTTCTTCCATTCTGTCTGGGATTGCTAGCGGTCTTTATCCCAGCAATTAGTCCCGCCGAAGATTCTGGAGAAGAGCCGCGGTTGCCATTGGCTATGGAGGTATTTTTGAAGAGGCCGCAGTTGCAGGTGTATGAGTTGCAAATTCATTTAACGAATATCAGTGGAGATATGGTGAGGGTGAACGTTAGGGATTTGCCTTGGAATCCGCCGAATGATTCGAAGTGGCTTTCTGTGTTTCGAATGGATGGAGACGACACTCCTGTAGCGCAGCGCGTTCAGGATTGGAACCTGGGATCACGCGTGATCCAACTTGTGCCGGGCGAGTCGGTTCAAGATACGATGGTGATCAATCCTCGAATGCCCTCGTTGTTAGATGACATTACGAAATTCGGTGTCCAGCTCCGATGGGACTGCCCTCCAGGCGCGTTGAAGTTTGTCTGCCGCAAGGGTTCTTCTCAAGCGATTTCAATTCCAAAGGGCGATGCTGGTCAGCCAGATACCTATGTCGTTGATAAGTCTGCGTGTCTGAAGTTGGGGAAAGCTACTGGTCTTATCAAAATTCCTAATGGGCACCAAGTACTTTTTTTGCTGACTCCTGAGTCAGTCATGGTTGATCTTCCTAAGGTTCAAGCTCTTTTGTATGAGGTGAATGACTATGTGCAGCAATGCCAACCATCTTGGACGAACAGTTGGGCTGTGAGTTTTTTTACTGAAGAACGGTATGTGGGATTTTTGAGTGATGGCGAAAATAAGAGTCTGTTCAAGCAAGGTATCTGGCAACAGGTGAATGTCGGACAGTATGCCAGCCAAATTCGCACCCTATTCCGATTTCCCTGGATTAAGAAACGATCAGATGATGTGTATATGTCGGTCTATAGGTAAGCGATGAGAAACGTATCAGCTTGCCTGAGATTCTCCCTCCCCGAATGTTCCCTCTTCGGAAGCATTCCCCGTCCTTGCAAAGGAGGGGTTTCTTGAAGATTGATTTCGATTGAAGGTATGCAGGAAGGATGAAGTTGGGAGGGGTACTTAATTATGAGGGGTTTTGAGTGTTTCTGCAGATTCTTGAAGCCGTTTGTCTGCCGTCCAGAGCCCGCAGCCGGTGAGTTGAGCGGAAGCTAGAAGATTCATATCTATCCAACCTAAGCCTTTGCCGAATAATTTGGCAGACTCTATAAGGTGCAGAACCTCGTGATGTTCAGGTATTTGAGCTTCGGGAAGGGTTTTGAGTAAGC
>JAJDBS010000091.1 GCA_029261235.1 Nitrospirales bacterium
CGCCACTGATGACGCATCAGGGCTGCTCGTGGTTCCACAAAACGGAAGTGCTCGTGAACACAAACAACGAAGAGGAGAAGTGCTGACGCGCCTACTGCAGCGCTAAAATGATGGGGGTCGTGAGTTTTTACACAGCCTGGACCCACAGCAGCCATTTTCATGAAGAGTAAAATGGGCTTACTTAGAAGTTGTAAGGTTGGTTTTTCTATAAATGTATTCCTAACTAAATTCCAACTTTGGCCCAGATTCGTTTGAAGACATACAGACCATGAACATCAGAATGGCAGAACTTAAAGACTTAGAAGCTCTCGTTGAAATTTATAATCAATCTATTGCTGCTGGCCAAATAACAGCAGACCTCACGCCATTCACAACGGTTGATCGAATGGAATGGTTTGAAGGACATTCGCCTGATAAATACCCAATATTAGTTACTGAAAAGGAAAAAAATATTGTTGGCTATTTGACAATAAGTGAATATCGTTCAGGACGAAATGCTCTTCGTCATACTGCGGAAGTCAGTTACTTCATCCATTTCGAATATCATCGTCAGGGGATCGCTTCAAGCCTTCTCAGCCACGCTATTGATATATGTCCAACGCTAAAGATAAAAACTTTATTTGCTATCCTTCTGGATGGCAATCAGGGGAGCGTTCATTTACTCAAGAAATTTGGTTTTGAGAAGTGGGGGCATTTGCCGCGTGTAGCAGAGTTTGATGGGGTCGAAGTTGGCCACTTGTATTATGGATTACGAATTAACAATGAAATCTAGCAGAAACGTCGTGTTTTCTGAGGATGATTAACCCATGCTTATCCGATCGGAGCCTCTTCTTTCGACCCAGGCTGTGTGAAAACTCGGAATTTTCTGGATTCAGGGGGTACCGCATCTCTTGCTTATGCAGAGATCGTGTGATACAGGCGATCCTCGGAGGCTAAATTTTTAGATCCAAATTTTATACGGAGTTTTCACAGAGCCTGGGCCGACACCGGACATGCAGCTAACTGTAATCATTAATCGTTAAAATATCGGAGACCAGGGATGAAGCTGCCTATTTACCAAATTGATGCCTTTGCCGAAAAGCCTTTCGAAGGTAATCCGGCAGCAGTCATACCATTAGAACATTGGCTGTCAGATACGATCATGCAGTCTATTGCGGAAGAAAATAATCTTTCCGAAACGGCGTTTTTTGTCCCCACTGAAAGTGGTTTTCATATTCGTTGGTTTACCCCAAGCAAAGAAGTGAACCTCTGTGGGCATGCCACGTTGGCATCAGCCTTTGTATTATTTGATGTGCTTGGCGTTCAATCCGATTCCATCGCGTTTGATTCATTATCAGGGCCATTGGGTGTCACGAAAAATGATGGCTTACTCACATTAGACTTTCCTGCTCAACCACCAGAGAAATGTGCCATTCCAAAAGAACTTGTGGCGGGGTTAGGTGTGAGTCCAATCGAGTGTTATCGAAACGAAGATTATATCGCTGTCTTTCCTAGCGAAGATGATGTATCGAGTATTACCACGAATCATGCCTCTCTCGAGCAACTTGACCTTCGTGGAGTGATAGCCACAGCACCTTCGTCAACGTATGACTTCGTTCTCAGATTTTTTGCTCCGAATTTCGGAATACCTGAAGATCCAGTCACGGGTTCGGCACAAACACAACTCACGCCATATTGGACAGAGAAACTAGGAAAATCACAACTTCGCTCAAAGCAAATTTCAGCTCGAAGCGGGAAGTTCATTTCTGAACTAAGAGGCGATCGGGTTCTTATCTCTGGTTTAGCAATTATGTATATGGAAGGAACGATTCATGTCTAAGGCATGGCAGCAACGAACGCCATAGAAAATCAGGCTCTATTCGAATGTCGTCATTCGAAAATCCGGCTGCCAAGCAAGGCTCCCTTGAAGGAAGCTCCCACTCAGCTAGTAGCGGCAGAACCGCAATTTGCACCTAAAGCCATGCTTGGTCTGTACTGCACCTGAAATCAGCCGCCCCATAGACCTGGACGTCGAAGAGGCTTACGCGATGTAATCGCAATAGACGCAGTTTTGGTAGGCTTGATGCATGGATTGTCAGGCATTGGACTCAGGCCGAAATATTTCAGCACTAGATTCGCCGAACGGATGGAGCCATTCACCCAACCCTGCATATCTGAGATCGACTCATTGCAAAAATGTAGATTTTTCCTTGGGGCTGCCAGATAACAGCGCACCTCACTGTCGACCACACCCAGTTTCCACTGGTGATACGCGTATTCGAAATCCTCTTCGCCATTCCAAAGACGATAGCTCGTCAACACAGGCTCTGGCACCCAATTCACGTCAAACAGTAAAGCTAACTGTTTGCGCGACTCAGCCACTACAGCCTGAGATGCAGGGTACAGCGTCTGGGGACGCTTGGCATTTTGCTTTTCCTGCATCGACGAGGTAAACATCGGTTCGATATTCTGTAGACCGTGCCAGAAGTTGGTATTGTTGAAATCGCAATAGATCGTTAACGCGGCTGGCCCTTTGTTTGGGTTTCGTGTCGACGTGTCGCACCCATCAGTCGTTGTCTGCAAGATCCGCTGTATCTCTGACAGAGCATAAAAAGGATAAACGGCATTAATTGGCAGGTTCGAAAAATTCGGCCCAAACTGGACGTCCGGTCGCTGCGTCAACCCATCCTTTCCCCACCAAGCACTGTCGAAATACAAGTTGATCTTCATCAGCTTCATGCCAAGGGCGGAATGAATGTTGTCCCAGAGTTTCTGCGCATCAGGGCCGCTGCGCAAGACAGGGGAGCGGACAAAGAGATCCTCCATGCCTTTGGTCGCCACGGCGACAATGAGTTTTTCCGCACGAATGGTCTTGGTTATACCACCCTCGATGACCGGAGATGCATTCCATTCCTCTGGAGCTTTGGTCACCGAAAGAACGAATTGGCCATCCTCACTGATACTGTCAACATTGGTGCTGAGCAATATTTTGATATGGTCGCCATGGTCGTGTTCTAACCGTGTGACGACCGCGTTTGGCAATGTACTGAAACCTCGTTCGAAGGTGAAATACTCAGGATCCTTGGGGAAATCAGCCAGGATCTGTAGCACATCCCCCGCATTTGCCATCGATTTGAACGGCCCGGCAAAACCAATGGTTTCAGTCAACATCTCAATGCATTCTTCAGAATAATTCATGTCGCGCAACAGGCCCCAAAGCTGCCACTGATTCATGGTCTTACCCTTCCAGCTGACCTTTTCACGGAAGTCAGTCCAGAATTCTGGCGGCTCACCGTCCTTGGATGTCAGGCCATTCGCATAAAGGATGTTCTTGAACGCCATGGTGATCAGGGCAGTCGGACTCAGGCCGGTTTCCTCTGGTTTCAAATCATAAATCTGAGACCAAATGATATGTTCACTATCAATGGCCTCTGCCAGAGTAAAGCTGTGTCCGCGCAACAGATAGCGATTCGTATCCTTATCGCTGCCCATCGGAAATGTGACAATCTTGTCGCAAAGGCCCATAGCCATATTGAGGTTCATCAACTCAGACATGTCATAGTTAAACCGCATGCCGCCTTCTTCTTCTCGCACTTCGACACCTTCGCCAAAGTCGATGATATCAGTGTCAAGTCTGCCACCAGTCCGATTCAACCGCTCAATGATGACGATCATTCGACTGGGATCGGCCTCAAGCAGGCGCCAGGCGCAATACAGGCCCGATATTCCAGCCCCGATGATCGCAATATCAACGGATTGGGTCTGTTCACATTCAGCAAACATTATTCTGGCCATGTCGTTTCCTCCTTGAATGAGACGAATGTGAACATGTTTCCTTAATATTGTCAATTTCATTCGCAACGAACAAACGTGTGTCATCACGACCAACAACCGTCACTCTCGCAGGCTTCGTTTTCCATCGATAATTATCTGACATGCTACCTAGACACCATCCATTTCGTTCTACGACCGATTGATCGTAACAGTTCTTCAATCTAGCGTTCTTCATGCCCCCCCCATTCAACGTGTTTATTGATGCCATGAAGAAAGAGTAAGTTCTTGTTGAAAAAGAAAGATAAAGGAAGGTCAGCCGTGAACGGCGACGATGACATTCACGCCAACGTCATGAGGAAAGTGTCCCAATGAAGCGAAGTCGAAGAGGACACATTCTTGCCATCATCATCTTATTGTGCATGGCGTCAATGGGATGTCGTTCAACCCTGATCCCAATACCAAGAAAAAACCCCGTCATCCAGGCATGCCATGAGTAGACGTCAGATTGCTTATCGTCCTTTCCATTGACCCATTGGCGAAAGCTAACTGGAACAAGACCTCAACGCCGTCAGGCAAAGGACTGAAGGAGATGCACGCCAGTGGACAATTCAATCCGCAAGAAAGACAAAAAGCTATTGGTGCAGGTTTTCTCAACGTACAGGAAAACATGACTCCCAACATTATCTGCGATTCGTATGCATTTCCCTGAGACCGAATGGTGGATTGTTATCTTTTCCTCAATGCCGTCAATGGTGAAATTGACACCTCGCGGGCCCTTTGCTACTTTGTGCGCTCTTCAAAAAGATCTCTCATTTTCGCAACTCTTTTCACGCACATGTGCCGAGAAAAACTTGAACCTTGCTTGGGTTGTTTTGTATCCATGTCGAGCATTATTCACTAAAGCATGGAAACAGTTCGTGCGAGATCTTGATGACGGAAAAGAACGAAAACCAGAGATAACACGTAAAGCTTTTTTATTAACATAAGAAGGCATTCACCCACTCGAATCGAAGCCAGCAACACATTGTTGGCCTCGCCGGTTCAATGCACGAAAGGAAATTCCATGAAGACCAATTTTTACAAACTACTGATGATTCTGAGTCTGGTGATTGGGCTCGGTGGCTGTGCGACAGCGGAACTCACATCAACACCATCGTTGTATGACCGCCTAGGTGGCAAGCCGGCCATTCAAGCCGTCATAAGTGATTTTGTCGATATGGTAGGAGGAGATACACGGATTCAAAATGAGAAAGTTGGAGCCAAGCTCGCAGCCATTGATATTAATCAGTTAAAAACCCATCTCGTTGACCAAGTCTGTATGGCCGCTGGCGGACCTTGTACCTACACAGGCCGGGACATGATAACGACCCATAAGGGTCTTGGGATAACCACCGCCGAGTTTAATTGGGTGGTCGACGATTTAGTCAAAACGTTGGATAAGTATAAAGTCCCAGCGCAAGAAAAAGGTGAACTGCTCGCGTTGTTAGGGCCCATGAAGAACGAGATTGTTGAAATCCCCTAATACGAAAGATTCACGTACACTCTCCAGAGGGGTGGCTCTACATTTTTTACATGTGGGGCCACCTCTTAGCAGACTCTCCTTAGCTCACGCCCTCCCCCCTCTTTCAGACAAGCCCGCGTGATATCAATAGATGCTTGCGGACTCATGCCATGTGGTCCTCCGCGCTCACGTTGATAGACCCACTGAGGATTGACCAGTAGCTTCCCTCAACGTCATTCTCCTTTGTTTGATTTTCCACTCTATTCCTGAAATGCCTGTTATATGGTACGATCATTCGTATGAGATCCTTTCCCAAACTTCTTGCTCTTGTCCTTATTGGCCTCTTCCTCTCATTTAGCTTTAATGCCTATGCTTGCTTGGTCCCAATTTACGGTGACATGCAGGTGAGCCAGGGAAGTGACTGCACAACGCCTGGGGAAGAACCAGCCTCGCAATTTTGTGATGGGTTTAAAT
Organism: Nitrospirales bacterium; assembly: GCA_029261235.1. GTDB lineage: Bacteria > Nitrospirota > Nitrospiria > Nitrospirales > UBA8639 > Nitrospira_E. The sequence continues at coordinate 5,729 of JAJDBS010000091.1, forward strand.
CTCTCGCGGTTCAATCTACCTCCGATGGCCCTTCAGGGGGACTCTCTCATTTCTTTTTAAGTGGGAACGTTCCTTCGCTCATGCCCCTCCTTGTGCCAAACCATCATAGATTTCTCCTTCCTGCAAAAGAGCACCTTCCGCCGCCAGAAGATATCTTGACCCTCATTTCCGTATTTCGTATTTGATACCTCCCTCGCATTTCTTTTTCTCACATCACGTTCTGAACTAAAAAATTTTACGCCGATCTTTCTTTTCCATTAGGAAAGATTGTCGAGCCGGCCTGGCCCTCTCTCGTATCATCGTTCGAGAGGGAAGGAGTGTGGTTCGGTTGGAGAATACTATGCCACGAACAATACGAGTGTTGGGGCAGTGCTTGCTGGTCAGTTCCCTTTTACTTGGACTCCCCTGTCTCAGCTGGGCAGAGGACTCAAGTGTTCATCAAGAAACCATTCCGCTTCGTTCGCTTATTGAAGATGCCCTTCAACACAACCCTGAATTAGTGGCCGAACACGCTCATGTGAATGCCATGAGTGAGCGGGTCCCCCAAAGCGCCTCATTGGATGATCCGGAATTGACGGTTCGATTATGGAATACCCCAGACTCGTTGAATGTCACCCGGTCAGATAGAACGATCGTTGGACTGTCCCAACAGTTCCCATTCCCAGGAACGTTGGCCCAGCAAGAACATATAGCCGAGTACATCGTGGGACAAGCAGAACAACGCTTAGCGGGAAAGAAACGTGAAATTATCGCGGCAGTGAAAGTGGCCTATTATGAATGGGCCTATCTTCACCAAGCACTGGTGATTCATCATCAGGAAGCCACACGTCTCAAACAATTTTTTGAAACGGCGACAGCCAAGTTCCGTGTGGGGAAGGGGACGCAAGTCGATGTCCTAAAAGCACAAGTGGAACAATCGAAATGGTTTCAGCATCTTCCCATTCTCGATCAGCAAAAGGAGACAGCACGGGCCCACCTCAACACAATACTCAATCGTGATCCTCAAGCGCCGTTGGGTGTCCCGGTCTTACCTATTGATAGGCCAAAGGCATTCTCACTGAAACCTCTCCAAGAACTAGCCCTTCAGCAACGACCAGAAATTCGCGCAGCCGCGTTGGTCGTAGAGGAGCTGAATGCAGACATCAGACTTGCAGAACTCCAAGCATACCCCCACATGCGAGTCGAGGTGCAGCGTTGGCAGAACCGCCAGGCAGATGATGGATTCGGGGGCGTGCTGTCCATCAACCTACCTTTTGCCTTTTGGACTAAACCGAAGTACGACGCTGGAGTTCGTGAAGCTATTGCACAGAAGAAAGTCGCACGATTCAAGAAAAGAACCTTGGAAAACCAAACACGATTCCAAATTCAAAATCTTGTCGCACAGCTCACGGCCAAGAGAACCGTTCTCAGCTTATATAAGACGACGGTCCTCCCTCAAGCCAAGCTCACAGTGAAAGCCGCCATAGCCGGATACCGTACTGATCGCACTGACTTTTTAGATCTACTCTCTGCTGACCGTGCCTTCCTGGCCTATCAGTTGGAACATGTCCGAGCGGTCGTGGATTGGGAGCAATTGCTCGCACAACTTGAACGAGTTGTCGGGAAAGACTTGTAATGAGAAGGGTATCCTCATGAATAGACAAATACAGTCACTAAAGAAAATTCATTGGGTTGTGATTGTCGTTAACATGATCGTCATTGTGTGGGCCAGTTGGTTGATGAACAAGGAACTGACGTCTCAACACCAACCAATTCTTGCAGAGATGTCACCTGACAGACAACACATGAAGATGATGTCAGAGATGGACATGCAAGATATGGAAGAGCCCTCGGCGATAGGATCGTCCCAGGCTGCGCCAGTGGTATCTCCTCTCAGACAACAAATGATTGGAGTGCAAACAATGTTGGTGGAAAAACGTCAACTTTCCACAACCGTTCGAGCTGTCAGTCGGGTGACGTATAACGAACAGCGCATTACACATGTGAATCTTCGAATTTCTGGTTGGATCGAAAATCTGTACGTGGACTTTGCAGGCAAAGCCGTGAAAAAATGGCAACCCCTTTTTACCCTCTATAGCCCTGAACTCGTGGCCACACAAGAGGAATATCTTCTGGCCTTGCAGGCGCTTGAGGACATTACCCAAAGTCCTCTCCCGCACGTTCACCAACAAGCCCAACAGGTCGTAGATGCTGCTCGCGATCGATTACGCTTGTGGACCTTTACTGATAGCCAGATCGAGGAATTAGCCATTCGAGGAACACCAACAACCTCCGTGACAATTTATTCCCCCATGAAGGGCTACGTGATCGACAAAGCCGCATTTCAGGGTATGTTCGTGAAACCGGAGATGACGATGTATACGATTGCCGACCTTTCTACGATCTGGGTACAGGCTGAGGTCTATGAATATGAACTCCCGTTTGTCAAAGAGGGACAGGCCGCGACACTCACGTTAGAAGCGTTCCCGGGAGAAACGTTTTCGGGCCAGGTGACCTATATCTACCCTTACCTCAACAAAAAAGCCCGCACGGTGCAGGTGCGATTAGAATTCCCCAATCCTCACATTCGACTGAAACCAGACATGTATGGCACGACGATCATTGAGATCAACCGCGGTCATCGTTTAGCCATACCCAATCAGGCTGTGTTGGACTCCGGCCTCAGGCAGATGGTGTACGTGGCACACGAGAAAGGAAGGTTTGAACCGAGGGAAGTCACCCTCGGGGCTAAAGTCGGTTCCTTCTTCGAGGTGACCAATGGGTTAGACGAAGGTGAGCGCATCGTCACATCTGGTACCTTTTTATTGGATTCCGAAAGCCGCCTCATGGGCACGAATAACATGATGGGAGCTTTGGGGATGGGTGGGACAAAAATGGAAACAGCAAAGATGGGCAAGATGGGAAGCATGGATATGAGCGGGATGAACATGGATATGAAAAAAGAACCAAAGACACACACACCATGATTGAACGGATTATAGGGTGGAGTGCTCGCAATGGTTTTCTGGTGGGCATGTTCGTGCTCTTCCTCATGGCCTGGGGCATCTGGATTCTGGCTCGCACGCCGGTTGATGCCTTGCCCGATTTGTCAGATGTTCAGGTGATTGTGTTCACCGAATGGCCAGGACGGAGTCCAGACCTAGTTGAAGATCAAATCACCTATCCACTTGTCACATCGATGTTGGGCGCTCCACGCATCAAATACGTTCGTGGACAATCCTTTCTCGGACTCTCCTTTGTCTACATGGTGTTTCAAGATGGAACTGACATGTACTGGGCACGAAGCCGTGTTGTTGAATATCTGCAAGGCGTGGCAGGCAAGTTACCGGAAGGTGTGTCGCCAACACTCGGTCCCGATGCGACGGGTGTTGGCTGGGTCTTTCAGTATGCTCTGGTCGATGATACCGGCCAACATAGTTTAGCGGACCTTCGATCATTTCAAGATTGGTCTCTGCGCTATTGGCTACAAAGTGTCCCCGGAGTGGCTGAGGTGGCGTCGATTGGTGGGTTCGTCAAGCAGTATCAGGTTCAAGTTGATCCGGCGAAACTGCAAGGGTATGGCATTGGTATTTCTGAGGTAATTCAGGCGATCCGCCGCAGTAACAACGAGGTCGGAGGGCGAGTGATTGAGGCCAGCGAACGGGAATACATGGTACGAGGCCGAGGGTATATTACCTCGGTCGATGATCTCCAAGTGGTCCCCGTTGGGACCGATCAACAGGGGACACCGCTTACCGTCCGAGATGTCGCGCATGTCACGATTGGTCCAGATATACGGCGTGGTCTTGCGGAATTGGATGGAACCGGAGAAGCGGTCGGAGGCATCGTCATCATGCGGTACGGCGAAAATGCGTTAGAAGTGATTGACCGAGTCAAACAGAAATTACGTGAGCTTGGCCCGTCAATTCCCGAAGGCATTCGAGTGGTTCCCGTGTATGATCGGTCTGGTTTGATATTACGCGCCATCGCAACCTTACAGGAAAAGCTCGTAGAAATTTGCATCGTCGTCAGCCTCGTTAGCCTGCTTTTTCTTTTTCATGTTCGGTCAGCCCTTGTCCCCATACTTCTGATCCCGGTGTCTGTTTTGCTTTCATTCGTGGCCATGTATTACTTAGGAATCAGCTCGAATGTGATGTCCCTTTCAGGTATCGCCATCGCCATTGGCACCATGGTCGACGCCGTCATTGTCATGGTGGAAAACGCACATCGGCGTCTAGAAGAATGGGAGCAGCAAGGTCGAGCGGGTGCACGAAATGAGGTGATTATTCGCGCAGCTCAAGAGGTGGGAAAACCTCTCTTTTTTTCCTTACTCATTATCACCGTCTCCTTTCTACCCATTTTCACGTTAGAAGCGCAGGAAGGTCGACTATTTACACCTCTCGCCTATACCAAGACACTTGCGATGTTCTTTGCCGCACTTGCCTCGATCACCTTCGCTCCCTTGCTGATGTGCTGGTTTATTCGAGGGCGGATCACTTCCGAACATCGAAATCCTGTGAACCGCCTTCTTCTTCTAATCTATACTCCTCTGGTCAAGATAGTCTTGCGATTGAGATGGCTGGTCATTGCATTAGCCGTCGGCGGTGTGATCATGACCTGGCCTCTCTACGAAAAACTCGGGACGGAATTTATGCCTCCTCTGAACGAAGGCACCATGCTGTATATGCCCACCACCCTTCCAGGCCTCTCAATTCAGAAAGCCGGCGAGATTCTTCAAATCCAGGATCAATTATTGAAGGAGTTTCCAGAAGTCGATCGGGTATTTGGGAAGATGGGTCGAGCACAGACGGCGACCGACCCGGCCCCATTAAATATGGCCGAGACCATTGTCACACTCAAGCCGCAGGCAGAGTGGCGACCAGGTATGACATGGGACAAACTCGTTGCGGAAATGGATCAGCGCGTCAGTATGCCTGGGATGCCTAACATTTGGTGGATGCCCATTCAAACTCGAACCGAAATGCTCGCCACCGGTATCCGAAGTAGCTTGGGTATTAAAATTTTGGGACCGAAGCTGCAGGATTTAGAACGTTTGGGATTGCAGATTGAAGACCTCCTGCAATCTCTTGAGGGCACGCGGAGTGCGTATGCCGAACGAGTCACCGGAGGATACTATATAGATATCGATGTGGATCGTGTGGCAGCAGCTCGCTATGGCTTGACCGTCGGTGATGTACAAGACGTCATCGAATCGGCGATTGGCGGGAAAAATATCACCTGGACGGTCGAAGGCCGAGAACGCTACCCCATTAACGTTCGCTACCCTCGAGAACTACGTCAGGATGTTGATGCCCTCAAACGTGTGCTCGTCACCACGCCTCAAGGAGAACATATTCCTCTTGCGCAACTCTCTCACATCTCTAAGACCACCGGACCCCCATCCATTCGGGATGAGAATGGGTCACTGGCCAGCATTGTGTTTGTCGATGTTGCTGATCAAGACTTAGGCACCTACGTCCAGCAAGCTAAAGACATCGTTCACAAGCACGTCAAACTTCCTGCCGGGTATTCCTTGGTATGGGCAGGGCAATATCAGTATCTGAAACGCGCGCAGCAACAACTACTGATTGTGATCCCCTTAACCCTGTTTCTTATTTTTGTGTTGCTGTACCTAAATTTCAAATCGATACTTCGATGCCTACTCGTCCTACTCTCGGTTCCGTTTTCCTTAGTCGGAGCCATGTGGTATCTGAATATTCTGGGCTACCATCTCAGTGTCGCGGTGTGGGTTGGACTGATTGCCTTGGCGGGTGTAGCCGCCGAAACCGGGGTCATTATGATCATGTTTCTGGATGAAGCCTGCTCCAAGCGACAAAAAGAAAACCGACTTCAGTCGTTGAGCGATCTTCGTGATGCGATCGTCGAAGGTGCCGTACTTCGAGTACGACCAAAAATCATGACAGCCGCTGCGATCTTTCTAGGCTTACTGCCTATCATGTGGAGCCAGGGTACAGGGGCAGATGTCATGAAACGGATAGCAGCCCCCATGATTGGGGGAATGGTCACCGCGACCATTCTCACGCTGCTCGTAATCCCAGCGCTCTATTTGATTTGGAAAAAATGGGAATTAGGCCTCAAAAACTCGACGTAGAGCAGACCTCAACACAGATTCTGTTCAACCGCGCTTTATAGAAAGTCTTCACCGGAAAGGATCTTTCTTTTGCAGGGCCACTGACTGTGAATCAGCTGCTCTTGGGTGAAGCTTCCATGACTTGAGATATAGTATGAAGAACCCAATGAATGATCGAGTGGAAGGTGCAAATGCCTGATTACGACCCAAATAACTGGCCTTTTTTTTGACCTCAAAAAGGCTATGTGCGATAGAACCGATAATAGTCATCTAAGTCCGCTGGAGAACCTTGGAGCCTTTTAAAAATAATTTCTCCCTTCAATTGGTGGCGTGTATTGCGGGCCACCTACAAAAACATGTCGCCTCATTTGATCGAAATTCTTTTGAAGCACCAATTCGACGTGACCTAGAGAAGTTGGAACTGAAAGAGCGTTCGCAGTTGATTGCCGATCAGGTGCATCAGGCGCTGCCGAGTGATCACTAAGAACGATCCAGAATCCTCATGGCGATGCTCCATCCCGATGAAGACAATCACGCCAATCAACTAAGCGATGAACAGGGCATATGCGGATGGGGGATTTCTCCACTAACGACAGTGGTTGGCCAACATGGTCTCGATAATTTTGACGGATCGCTTCGATTGCTCAAGGAGATGACGAAGCGTTTTTCGTCTGAGTTTGATATTCGTTATTTTCTGCTAGCGGATCAAGAACGCGCCCTCAACATCATTATTGAATGGGTTGATGACCCTAATACCCATGTGCGCCGCCTTGCCTCGGAAGGAACGCGCCCACGGTTACCGTGGGCCATGCAATTGCCACAACTGAGAATGAACCCGCAACCGACACTGCCCATTCTCGAGGCATTACGTAATGACAAAGAAGAGTATGTTCGACGCTCGGTTGCGAATCATCTGAACGACATCGCCAAGGATCACCCTAACCTTGTCGCAAGTATGGCCGTAGGCTGGATGCAAGGAGCGAATAAAGAACGAGAAAAACTCGTCCGTCACGCATGTCGAACGCTCATAAAACAGGGCCATACTGTTGCGCTCAAGGCCGTTGGGGTCGGAGTTCCAGAGATTGAATTCCATGGCCTTTCTCTCGAATCAAGCACGGTGGAGTTTGGGGATGCTCTGATATTTTCGGTTGAGCTGCGCTCGACAAGTGACGGACCCCAATGACTGCTGATTGACTATGTCGTGCATTTTAGAAAAACCAACGGCAGGCTCGCCGATAAAGTATTCAAATGGAAACAGGTCACGATTCAGAGTGGCGAAATGCTGTCGGCCAAACGATCCCATTCTATCCGCCCCATCACGACGCGCCGTTATTACAATGGCCAACACGCCCTTTCCTTGCGAATCAATGGGCAGGATTTCGGCTTTGCAGAATTTGATCTCTTTGGGGCCAATGAAGGTTACATGTCACCGAAAACCCCATAGTGTGACATGGGATTCTAAATGGGACTTCTTCAACCGCGGGTTCTATGGATGAGACATTTTCACGAAACTATTCGCATAAGAGGAGTAGAGAGTCATGGCTATTACGGGTTCATGTCTTTGTGGTGCAGTGACGTACCAAATTCAAGGACAGTTACGAGATGCACGATCATGTCATTGTTCGACATGCCGGAAAGCCTTTAGTGCGCCAGCATCAGCCTATGCTCTTGTGGACCCAAAAGAATTTTCATGGGTTACTGGGAAAGATTTACTCTCCACCTATGAATCGAACAAAGATGCCGGGTTACAGTTCTGTCGAATATGTGGCTCTACACTGTGTGGGACATACAAAGGCCAAATACATGGAGTCACCCTTGGTTGCACAGAAGGTGATCTCAATATCAAATTTGGCATGCATATTTTTGTGAGTGACAAGGCAGCCTGGGAAACGCTACCCGATGATAACGTCCCTCGATATGAAGAAGCGCCACCGACGAATACATAGAAAACCAATCATTTGTGAAGTGACGTACCTGAGACGAATCTATCAAAAAATGTAACCGACTACGGTATTCTGTGACATCGACTATTCAAAGTCACAGTATTGGGACAACGCCTTATTCATTCTACTCAAACACACAAGAGGTCTTTATGAAACAAAACTGGAAAACCGCCGTTTATACCGGATGGTTGCTTCCCTTCTTGTTTGCCGCAACCTTCATGGGGCTTTGGATCGTAGATATTGTAGTCCCAACATTAAAGGGTGGTAATTTTAATGCGCTCTACGACTTAAACAAGATTCGATATTTGGATATTTCTTTGGGGGCAACCATTATTGGTTTCACGTGGCTGAGTTACGTTGTCATACGAATAGCAAAAAAAGAATACTGCAGTTCAACCCATGACAGCCTCCCACACTCTGATAGAGATTCCACAAAAACATTGCGCTGGAGGTAGCGTTGTTATTCGAATATATGTCACCGACTACGGTGATCCATTACATCGTCGAGAAATGTAACGCTATATCCCATTGCGTTACATAGCAGGCTTCAAAGCCGTTTATTGACGCACGCCTTTTCAGTAAAAAGGATGTCTCGCCACTGAATAGAAAGAATTAATCATGAAAAATCCATTATGGGAGCGACCAGAGGAATGATGATTAGGTGTATCGAGTAAAACATGAATAGGTACGTATCACTACTTCGAGGAATCAATGTCAGTGGCCAAAAAAATGTCAAAATGGAGGATCTACGATCTCTTTATGAATCGCTAGGATTGAAGAATGTTGTCACCTACGTTCAAAGCGGCAATGTCATGTTTGAAAGCCCAAATACAAAAAAGACGACATTGAAAGAAAAAATAGAAAAGAATATCGAAGCTCGATATCATTTTTATGTACCGGTAGAAATCCGAACAGATCGTGAGGTAGAAAATATTCTCCATAACTGCCCATTTGGCCATATTGATATCGACAAAGAGGGCACAACGTTTCTCGTAACATTTCTATCCTCGATTCCTGCAGCGAAATTGGTGCTTGGAATTCAATCATTTTTACAGCCGCCAGAAAAATTAGCGGTTCACGGCCGGGAGGTGTATCTCCACTGTCCAAATGGATACGGGAAAAGTAAGCTGACGAATAATTTTCTCGAGCAAAAGCTCAAAGTGAAAGCCACAACTCGAAATTGGAAAACAGTCAGTAAGTTATATGAGCTCACAAAATAGAGGGACCGCCTATAGTCAGGCCATGCATTTGTTCGCCTCAATTGCATAGAGGAACCTTTTTACAGCTCTTTCTCTGTTGTCGGCAGATAACAGGTCAATTGCGGTCAGACCAAGGAAAAATGTAACCGACTACAGCATTCGGTAACATCAGCTAAACAGTTGAGCAGTTTATTATTAGGTAGGCTCACCAATCTCCTACAGGAAATTGAGTAGTCCACTCACAACCCAAAGCGAACATTGAAGATCTGCTGCATTGCCCCATCATTTTACACATCGGAGCGTCGCCCTCGTTCGGCATCAAGCAATGCTCGCTTGCGTTCTAAACCCCAACGATACCCCCCAAGACTCCTATCTCCTCTTAATACTCGATGGCAAGGTATTAGCACGCCAATGCGATTTGCCGCGCAAGCTGATGCTACGGCACGAACGGCTTTGGACTTTTCGATCTGCGCAGCGAGCTCACCGTAGCTGAGCACATCTCCCTCATGTACGCTGAGAAGGAATTGCCAGACTTTCATTTGAAATGCTGTGCCTCGTAAATCAAGGGGTAGGTCTGGTCTGGGTGCGCCTTTACTGATGTGCTCATCGAGGGCATCGATCCAATCGTCAAGTTCAGGCGTGTTTTGAGCGCGAGAAGCCGTGAACTCCGCGTTAGGAAACTCCTCTTGCAACTTCGCTAACAGAGATTCCTTATCTTCCCCAAATTGTACGGAACACACCCCCTTTTCGGTAGCAGCCATCGTCATTGGGCCAAGTGCCGTATCTCGGCAGGCATAGGCGATGACCTCCCCAGCACCACCAGCTCGATACGCTTTCGGTGTCATGCCGATATTGCGTGTTGTCTCACCATAAACCCGACTAATGGAACCATAACCCGAAGCAAATATTGCATCGGTCACGCCCTCGCCTTCTTTCAATGACTGCTTGAAACGCCGTATTCGGATTGCGTCCTGGTAGACTTTCGGACTCACACCAAAAGCTTCTTTGAATACTCGCTGAAAGTGGAAAGATGAGAGTTTAGTACGGCTTGCTAACTTCGCGAGTGTTAAAGACTCATCCGCATGAGCTTCGATATATCGAGCAATTTCCACAAGCCGTTCTACTTTCGGTAAGCCTTCTATTGGTTCACAGCGTTTGCACGATCTAAAGCCAGCCACAATGGCAGACTCAATGCTCGGGAAAAATCTTAAATTCTCAGGACGAGCTGGACGAGCCGCGCACGAGGGCTTACAGAAAACCCCAGTCGTGATGACTCCATAGAAAAAGCGCCCATCACAGGCTATATCCCGTGACGCAATAGCTGCTCGCATTTCTTGCTCAGATGGTATCGACATGTTGTTTCTCCAGAAGCGACCTTTTGATTCAATATAATCCCACCCGTGACGACATTTCCATCCGTTTCTTGCTGAGCAATTTTAAAATTTTCTCATTATGAATGAGAACGCAAGAATCGGATGTTCTTTGATGGCGGATGGAGCTAAATTAAATCTGAAATAGCAAAACATAAGAAGGGGTTATTCTCCATGATATCATCCATCAAAACTTCCATGGGGTCCCGGGAATGGGCTATGCTAATCATCCTGTCTGTTCTTTGGGGAGGGTCATTTTTCTTTGTCGGTGTGGCTGTTGCAGATCTGCCCCCTCTAACCATTGTGACTTTGAGGGTCGGGCTAGCTGCTGTAGCATTGTGGAGTATGGCCCTGGTCATGGGACTTCGTCCCCCAAAAATCGCGAAAGTTTGGACGGCCTTTCTGGGAATGGGATTGTTGAATAATGTCATTCCATTTATTCTTATAGTCTGGGGGCAAACTCAAATCGCATCTGGGCTCGCATCCATTCTTAACGCGACCACGCGCTTATTCACCGTTGTCGTCGCAGGAATGTTACGGCCTGATGAACGTGCCACACGATTGAAGCTTGTAGGTGTTGCGGTCGGTTTTATCGGCGTCGTTGTGATGATTGGGATGCCAGCTGTAGGTGAAGGTGATCGCACGATTGCGCAAGTAGCAATCATTGCAGCGGCGTTGTCTTATGCATTTGCGGGGGTCTATGGCCGTCGATTTAAAGCAATGGCCATAAATCCCATTGTGACGGCAGCTGGCCAGGTCACCGCATCGGCGCTCGTGATGGCCCCCATCGCGTTCACTTTAGATGGGACCCTGGATATTGCTGGGCCCAGCTGGGGGACGTGGGCAGCGATCGTTGGACTTGCCGTTCTGTCAACAGCTGTCGCCTACGTTCTCTATTTCAAAATACTGGAATCGGCGGGGGCAACCAATTTGCTTCTGGTCACACTCCTGCTTCCAGTCTCAGCGATTTTGCTGGGTTCGCTGTTTCTCAACGAGACCTTGGAGGTTATCCATTTTGTGGGAATGGCACTCATTGCGGTCGGTTTGTCCGCTATCGACGGGCGACTTTGGCAACGCAGGGGGTAAAGATGACGGCCTTCGACCCAGGCTGTGTAAAAACTCACGACCCCCATCATTTTAGCGCTGCAGTAGGCGCGTCAGCACTTCTCCTCTTCGTTGTTTGTGTTCACGAGCACTTCCGTTTTGTGGAACCACGAGCAGCCCTGATGCGTCATCAGTGGCGCT
>JAJDBS010000092.1 GCA_029261235.1 Nitrospirales bacterium
AATTTCTTTCCACTTCATCACCGTCTTGGCATCAGGTTCATTTTCAAACAATTGAGAAATGGCCTCACGGCTCACCTCATCGGCTTCATTTTCTAAACTGTTCACTCTGATCGCGCAATCCTTAATATCCCAATTTTTTTCCAGAAGCATACCAATCCCCTTCCCGACCTCTATGGCTGATTCATGAAGTATTTCAGCAAGTTTGCAAGCCGTTGGGGTTGGACGAGCAATCTTAAATACTCGAAACGAGATTGCCACGCCATCGATTTCATCAAGAATATCGTCTAAAGCGCTGGCCAGGGCGTGAATGTCCTCACGGTCCAAGGGCGTAATAAACGTTTTGTTGAGCTTGAGAATCAGATCATGCGTCAGCCCATCCCCTTTATGCTCTAAATCTTTGATATGCTGAATTTGCTTATCTGATTCCTCAAAATTGTTCATCAAATTTTTGAGACATTGTCCCGCGTCAACCACATTTTTAGAGGCTTGATCAAATAAATCAAAAAAACCTGTTTCGCTCGGCATAAAACCCCACATACGCGATCTCCTTAAACCGGAATGACGAAGGGAAAACCTATTTGTCTGAATCCCTGAAAAACAGGGGCCGGTGCATCCAAGACACCAGGATCAAATAACATACGCTTTGTTGTGGTAATGCGAGGCGCGAAAGGCCAATCTATAATCTACTAGAATTTGTGAACAAATAATCCTTCACATATTTTGAATAGATGGGATTATCTGTAGAAGTATTCCACAAACCGCTAGAGTATTTCTATAGAAAACGAATGCTCACGGTATTTATTTACGCCGCGCCTTTGGCAGTGACTGCCGCAGGTTGTAATTCCACAGAACTATGAAAGATTTTTTCAAAAAGACGCTTTCTTCGCTCAGTTGTCCACAGCTCTAATTCCGGATCATTCCGAAACGACACTTGCAGGCGAAGAGATTTCCCCAAATCAACTTTCACAGCTTTCACCACGGAGAAATGGGTCCGATCGAGTCCATCTGCAATACGAAGAATGGCACTCAACCCTAGCACCGACTTTCGCTGACTAGCATTCAGCAACTTAAACCCTTTGTGCCCTCTCTTCGGTAAGCCTCGTCGATGATACCGAGCCACATTCGCCATGACTCGAACTTCGTCTAACGAAAACCCCGGCAGGTCAGCATGGGTAATCAAATAATACGTATGTTTATGATGTTGGCTTTCCTGGATATGATGCCCAATGTCATGAAGCCAGGCCGCATATTCTAGCCATTCCCGTTCAACATCACCCATCCCATGAATCGACTGAGTTTGATCAAAGAGGCTTAACGCCAACTTCGCTGTGTGATGGGAATGCACTTTAGGATATTGATAGCGACGAGCCAACAATAAGATTTGTCGCCGACGCACATTCGGAATTTCCTGCTCAGCCACCAAGCCTTCATGATGCTGCTGAATAAAATCATAGATCACCCCTTCTCTAACAGCCTTATCACTAATTCGAAGCTCCTTCACTCCTAAACATTCCATGAATACTCGCAGGACTAAAACACCTGGATACAGAGTATCGACACGACGAGGGTCAAGCCCGGGAATCTTCAATCGACCTTCGGTATCTTTCGTGCGGAGGAGTGTCTCTACTTTTTTAATTTCATTCAGGTCAATCACGGCCATATCAATTTGCGAGAGGACTCTCCCTGTTCGAGCCAGATAAATCATTTCGGCTAAGTTTCCCGCCATGCCAGATGTCGCAACCAGCGACCCCCATGAAAGCGTTTTTTTCTTGAGCAACGCTTTTTTGAGGGATTGTGAAACCGCATGTTCCATTCGCTGAACCATTTTCTTATCCGGAGGATCTGTTTTGAGATACTGATCCTTCAGACGAATGGCTCCCAACTTAAGGCTTCGCACAAACGTGAGCCTCTTCGGCGTACAAGCCATGAGTTCGACCGATCCTCCACCAATATCGATAATCATGGCAGGAGCATCAGACAAATCCATACTGTGTCGTACGCCTAAATAAATGAGCCGTGCTTCTTCTTCTCCTGTAATCACACGGATCTTCAGACCCACCTCTTTGCGAACCAGCTTAATGAAATCTCCCCCATTTTTAGATTCTCGAACAGCACTCGTGGCCACCGGAAGAATCGTGTCGAATCCTTTATTCTTCGCTAAAAGAGAAAACCGATTGAGCACCGCCAACCCTCGTTCCATGGCTTCTTGAGAAAGCTTCTGCGAGGTAAAGGTCCCATCACCAAGGCGCGCCATCTCTTTGATGCGATCAACTATTTTATAGGAAAAATTTTTCCCAATTTCCGCCAATATCATATGAATGGAGTTGGTCCCAATATCAATAACCGCCAGGCGCTTCATCGTCTACAATCCTCCGTACAAAACATGACCTTATCTTTATTGTTCGATTGAACCACTCGTTATTCTCGCGTTCTTCTAGCCTGAAGCTGAAATATTTCTATCACGTAAACGACAATTCACGAGCAAGCTGCTCCACCACATTCGGATTTCCAAACAGCGCATCGACTTTCCCGGGGACAGAGGACGGAGACAGTAGGATTTTCCCTTTTGATTCCTCTATCAGCACCTGAGTAGCGAGAATATCCCATGGATTGAGAGCTGGATCCATCATGGCCCCGAGCGACCCACTGATCACGAGACCATGTCCAAAGCAATCGGTATAGCCTCGGATATATCCCGATAATGTATGCATGTGATCATAGTCTGCCCGGCGATTGGCACTCGTAAACTGGGCAATATCTCCCACACCAATGATGCTGTCATCGAGGAAACGATTTCCTGAAATATTCATAGAAATTCCTTGGCACGTCGCCCCCAACCCTCTCGCGGCTGAGTAGGTTTGTCCCAGCATGGGAAGATGGATCACACCCACAACGGGACGATCGTCTTGCGTATCTAACAAAGCTATGATCGTCCCAAAAAGCGGAATTCCATGAATGAAGGAACGCGTTCCATCGATTGGATCTACAATCCATCGCCAGCGAGTTCCAGACCCTTGCAGGCC
>JAJDBS010000093.1 GCA_029261235.1 Nitrospirales bacterium
CATTGTGCCGATTGGTGTGTATGAAAAAGTGATGCCCCTCGATATTCTTGCGACACCATTACTCAAGGCGCTGGCTGTCCGCGATACCGATATGGCTCAGGCGCTGGGTTGTTTGGAACTGGATGAGGAAGACCTCGCATTATGTTCCTTTGTGTGTCCAAGTAAGTACGACTTTGGAGGGTACCTCCGAGATAATCTTCAGCAGATCGAGGAGGAGGGATAATGAAGGGCTTGCGAAGACTGATGGATCGATTGAACCCTCTCTTTGCCAAGGGGGGAAAATACGAAAAATATTATACGGTCTTCGAGATGATCGATGGATTTTTTTACTCCCTTCCGGACGTCAACCAGAAGGCACCACATGTACGCGACGGATCAGATCTCAAACGCGTGATGATGTTTGTTGTGGTGGGGCTTATTCCTTGCATCTTCATGGGGATGTATAACACTGGGCTTCAAGCCAATGCCGCCATGGCGAGTATGGGCATTGAGTCGGCAGCAGGATGGCGAGGGGGCGTGCTGGACGGACTGGGGATCGGATATGACCCAGCCAATATTTGGGCGTGCACGTGGCATGGATTCCTATATTTTTTCCCTATTTACATCGTCAGCGTTGGGGTTGCGGGCATTTGGGAAGTGGTGTTCGCGGCGGTGCGCAATCATGAAATTAACGAAGGTGCTCTTGTCACAACCATGCTTTTTGCGCTGATTGTTCCGGCGACCACTCCTCTTTGGCAAGTTGCACTGGGGATCTCATTTGGCATCGTGCTCGGCAAAGAGGTCTTTGGAGGAACCGGCAAAAATTTCTTAAATCCGGCCCTGACGGGACGGGCATTCCTCTATTTCTCCTTTCCCGCCGAGCATTCTGGAGATGCTGTCTGGACTGCTGTGGATGGGTTCAGCGGAGCCACAGCGCTTAGCTTGGCTGCTGAGGGCGGCGTGTCTGCCATTCAAGAAGGTGGCACGACCTGGATGCAATCATTTTTTGGGACGATTCAAGGCTCGCTGGGCGAAACCTCGGCGTTCGCCTGTCTTCTTGGTGCAATCTTTATCGTGTATACCGGAGTGGCTTCATGGCGGATCATTGCCGGTGTGTTTATTGGGGTCATAGCTACAAGTACGCTCTTTAATATGATCGGGAGCGAAACCAACTCCATGTTTGCCGTTCCCTGGTACTGGCACATGGTGATCGGAGGGTTGGCCTTTGGGATGATCTTTATGGCGACGGATCCCGTGTCCGCAGCAATGACCGATGCCGGTCGGTGGATCTTTGGCATTTTGATCGGCCTCATGACTGTCTTGATCCGGGTGTCGAACCCTGCATTTCCGGAAGGCATTATGCTGGCAATTTTATTTGCGAATATCTTCGCGCCCCTGATTGATTATGCTGTGGTGCAAGTCCATATTGCGAAAAGGAGTCGTCATCTTGCCCGACAATCTAACTGATCACCCCAGTCGAAAAGGTTCGTGATACATGAGATCCTTCCTAGCTCTACCAAATGACAGCACTCTGAAAACGCTTCTTGTCGCGTTGCTGCTTTGTCTGGTGTGTTCAGTATTGATTTCAACGGCTGCGGTCAGTCTCAAGCCTCTGCAGATGGCGAACAAAGATTTGGACCGAAAGAAAAACATACTCGAAGTCACAAAACTCATGCAGCCGGGAGGCGACATCGCTCAACAGTTCAAACAAATCGAACCAAAAGTTGTTAATTTGGCAACAGGCGAGTACGTCGATTCGATTGACCCGGGTCAGTACGATCAACGGCAGGCCGCAAAAGACCCTAACCAAAATTTCGTGATTCCTCCTCAACGAGACCTTGCCCAGATCAAGCAAAGAGCCAAATACGCGACGGTCTATTTGGTACGACAGGACGACCAGATTCAATACTTTGTTCTCCCGATTCACGGATACGGCCTTTGGTCAACGCTGTATGGGTTTTTGGTGCTGCAAGGTGATGCCAACACGGTCTTTGGCCTTCAATTTTATGAGCATCGGGAAACACCTGGGTTAGGCGGTGAGGTGGATAATCCCAAATGGAGAAAAAAATGGAAAGGGAAACTTATCTACGATAAGGACGGCGCTCCTCGCATTCAGTTGATCAAGGGCTCTGTAGGCGCAGAGGATCCTCATAAGCAATTTCATGTTGATGGTTTGTCAGGAGCGACACTCACCGCAAATGGCGTGACAAATATGTTGCAGTATTGGTTTGGGAAAGACGGGTTTGGGCCGTATCTTCAGAAATTCAAGAACAAGGTGTGAAGAGGTTCAAATGAATAGCGACACTAAAAAAGTCATTACGGATCCTCTCTTTAACAACAATCCCATTGCGTTGCAGATCTTAGGGGTGTGCTCGGCCCTGGCTGTCACCAGTAAACTTGCTCCATCGCTTGTGATGTGCCTAGCACTAACATCAGTTTTAGCCTGTTCGAATGTCGTCGTGAGCGTCATTCGAAATCATATTCCCAGCAGCATCAGAATTATTGTTCAGATGATCATTATCTCGTCGTTGGTGATTATCGTTGATCAACTGTTGAAGGCGTTTCTTTTTGAAATTAGCAAGCAACTGTCAGTGTTCGTAGGCTTGATCATTACCAATTGCATTGTGCTCGGTCGTGCGGAAGCCTACGCCATGAAGAACAGCCCAGGTATGAGTTTTCTGGACGGGATCGGAAATGGGCTGGGGTATAGTCTCATTCTCATTCTTGTCGGTTCAATTCGGGAGTTGTTTGGCTCAGGCTCTCTGCTCGAATACCCAATATTTCCCCTCGTGACGGATGGCGGATGGTTTACACCAATTGGGTTGATGCTCGTGCCCCCCGGTGCTTTCTTCATTGTTGGTTTCCTGATCTGGGGCTTGAGAACATGGAAAGTTGAGCAGGTTGAAAATCCCGAGTATCAGATTCGTCACGTACACAGGTTAGAGGACGCGTAATGGCTGATTACTTGACGTTGTTCGTCGAATCCGTTTTCGTTGAAAACCTGGCCCTCGCTTTTTTCCTTGGGATGTGTACGTTCTTGGCCGTCTCCAAGAAAATTGAGACCGCCTTGGGGCTTGGCATCGCCGTGATGTTTGTCCAAGGCATCACTGTGCCCGTGAACAATTTGCTCTACCAATATTTTCTCAAAGACGGGGCGCTCGCCTGGGCAGGTCTCTCCGATGTTGATCTGAGCTTTCTCGGTCTCATTAGCTACATCGCCGTGATCGCCGCACTTGTGCAAATTCTTGAGATGGCCATGGATCGATTTGTCCCGGCTTTGTACAGCGCTCTAGGGATATTTCTTCCATTGATTACGGTGAATTGTGCCATTCTTGGAGGCACGCTTTTCATGGTAGAGCGTGACTACTCATTTGGGCAAAGCGTGGTCTATGGATTCGGTAGTGGTTTTGGTTGGGCTTTGGCTATCGTGGCGTTTGCTGGTATTCGGGAGAAACTCAAGTACAGTGATGTGCCTAACGGTCTGCAAGGCTTGGGGATTACCTTCATTACGTGTGGTCTGGTGGCGATGGGTTTCATGGCATTTTCTGGAATGAAATTTTAATGAAGTGTCGAAGTAAGACATTGAAGGGGCTGTGGTTGAATGTGAACCTCGGAACTGACTGCAATGTTTGAAATTCTCTTAGGTGTAAGTTTTTTTACCACTATCATTCTTGTGATGGTCTTTATGATTCTTGGTGCCAAATCTAAACTTGTGGCATCAGGGAGCGTGAATGTCCTTATTAACGGGGAAAAGACAATTCAAATACCTGTAGGTGGGAAACTGCTGACTTCCTTGGCTGACGAAAAACTCTTCCTCGCATCGGCATGCGGAGGTGGCGGCTCATGCGGACAATGTCGCTGTAAAATATTCGAAGGTGGGGGTGCGATCCTTCCCACGGAAACGTCATTCATTAACAAGCGTGAGGCGGCAGAGGGTCAACGTCTTTCTTGTCAAGTGACGGTTAAGCAAGACATGAAAATTGAGATTCCCACAGAAGTGTTTGGAGTCAGAAAATGGGAATGCACGGTACGGTCGAATCCCAATGTCGCCACCTTTATTAAGGAACTGACTTTAGATCTTCCGGAAGGTGAGCATGTAGACTTTCGAGCTGGTGGATATATTCAGATCGAATGCCCGCCTCATGAGTTAAAATATCCGGACTTTGATATTCAAGAAAAATTTCGAGAAGACTGGGATCAAGCGAATCTCTGGCAATTAACTTCCAAGGTTGATGAGACGGAGATGCGTGCCTATTCTATGGCCAGTTACCCAGAGGAAAAAGGGACCATCATGTTAAATGTGAGAATTGCTACTCCGCCGTTTGGGGCGGCAGATGATATACCGGTTGGAAAAATGTCCTCATTCATTTTTAATCTGAAACCAAAGAATACGGTCACGATTTCTGGACCATTTGGGGAGTTCTTTGCGAGGGACACGGATAACGAAATGGTCTTTATCGGGGGCGGAGCAGGCATGGCCCCCATGCGATCGCATATTTTCGATCAACTCAAGCGTGTACATACGAAAAGGACCATCACGTTTTGGTATGGCGCACGGAGTCGACGAGAAGTGTTCTACGAGGAAGAATTTAATCAGCTCCAAGCTGAGTTTCCAAATTTCAAGTGGTTCGTGGCCCTCTCCGACCCTAAACCCGAGGATGAATGGACCGGCTATACCGGGTTCGTTCATCAAGTGCTTCAGGACGAGTATCTCAAGGAGCATTCAGCTCCT
>JAJDBS010000094.1 GCA_029261235.1 Nitrospirales bacterium
GTACCTATTTCAAAGGTGACAGTCAGCGTCATCTTTCCATCAGACGTCGATTGCGAATACATATACAACATGTTGTCGACACCATTAATTTGCTCTTCAAGTGGGGTGGCGACGGTCTCGGCTATGACTTTGGAGTTTGCGCCTGGGAATTGCGCGTTAACCACCACGGATGGCGGAACCACTTCCGGGTATTCAGAGATCGGCAATTGAAACATGGCGATCAAACCCGCGAGGAAGATCAGAATCGAGAGCACGCCCGCAAAGATGGGACGATCAATAAAGACTTTTGCAATGTTCATGATTGGACTTTCGAAACGCTTAATTGAGCGTCAACTCAACTGGCTGGACTTCCATTTCTGGGCGTACTCGCTGCAAACTGTTCATCATGACCTGGTCGCCAGATGTGAGGCCTGAAAGCACCACGCGTTGGCCCTCCAATGTCCGCCCCAATTTCACTTCTCGGTAGGCCACTTTACTGTCTGGGGTAATCACATACACATACTTCTTTTCCTGATCTGTGCGTACGGCTCGGTCGCTCACTAGCAAGATTGATTGCTCCCCGGACGACCCCAAATGCACGGTCACAAACATTCCAGGAACCAGTGCTCTATCTTCGTTATCAAAAATGGCGCGCGCGCGAATAGTCCCGGATGTCGTGTTGAGCTGATTATCAAAAGAATGAATGACACCTCGAAATACGGCGCTGGTATCACTCGTCAATGTCAGTTCTACGGGCATCGCACCTCCAGCGGTTGATCGCCTGGTTTTCATATACGTCTGCTCATCCACATCAAACTCTGCATAGAGTTGATCAACTGACACAATGGTCGTGAGTATCGGCGCCGTAAGGCCAGACTCTATGACGTTCCCCTCGGTTATTTCTGCACGACTGATTCGACCAGATATCGGCGCCTTAATATGAGCGAACTCGAGATCCAACGCCGCTTGTTTCATCCGTGCCTTGGCCGTATTAATAGATGCCATCGCCACTTGATATTCATTTTTTGTCGCATCAAACCGGCTTTGAGATATCACTTTTTTTTGGACCAACCCTTTGGCTCGCTTTAATTCCGATTTGGCTAACGTCGTCTGAGACTGTGCGGTTTCCAAAGACGCCTGGGCACTACGAAATTCGGCTTCAAATGTTCGAGGATCAATCACAAAAAGAGGATCACCCTTCTTTACAATTGCACCTTCTTCAAAAAGTACTTGAGTGATGGTCCCTCCAACTCGTGGACGTACTTCCACATAATCAACGGCTCTCAAGCGACCTGAAAATTTACTCCAAATACGAATGGACTGAGGTTGAATTGTCACGACTTCTACGGACGGGACTCTATTCTTCTCTGGAGGCGGAGCTCCATCAGAATCATTCGCACTTGTAATATTGTGCAAAGCCACCCCACTTAAACCCAAGACCAGGAGAGCGACAAACAGCGTAAGGGTCATATGCCCCTTGAGATGACTCTTAAAAGTGTTCATTTTTAATCTCTTTCATAGGATTTCTTTAGCACACTCATGCTACATACCAACCGGTCTGTTTACTTCATTAAGACATGGATAACAAAATGATTGAAAGGCGTCAACTACTCAAATTCTCTACTTGATAAATAACAGAACAATCGAATTGGGTAGGGAATGGTAGAAGGTCACTGCTTCCAAGAAAAATCAACCCCCGTTTTACGCCTCCACGGCTAGAGTCAGAATATTTTCTCGAGAAGAATTTTCCGAGTTTGGCCATGGCTGACGATACTCGTCCTTAAGATCGATCATACGGTATAGGCCTTCTCTTAAATCGGTCTTCACGACAGCTAAGTCGGAATATACTCGCCCGTAGATGAGCAACCCTTGGATAAACTGGTTAATCAAACGGCCCAATTGATGGGGTTCGATGTCAGACTTTAGAAGGTTTTCGGCCTTAAGGTTACGTACTAAAGCCACATTATACTTCACCGCATGCTCCGACATTTGCCGTGAAGCTTCACGTACCCGCTCCTCACCAGAACCCGCTTGTCCACCAGCAGTAAAAAAAGGGCACCCGGAGACTGGATTACTATTTTCGTCATTGGTCTGGCCTTGCTTATTAATGACAAACTGAAGAAGATTTTCTAAATGTTCAAGGGGAGTGAAGGTTGGTGAATACAGAGCGTCCAGCTCTTTTTTCATGCCCAGCCAATGATGCTCAGACGCCTCGTAGAACAAATCCGCCTTGGTTTCAAAGTAATGATAAAAGCTACCCTTGGTGACCCCGGCTTGCTGGCAGATTTCATTCACGCCAACATTTGAGTAATTGCTCTGCCAAATAAGTTGGGTAGCTGTCTCCAGTAACTTTTCTTTTGTACTGGTTTGTTTAGACATCTCATTCCCTCCATTTTAGTATATCTATGATATTATACAAACCAGTTGGTATATTTTCAAGCCAGGAAATACAACCTATGTGCGATACTGGCATTGTGCGCATACATCGAATTGAGGACGATCTCCACGAGCAGCCAAATGGCTGATCCTTGGATTAGAGCTCAATGGAGGGTCTCTTCGGGGCTCATCAAAACAATGACTCCCAGATAAAGGAGTGATATTAGTGACAGAGATGAGGATAGGGTCTCAACTCGATGAACGCACGACCTCTTGGCTTCACCTGATGATGATGAAAAATTCTTGATGTTCAATATTTGAGTGGCCTTTCATGCAAAGCTCTAATTATTCAATCAACTGCTCTCTCCTGGCAGATGTCCCATCCGAAAATCTACAGCGAGGTTGCCCGACGGCCAAGGTTTTTTCATTTCAACATAAGGACACGATCTTCATACAAGGCGAGAACGTTCGGGCGGTCTTTTGCGTTCTCAGTGGCCAAGTCACCCTCGCTCGCGTCAGCCGTGAAGGAGAATCCTTCACCACGGCTCTGTTGAGGGCTGGAGAGCTTCTCGGGCCTGCGCTGAGCGGCATCCCTGAGACTGAAGACACCGCACAGGCCAAAGGAAATGTTACAATTTGGACAGTACCGCTTGAAGAGTTCCAAAGCCTTCTCCTCAACCATCCAATCATATCATGGGAATTCATTGCGATTTTGGCACGCCGCCAACGCCAAATTGAGCGAAAAATCGAGGGATTGGCCTTTAAACGAACTGAGGTACGGCTGGCCGAGACCCTCATTGAGCTTTCTGGAGATTTCGCAACACGTTGTGAACACGGATTCGGACAGCACCTTCGCCTCACTCAACAAGAACTCGCTGACCTCGTGGGAGCGAGTCGGCCAGTGGTCAGCACGATCCTTAACAAACTGAGAGACCAAGGTATTCTTGGGTATAGCAGAGAATATGTCTGTGTACGAGGGATCGACGATATCAAGCAATTCATACAGCCTTAACGGCCTCCCCAACTGTTATTTAGAGAACAGACGCGCTTCGCTGCCTACGCTACTCTGCACTCAAGCCTCTATGCTAGGGGCTTCGGCGCGGCGTCTCCGCGAATACAGAACGGAGCCAACCATGAGCAAAGCGTATCTTGCCATCACGCTTCACGTGGCCAAATCGAATCACAGTAAAGCTGGGGAGGTCTACGCCAAATACAAACAACCCTTTCTCGAAACGATACACGGCGCCACGTCAAAAGAATTACTCGTGCGAGAAGCCGACGTCCAAGTTCTGCACGGATTCAATACGACGACATCCGCTGAGAAATATTTACAAAGTGCCCTCTTCAATAACGATGTTGTTCGCGCGTTGAAGCCCTTTCTCATGGCTGATCCAGACATTAGAATCTACGAAGCAATGTAGTGACGAACGTTGGGCCTCTCGAAAATCTCGTGATATGATGCTCACAGCTTCAGGCAGTCAAGCGGAAAGGGAGAATTGGATTCGAATTTGCTCCTGCTCCGCTTGTTCGTCCACATTGCTCCACCATTAGCGATGTGGTCGGGTTAGGAGCATCTGCTTCTGTTGATGCAAAAAGGGACCCTGCTAACCATTGGCTTACGCTTTTTGTCTTGTTGTGGATGTACAAGGGAAAAAGACACATTCAATTGCTATCCGAAATTAAACAACCAGAAAAACGATGATCATGCCGGCTTACAACAATGAAAACACAAGAGTCTCATCACCAGAATATTCCCCAGTTCATGATGATTTTGAGAAACGTATCGTGGTCAAACCCAATGATTATTCATGGACGTCTTTGTCGATCCCTGGAATTGAGCATATGACGTTAGATCGAATAGGTGGAGAGTTGAATTGTGCAACGACCCTTGTCCGCTGCACTCAGGATAGTAGAATCCCAGAGAATACTCATTGTGGTGACCTGGAAATTTTCGTTCTCGATGGGACGTTTACCGATGAACACGGCGAATATTCAAGTGGAGCATATGTACGGAATCCGGAAGGTACATGCTCTCCTCCAAACATCGCAGTCAATGGAAGCACGTTGTTTATGAAATCCCATCCATTCGCAAAGAATGATACGCAGCGCACGGTTATCGATACGAAAAAAGCAACCTGGCGGCCAGGAGTGGTGGAAGGACTTCAGGTGATGCCCTTGCATGAATATGAAGGTGAGCATGTGGCACTCGTTCGATGGGCACCTCATACACAGTTCAACCTCCACTCACATCGAGGCGGTGAAGAAATACTTGTCTTGGAGGGAGTCTTTTATGACGAATATGATTGCTATCCAACTGGCACATGGATTCGCTCTCCCCATTTAAGTCGCCATACGCCTTTCACCAAGGAAGAGGGCGCATTAATTTACGTGAAGATTGGGCACTTAGTGTCACCGAAGCTTTGAGGTAGCTGATTGGAGTGAAAAGACTCCCGCAAAGGCGTGCACTCCTCAGTCAATCAACGCTTCACAAGCTCGGGGCTAACTACCAATACATGAAGTCCATGACTTCAGTCATTCCCCTCTGAAATAACTCGTCATACCAATCTCCCAGTCCGTTGCACCTCATCATCGCTAGCCCAGCTAGTTGCCTAGCCGCATATTTCCTCTCCATCCCCTTGGAAAATATCTTGAGCACATTCCTGATATTTAAAATTCATCTTGCAACTTTTGAACACATGATGAATAGACCGTTCATAAAAACAAAAGTTCTAAGAGGTGCCCATATGTGAGAAGTTCACGCTTTTAGTAACTTTGCCCTCACGTCATACTAGATTTCCAAATGACATGAAATTTGCATACATACCATGACCAGAGTCCAGCTTACTAACAGGGGGGTTCGTTCAACATGAGACCTCGTAAGAGAATTGAAGTGGTAGGAAGTGCTTTTGCCTTATTTTGGCCCTTTACCATGGCAAAGATGGCCTCAAATTCATCATTGCAACATTGATTAGACACTAGTGATATACCATTACTCCTATCGGTGAATTGCTCCTGCTGAGGCAAAGAGATTCACTGTGAAAAACCATGACACTTTCCACCGTTTTTACACTCGGAGGTCGGTCTTATGCTTCAGGTTCATGCACACCAGTATTCTCATTCAAAAATTATTGCCCTTGCCGGTCCTTTTAGTCGTCATACCACGACAGGGATCCAAGGGAGGATCTGGGCGGCCCAAGAATCAGGGTGCCACCACATTATTTTGGATTTCTCCGGCGTCACGGAGATTGATTCGACTGGCCTGGGAGAGTTATTTCTCTGGTATCACAACATGAGACCTCTTCATGTCATGATCAGTATCATCAAGCCACCGACTGATATTAGGAACCATTTAGATTGGGCGCATCTTTCAGAAATTGTCCCGATCTATGAATCTGAACAAGAAGCCATCCGCCACGCCAGAATATATACATAATCGTGTGCACATCTGATCAGACAACATCAGCACAATCTTTTTCTTCACCTCTCTATTGATAGAAAGCCTTTACATTGAATTTCACATACCCTACGACCTAAAGCAGAGGCATTCGTCTCACGAATGTTTGATTACAGACTTTTGATGTTTTGAAGTCGATGAGGAAATAAAAAAAGGAGCGATTCTCGCTCCCTTCCCTTCTGATTCTTATAAACTGTACCGACCAATAAATTTCGTGCCCTATGGTTCGCCCAGACGAGTAGGTTACCAAAGATTACGTTAGACCATTTCCAGAGTCCTCTCTTTTCCCGAACACATATGAACGAGAACACCATATTCAGGAATCAAGAGAGAACAGCAAAGCACGACTCGCTCAGTGGAAGGAGTATACACAAACGCAAAGCGAGCATTGCACTTGGGGGAATCTAAACTACATTGATGTTGTGAATTCAACAAGATGAGTTGCACCTAAGGCAAGGGCACTTAATCTCTCACTCATCCTCAGGCCCTCACAACTCCTGACCATCCTACTCTGTACCTAGAAATGCGACCTTCCGCCTAAAGGGAAAATCAAACGTCCCATTGGCTGAAATCCTATCCCCCTCATTATTCTCCGTAACAAATTGAAAGGTTCCTGTAATTTTACTGATGTCGGGATAGCTTCGGTCAGGGGCAAAGCTTTTCAAAGTGATGGATCCATCTGTATTCACGTGATATGAAATGAGCTTACCCTCCTCCACCCGTTCTACACGGACGTCAAAATGTTCACCGACCGTCCGAACATCAGGCGTCATGAGAGCATGGTTCCCAGGTTGAGCCTCATCAGGGATTCGAAAAGTTATGGTGAACCCTTCCCCCCCTGCTACATCGGTATTGATATTCGCGAGTAAAAAATAACCAGGACGATTCCCCGTGACAACATCTCGTTCTTTAGGACCCAGATACGTCACAATACCCGACCCAGCTACTTCAGCATTAACAGCCCCCGATACGTTTGCGGTGAATTCAGGATGAACCACTTTTGGCTCTCCGATCGTTGCATCCCCGGGTGAATCAGAACATCCTGTCATGACACATAGCACTATCAACGCGGCACACTTTCCAATAGTCTGAAACGAAGGTGTCACATATGTAAGAACTTCCATCGGACTCCCTCCTCATGCAATTTTTCCCTTTAAAAATCGGATTCATTACTGGAATCCGATTTTCCTCTAAACTGGAGCTCGCCTCTTCCGTCTCACCGTGTTTGGTTGAGTACCGTCATAAATTTCTTCTTGAGGTCTGGATCATTTTGGATCGCTTGAAACAACGTGTTGTAATCCTCAATCGTCATTCCACGATCCGTGACAGCCTGAGTCATCTTCTGATTCGCCTCTTGTTGCAGTGCGTCAGCTTGAGCGGGATCTAGTGACTTAACAATACGCTGTTCGTAGCTGGTGTGGATCTCGGAAACTTCCTTGTACGCTCCAGCAAAAGGCTCAAGAATATTCCCTGAAATTTCATCATGATCTGCCGGGGCCTCCACTACTTCCGCCTGCACCGTACGACTTTGGACAACACTCAATGCGAAGGTGATCACTAGCAATACAGTCAACGATTTAAGACTCATCGGTAAGGACGTCATAATATTTCTCCTTTATGAATGATATAAATAAAGCCCCTATCACCACATGTGGCTTGCAGGCTCCCGCGGATAACCAGGCAGAAAACTACATACCCTGGCCTCACATTGGCCTCCCGATCAACTTGCTTCGTCACTACCTATCTTTTCTAACATCGCAAGAGACGGGCCAACATCACCGACTGAGGTCCGTGAACTCTGCCTGAGATAGATAACTTGAGGCGTAAGCAGAGAATCTCTCCGAATTTTCACCTCAAGGCATATCGCATGAATGGAAAGATTATCGTAGGGAAGACCCTACGGATGATCATGAAACCCTACAGGTGACAAGTGCCAAGAATTGAAGACTCGAGCACTGATGGAATACGTTCATTTTAAGAATCAATAAGATAGGTCTGCTAATCAAAGACGGGCATATATCATGCTTCTCATGTCCTCATAGATAGACATGCCAGTGGCATTCTGAAGTATTTTTTTTCGATCAATCAAAGAGGGTGCAAGAATAAAGATTCGCTTCATACACCCTCTTCAATGTCAATTGCTATCGAGTTTCCAATGAATCCTGAACAAGAAACTCAGGTCCGCTCTCCAGGATCCACTATGCAAAAGAACATTCCTCTCTGCATATTAGTGGTAGAAGATGATCCTTCGGTTGCGGACATGCTTGAGGCTGCCTTCAGAACATGGGGCTATGGTGTATGGCTTGCTCGTAACGGGCAAGAAGGGTTAGAAGTCGTCACGACTCAATCCATCGATGGCATTCTCTTAGATATGCATATGCCAGTTATGGATGGACCAACCATGCTCGATGAACTACGTTGGATGGGATATCAAGTACCCGTGTGGGTGATGTCAAGTGGGATGGACAGACAAGCTCTACAACAATTTATCCGAGAGGGAGCGCAAGGGTTCTTCGTTAAACCTTTCCAGCTCGAATCTCTTCAACAGACCTGCGCACAAATATTTTTATCGAATGACGCATAAGAAGAAAATGACCAGCCTCTTCTTCCTCAGACAAAAATTCTATTCGAGAAAACCAGACCAATGACAAAGGCACCAATAGATCATTGGACATTCACTGCATGCTATTGACCAAATTTGTAGGATCCTTCATACAGCACCCACCTCAATCTTGAACAACGTTTCAAAGATCACCACCTTCGATTCAATTGATATATAGAGCATATTTTTTTGTTCTTTCATTTAGGCATTTTACTTGCTCTATAGTCCTATTATACGCGTATGGCTCATTCAGATCTTGATTTTTTCATTCTGCCAACACCATGGAGGTCTGCCATGAAAAGACTATTGAGTATACTAGCCCTACTGTGTGCATTCGGATTAACCACTGCTTCCTTGGTCCAAAGTGCGCCAACGATGAAAGAAAGCACTTCAATTGTGCAAGGGACTTTAATGGAGATTAAAGGCTCTTTTTACTCATCATCGATCTCGCAGGCAAAGAGCGACGCGTTCATATCGATAAGAGCACCATCATCATCGGAAAAGTTCAACTAGGAGTTCAGGTGAAAGCTCAGATGACCAAGGATGGCCATGCCTCCGCTGTGATGATTGCTGGTAGTTAAGAACCTCTTTGAGAATTCCTCTTCATAACAGTATATAACTATGGGCCAGTCCTTCAGTGGGCTGGCCCAACCAACATCTTGATGTTCACGAAACCCTAGGTGAACTCCCACTTCCTTCGCCTATACCAGTATTAACACCTTCAGGCATGAAGGTTTAGCAGTCTCAAGTGTCATTCAACATTTCCAAATAGATCATTGAGACCTAGATTTGTTGTCACCACAGGATATCACTCGTTCTCAATTGACATAGGTTATGGAGGCATGGCCTACTTTCATTCCACAGCCGTTTGACTTCATTAGCATTTCCTTTATGGTCGAGCATGAAACCTTCTACAATACTCTTCGGATCCACTTCAATTTTAGGGTTTAATCTGGCAAGACAATTTTCCCATTCGGTCGTACCTTTTTCATCACCTGGCAATCGCGCGCCAATCGTTCAACAATGGTCCGTTCTCCAACTAGAAGATCCTGAATGGATCGAATCAATTCTCAACCAATACCAGCCACAATTCCTCCTCTACTGCCATGCCGTGTGTGATGTTCAAAAATGTGAAATTGATCCAGACTGGGCTCATGCGGTTAACGTGGGACACCTCACCAGAGCGTTGAAGATGCTGCCTTCAACTATACGCATGGTCTATGTCTCCTCTGATCATGTTTTTGGTGGAGATGGAACGTACAATGAGGATTCCGCACCATGCCCGATCAGCATGTATGGGAGAACTCGGATCGAGGCGGAGAAGTTGGTCATGCAGAGACCACGATCTTTGATCATTCGCACCGGATTAGCTATTGGCCCCTCGCCGAATGGTCGCACTGGGCACTTGGATTGGCTCCGATACCGCTCACAACGCCAACTACCGATTACCATTGTTGAAGACGAATATCGTTCTGTGGTGTGGGTGGAGGATTTAACGAAAAGAGTGATGGAACTTGCTCGAAGCGGAGAAACAGGCATTCGCCATATTCCGTCAACGAAAGCTGTTTCCAGGATTGAGTTAGCTCAGTACCTCTTGAAGAGGTTAGGGTTGGAAGCACGGTTTCACAGTGAAAGCCGTGATCAACGACCAACACCGCATTTAGGGCATGTCGAACTGACGAGTATCTATGAAGATGGGCTGGCGGTTCCACTACCTAGTGTGGTGGATAGCGAAGAGACTTCACTTTTAGGCGAGGTTGCATGAGTCATAGTTGCGGTCATATTTCATTTCAGAATTGGCCTTTACCCTCACCCCACCCCTCTACCTTAAAGGGCGAGAGAGTTTGAGTTGGGTTCGTTGACACTCAAATGACTCTACCTATGCTGTTAGATTTTTTTTCGCGTACACCATCTGTAATCCAATTATAGTCTTAGCATCTCGTATCGTTCCGTCAAGAATTCTAGACATCGCTTCTTCTAGTGGCCATTCCACGATTTCTAGAACTTCATCTTGATCTAAGTTTTGATTCCCTACTTCTAGATTTGTTCCCAGGTAAATGTGAATAACCTCGTCGGTAAATCCAGGCGCAGTCCAAATGCTCGTCAACAACTCTAACGATCCTGCGCGATAACCCACCTCTTCTTCCAATTCACGTGCAGCACAATCTTTCGGATCTTCGTCCGGATCTAATTTTCCTGCTGGGATTTCGTAAATGAAACCACCAGCTGCATGCCGAAGTTGGCGAATAAGGACCACCTTCCCATCCTCTTTGAGAGGCACGACTGCAGAAGCGCCAGGATGTCGAAGAATCTCCAATTCGATTGTTCGTCCGTTTGGCAGCGCGACCGTATCCAAATCAAGCTTCAACACTTTCCCCGAATGAACACGAAGGGTCGACAGGAGTTTTTCCTCTTGCATAGGTCTCCTTGGCAATAACGAATGGATTTACGATTTTTGGCGTTTATAGAATGGCAGCTTGACCACTTTAGCGGGAATATGTTTTCCACGAATATTGATGGCTAACACGGTTGCGTCCTGACACAACGCTGGGGGAAGCGACCCTAATCCAAGGCCTTTTTGCAGTGCCGGAGAAAAATTTCCACTGGTCACCGCTCCAACAATCTTTCCGTCCTTCACGATTTCCATATCATGCCTGGGAACCCCGCGCTCAATCATTTCAAAACCAACAAGTTTTTTAGGTATTCCTTGCTCTTTGAGTTTCTGTAGGGCTGTTTGACCTTGAAACGGTCCTTTGTCCCACGCCACCACCCATTCAGCTCCAGCTTCTAATGGTGTCGTCTTCTCATTCATATCGTTTCCATAGAGCAGATATCCAACGTCTAATCGCAGCAGATCTCTTGCGCCAAGCCCCGCCGGCTTGACCTGATCACCTTCACCGGCGTGTAACAATTGTTCCCATGCCCGCTGAGCTTCTCCCGCTGGGATGTACCATTCATAACCTATTTCTCCAGTATAGCCAGTACGACTCAGAAGTCCGGAAAACCCATTGGCTTCAATTGGGAGACATTGACGAGGCTTCAGTTTGTCTACGGCTGACCCAATCACTTTCTTCAGCAAGGCCTGTGATGCCGGACCTTGAATTGCCAGTTGGGCTAAATCTTCTGATTGATCATGAATGACGACTTGAGGAAATTTTGCTGGCTGATGCATATGAAACCATTCAAGGATCTTGATCCGGTTTGAGGCATTCACACAGACCAGGAATTCAGTTTGGCCAGTCTTATAAATAAAAATGTCATCTAAGATGCCCCCCGACTCTTGGCAAACCATGCTGTATTGCGCTTGCCCTACAGCTAACCGTCGAACATCATTCGTGCTCACCCATTGTAGAAAATCTTCAGCTTGATCGCCTGCCACGTTCAGTCGTCCCATGTGGCTAACATCGAACAAGCCCGCGCCATGCCGAACGGCATGGTACTCATCAAGAACCCCCGTATATTGTATGGGCATCAGCCATCCGGCAAAGTCGACCAACTTAGCCTTATGCTCACGATGCATCTGTGTCAGAGGTGTTTCCTTCATTACTTTAGGCCGAGGAGTTCGACTTCAAAAATCAACGTCGCATTGGGCGGAATGGCTGCCCCGGCACCTCTCGCCCCGTAGCCTAATTCTGGAGGAATGACTAACTTTCGCGTTCCGCCGATTTTCATACCTTCCACGCCTTCATCCCAGCCTTTGATCACCCGACCGGCTCCAAGTGGAAACGGAAAAGGTTTGTTCCGATCTTTCGAGCTATCAAATTTTGTTCCATCGACAAGGGTTCCTGTGTAATGCACCGTGGCCGTATCACCGGCCTTTGCTTCGCGGCCAGAACCCGCAACAAGGTCAAGGTACTGTAAGCCTGAAGGTGTTGTGACCATATCTTCTTTTGCTGCGTGGCTAGCACTCGGCAGAAAAAATAGTCCAACCAGAATCAGAAGGACACAGCTTCTCAGATTTGACGATAAGAAAACTAAGGAT
>JAJDBS010000095.1 GCA_029261235.1 Nitrospirales bacterium
CAGTCGTGCCTCGATGTATGAATTTCGTCCGTGGATGCTCAAGCGAACTGATTCGGTCTGTGGGTATTGTGGTGATGGATGCCAAATTACCTTCCAAACAAAAGGCAACGCCCTGATTGAAATTAATTCCACGCAAGGCGCTGGTCGAAATAATGGCGATCTCTGCGCACGAGGGTTCTTTGGATATCATGTGAGTGAACATGCTGATCGATTGACCATGCCTCTCGTCCGAAAAGGGAACGAATTTCAATCGGTTCAATGGGAAGAAGCTTTAGAGCTTGTTGGGCAGCGTTTGTTAGACATCAAAGCGAAGTATGGTGCTGATGCGATCGGTGGGTTGATCTCTGGGCGCTGTACCAATGAAGATATCTATGTCTTTCAGAAGTTTATGCGTGGTGTGGTTGGGACGAACCGGATTGATAGCAGTGTGCGCTATGGCCACCTGAATGGAGTGCATGCCTTGCAGCGGGTGCAGGGTACCCATCGCTGGTCGGTCTGTTTTGAAGACATTGAATCGGCAGATACCCTACTTCTTGTTGGAACGAATATTACCGAAACCAATCCAATCACAGGATTAAAAGTCAAAGCGGCTGTGAAGAAGCGTGGAGCCAAGCTCATTACTATTGAAGCCTTGGAACCAGCCATTGGAAGCATTAGCAATATTGTTAATCTCGCCCAACATCACCTCGGTGTGAAGCCAACTGGTTTTTCAACGGCCATTTTGGGGTTATTGAAAGCTGTGGTGGAACAGTCAATTCTTGATGCTGAGCTTCAGGTGAAAGCCCAAGCCTACTTTAACGACATATCAGCTCGTCTTCAGGCTCTTTCTTGGGACGCAATATTCGCGCAAACGGGTCTTGCTTCAGATCTGTTTACACAAGCCGCACAAGTGTTTGGGCAAGGGAAGAAGGTTGTGATCGTGGTGGGTCCAGGTGTCTTGCGGTCTGAAGGTGGATTTGGCATGACGATGAACCTGATGGATCTCCTCCTGATCACGGGAAAATTGACAACTCCAGGTTGTGGGCTTGCTCCCCTGGCCGAAGAGAATAATGATCAAGGGGCATTTGAGATGGGTGGGACTGGTGCTATTTTGCCAGGTGGAACATCTCTGGGAGATCCAGCCGTTCGGGAAAATCTATCGAAAGCATGGGGGCGCCCTATTCCTGATACGCCAGGCTCTTCATTGCCGCAAATGATTGAAGATGCGCAGCAAGGCAAGTTAAAAGCGTTAGTGGTCGTCGGTGAGAATCCCTTAGCATCGTTGCCTCCGTCCTCTGGTATCCATTCGGCTTTGGAGCAGCTTGATTTTCTGGTCTGTCAGGAATTGTTTCTTACCGAGACGGCGCAACAGGCGCATGTCGTTCTCCCAGCCTGTTCCTATGCAGAAAAAGATGGGACTTTTACCAATACGGAAGGGCATATCCAGTCGGTACGGACAGCCATTGACATGGTTGGTGACAGCCGACCGGATTGGGAAATTTTTTCCGCGCTTTCGGTGATGATGAATGATCCGATGGAATATGGGGATGTGAAAGAAATTGGGAAAGAAATCCGGAACCTTCTTCCTGGCACACGTACGTTAGGTCCTACTCCCTTACCAGCACAACCTGATTCGTCGGTGATCGCCAGATACGTGACGACCGATTATCAACGCGATATTGCCGCGCGGTATCAACTTCCGGTAAGCGAAGCAGCCACTGATGAGATGACCTTACAGGTTTCTCAATCCTTGTTTCATTCTGGGAAGTTTTCACGGAAAGCCAAAGGTCTCTTGCAAGTTGAAGCCACAGGCAAAGTCTATGTGCATCCAGAAGAGGCCGCTCGGCGTGGTTTTGCTGAGGGTGATACCGTGAAGGTGAGTAATAGTTTAGGCGAAGTGACCGTGCTGGTTGGACTTCGTGAGCGTATTCCTCAAGGGGTGGCCGTGTTTCCTGAGCATTTTGATGAGGAGATCCGTCGACTCTTGCCGTATACGGTCGATCCTGAAACGCAGGTGCCCTATTGTAAGGTGGCTCGCGTTCGTTTAGAAAAATCGGTGGGAGCATAAGATCGTTCCCAGCTTGTGGGTATATAGAGAAGAGGAGTGAATCCGTCATGGAAACGGGAATTCGATTAGGCCTTACGTTAGCACAAATTGGAGCAGTCATGGTTGCGGTGCTCCTTACGGTTGCCGTGCTCACCTTACTTGAACGCAAAGTCTTAGGGTGGATGCAAGACCGGATGGGACCCATGGAAGTGGGGCCGTACGGCATTTTGCAACCAGTAGCGGATGGCTTGAAACTTTTTTTCAAAGAAGACATTATTCCGGCCGGTGCGAATAAGTTCATGTTTAGCATGGCGCCGATTCTGTCGTTAGTTCCGGCACTCATCGGTTTCGCCGTGATTCCTTTTGGTCCGGATTGGACGGTTGATGTCGGCGGTGTGGATTTCAAGCCTTTTGTGATCACGGATATTAATATCGGAGTTTTATATATTCTCGCATTTGCGTCTATTGGAGCATACGGCATCATTCTCGGAGGTTGGTCTTCAAATAGTAAGTATTCTTTGCTAGGTGGGCTGAGATCGGCTGCCCAATTAATTAGTTATGAGCTCAATGTTGGGCTCTCAATCGTTGGCGTGCTGCTCCTTTCCAGTTCCTTGAGTTTGGTGACAATTACCAATGCCCAAGCTGGTGGCTTTTGGAATTGGTATTTCTTCGCATGGGGATCCTTCCCTCAAGCGATAGCCTTTATGGTGTTCATGATTTCTTCAATTGCTGAAACGAACCGCACACCATTTGATTTGCCAGAAGCAGAAAGTGAATTGGTGGCCGGGTTTTTTACCGAATATAGCGGCATGCGGTTTGCGTTCTTCTTTCTGGCGGAATACGGCAACATGATTTTGGTGTCCTGTGTCGCCACGGTGTTGTTTTTTGGTGGGTGGCATGCCCCATTAGAAATCTTGCAGGGTCCAGAATGGATGCATGGAATTACTGGCATCATATGGTTTGCTGGGAAAGTGGCGTTTTTCCTCTTTTTGTTCTTCTGGATTAGGGCTACCCTTCCTCGATTACGATATGACCAATTGATGCGGTTTGGCTGGAAGGTCTTGTTGCCGATTGCTCTGGGTAATATCGTAGTGACCGCCATTGTTGAGTATATGTTCCCGACATGATGATTGAGAATTGCGATCAATGAATCTGAAAGAATGGATTAAGACGCTCACATTTTATGAGCTGCTGTTGGGGATGAAAGCGACGATGTCGCACCTTCTCAACTATAAGCCCATTACCTTGCAATATCCCCATGAAAAGAAACAGCTGCCGTCAAATTATCGGGGAATGCTTGCGCTCTTACGTTACGATGACGGAACGGAAAAATGTGTCGGATGTGATCTGTGTGAAGCCGCCTGTCCTTCTCGAGTGATACGCGTAGTCAGCGCAGAAGTGCCAGAGGAGCCAGCCAAGCGATATTCCAAGGAATATTACATGGACATGACCCGTTGTTTATTTTGCGGTCTCTGTGTTGATGCTTGTCCGGTGGATGCCTTGGGTATGACACAGGAATATGAATGGGCCGTGTACGATAAACGGCAATTGCAATTAAATAAACAACAACTGCTGGCTATTGGGGATCGGAATTTCCCCGTTCGTGAAAAACG
Source organism: Nitrospirales bacterium (assembly GCA_029261235.1). GTDB lineage: Bacteria > Nitrospirota > Nitrospiria > Nitrospirales > UBA8639 > Nitrospira_E. Next base: position 3,640 of record JAJDBS010000095.1, read on the forward strand.
GTTGGAGTATCAACATCCGAATGTGGCGTATTTTAATGTGGGATTTAAAGGAATCCCTCAAAAGGATGCTGAGTAAGACTGTGTGCATGATTATTGCGTCTGGGTTCGTCAGCGAGTGACGACGTTTCATTCCTAATCCTGGCTTCATCAATTTATGGAAACATTTGTCTTTTTCTATTTTGCCAGCATTATTGTTCTGACTGCTGGGTTTGTGGTTGCACTCAAAAATCCGATTTATAGTGCGTTGGCTCTGTTGGTCATGTTTTTCCATGTGGCGGGGCTATTCGTGACGTTACATGCGGAGTTCTTGGCAATCATTCAGATCTTGGTGTATGCCGGAGCCATTCTTGTGCTCTATCTTTTCGTCGTGATGCTGCTGAATTTAAAGCGAGAAGAACATTTCCACGGTCAGTTTATTGTCGGATTATTCCTGGGTTGTGTCTTGTTCGCAGAAGCCGTTTTGCTGGTATTGAAAGGGGAGACGACTCTTGGTGAAAATTTGGCAGACTCTGCCGCTCCGATTGAGTTGACACGCGGGAACACGGAATCAATCGGGGAACTGCTCTATTCGACGTATCTTTTCCCCTTTGAAGTGGCCTCCCTGATCTTGTTAGTGGCCATGGTGGGTGCGGTAATCCTGACGAAAAAAGGTATTTTGGAGGTCAAGGGTTGATGGATGTTCCGATCAGCTATTATGTCGTCTTAAGCGGCTTGGTCTTTTCTATTGGATTAATCGGCGTGCTCATCCGTCGTAATATTATCATTATCCTGCTCTCCGTTGAGTTGATGCTCAATGCCACGAACATCAACTTTGTGGCGTTTTCGTCCTATTTAGGAAATCTGTCTGGCCAAGTCTTTGTATTCTTTGCGCTGACCGTGGCTGCGGCAGAGGTTGCTGTCGGATTGGCGATTATTATTGCCCTCTACCGTCATTCCTCCAGCATCAACATTGATGACTTCCGATTGCTGAAATGGTGAGGCGATGGTCTACGTCTACGCCTTAATCCCTCTTCTCCCACTTCTGGCCTTCGTGGTCCTTAGTCTCGGTGGTCATGTGATCAAGGAGCGAGCGCATTGGATTGCCGTGCCTGCGGTGGTTCTTTCCTTCTTGTTTTCTCTGATGGCTCTGAGCGAAGTGGCCAGCGGAACGGTCCTGCACATTCCTCTCTATACCTGGGCCAATTCTGGCGATCTCACGATTACTTTAGGTCTGTTTATCGATCAGTTAACGGTGGCCATGCTGATGCTGGTCACCATTGTGAGTTCTCTAGTCCATATTTATACGATTGGCTATATGCACGGTGAACCCGGCTATGCCAGATTTTTCAGCAATATTGCCTTGTTCACGTTTTCAATGTTGATGTTGGTGATGTCTGATAATTTCTTGCAGATTTTTGTCTTTTGGGAAGCCGTTGGCCTGTGTTCGTATTTGCTCATCGGACATTGGTATGAGCGTGCTTCCGCTCGAGCGGCAGCAACAAAAGCCTTTCTGGTGAATCGTATCGGAGATTTCGGATTTATGCTGGGGATTTTGTTGGTATTTGTCACCTTTGGCAGTTTGAATTATCAAGACGTGTTTACCCAATTGGACCAGGTGGCTGGGGAAACCGTGAATATATTGGGCGCGATTGGTGGCAATTGGGAAATCTCAGTCATGACGATGATTTGCCTCTTTTTGTTTGTGGGGGCGGTTGGTAAATCGGCGCAAGTTCCGTTGCATGTCTGGCTGCCAGATGCGATGGAAGGCCCAACGCCTATTTCTGCACTCATCCATGCTGCGACTATGGTGACCGCTGGGGTGTTTATGGTGGCTCGGCTGGCACCATTATTTAATTTGTCACCTGTAGCTCTGGATGTCGTTGCCGTTGTCGGGGGAGTCACGATGGTGCTCGGAGCGACGATCGCGCTGACCCAAACGGATATCAAACGCGTCGTGGCTTATTCAACGTTGAGCCAGCTTGGGTATATGATGATGGCCTGTGGCTTGGGAGCCTACGTTTCCGGGATGTATCATTTACTGACGCACGGAGCGTTCAAGGCCTTATTGTTTTTAGGATGTGGTGCGGTGATTATCGCCCTCCATCATGAACAAGATTTCCGGAAAATGGGTGGACTGAAAGATAAATTGCCGGTGACCTATTGGACGTTTGTGATTGGGTCGTTGGCTCTCGCAGGTTTTCCCCTGACCGCAGGATTTTTCAGTAAGGATGCATTGCTGTTGTCTGCATGGATGTCAGGTGGGCTAGGCCAAGTGCTGACAGTGCTAGGCTTAATCACAGCACTAATGACCGCGTTTTACAGTTTCCGACTGGTGTTTGTGACGTTTTGGGGAGAATCTCGTGTGGATCCTGCCCACGCGAGTCACATTCATGAACCTCCAAAGACGATGACTGTTCCGCTATTGATTCTTGCCGTGCTGAGTATTCTGGCCGGCTATATCGGTATTCCTGAATTTCTGGCTCCGGCTTTTCCTGGCAGTGAAGGTGGAGGGCATCATGAAGGTGCCGCAGCAACAGGCATCATGATCGCGGCAACGGCGATGGGATTATTAGGTATTGCTGGCGCGTATTTTGTCTATGTGAAGTCACCGGGTTTGCCGGATCGTTTAGCCGGTCAATGGCAATCGCTCTATCAATTGTCATTGAATAAGTGGTTTGTGGATGAAGCCTATGATCGAACGATCGTGACACCGACGTTGAAGGTGGCTGATAGCTTATGGAAACGAGTGGATGTAGCAGTGATTGATGGTGCGGTCAATGGAGTCGCGCGTGCCGTGGCCTGGGGAGGATGGGTGACGCGGGTACTTCAAAGTGGGCAAGCACAAAACTACGCGCTGGCCATGACGGTCGGCGCCGTAGTGATTCTCGGGGCGTTGATTTTTTTCTAAGGAAATGTTGAAAAAGACTAGGGTCTGTGACATGTGGAAGAAGAGAGATATCGCACATGACTGAGATGGTGGTGGCTACCGGGGGCATGCCCTGGCTCACACTCATACTCATTCTTCCGCTGCTTGGTGTGGTGGCGACATTGCTCGCGCAAGAATCGTTATCGCGGCAGATTGCGTTGGCCACTTCATTGATTACCTTTGTTGCGTCGTTGCCACTTTGGTTTGCGTTCGACAATGTTACTGCGGGTATGCAATTTGTTGAGAAGCATCAATGGATTGATTCGCCATCCATCCATTATGCCTTGGGGGTTGATGGCATCAGTATGCCATTAGTGCTTCTGACTACTTTTCTCGCACCTTTGTGCATTCTTGTGTCTTGGACAGCCATCGACATGCGGCGCAAAGAATTTATGATTAGTCTGCTTGTGTTGGAAACCGCCACGATTGGTGTGTTTGTCGCGTTAGACTTTGTGCTCTTTTATATCTTTTGGGAAACCATGTTGATTCCCATGTATTTGTTAATCGGCGTGTGGGGCGGTCCCAATCGAGTGTATGCGGCCATCAAATTTTTTCTCTATACGCTCGCCGGTAGTATTCTTCTTCTTGTCGCCATCATGGTGTTGTACTTTGAAGGTGGCCGCACGTTCGATATCTTGGCACTCACACACGCGTCGTATTCGCCAAGTTTGCAAGCGTTGTTGTTCTGGGCATTCTTTGCAGCATTTGCGGTGAAGGTCCCCATGTTCCCGTTTCATACGTGGCTGCCAGATGCACATGTTCAAGCACCGACAGCGGGTAGTGTCATTCTGGCCAGTGTCTTGTTGAAGTTGGGTACGTATGGCTTCTTGCGGTTTTCCCTCCCGATGTTGCCGGATGCCACGGTCAGTTTCACCCCAATCATCATGACCTTGTCAGTCATCGCGATTATCTATGGTGCCTATATGGCTTTAGCGCAAAGTGACATCAAAAAACTCATTGCCTATTCCAGTGTGAGTCACATGGGGTTTGTCACATTGGGGATTTTCGCGTTGAATGCTCAGGGGATCGAAGGTGCTGTGCTTCAGATGATTAATCACGGCATTACCACAGGTGGGCTCTTTATGTGTGTGGGCATTATCTATGAGCGAACCCATAGTCGGGAAATTGCTGAGAATGGTGGGCTTGCCAATGCCATGCCGAGGTATGCGACGTTTCTCGTCATTTTCGCGCTGTCTTCCGTCGGCCTCCCAGGTATGAATAGTTTCGTGGGTGAATTTTTAGTATTACTCGGCGTGTTTGCATGGGATAAGTTGACGGCCTCCTTAGCCGCATTAGGCATCATTTTATCGGCTGTCTATATTTTGTATTTGGTGCAGCGTATTGTATATGGCCCAGCTTCCCCAAAGATGCTTCCCAAGTTAACTGATTTGAGTGCTAGGGAGTTTGGCATGTTGGTGCCTTTAGTTGTGCTGGTCTTTTGGATTGGCCTCTATCCCAAACCACTGTTGGATGTGATGCATTCGAGTGTGGAGCGTGTCATTGCCTCTCAATCCGTATCTGTGATCGTCCAAAAAGAAGGATCGCCCACTGAGCATGTGTTGGTGATGACAGAGAGCATCTCTGATTCCTTGAGTCAGCGTGCCACAGAGGCAACCCCATGAGTATTCCTTTTGCCGATCTGGCCATAATTCTTCCTGAATTGCTGATTGTCGGTGTCGCCTGCTTGATTCTTGTTCTTGACCCCGTGACTCCGACCGGAAAAAAAGATTACCTCGCGTGGATAAGCTTAGGTGTGTTGGCGGTCTGCGCGTTGATCACCATGGAAGATTTTGGTGAAACGACCGTGGCGTTCAGTGGGTTGGTCGTGATGGATTCCTATGCGGCATTTTGGAAAATGTTGTTGTATCTAGTCAGTGGGATGACAATTTTATTGTCCATGAGCTATCTCAAAGAAGAAAAAATTGAGCTTGCGGAATATTACGCCTTTGTCTTGCTGGCCTTAGTGGGCATGATGGTCATGGTTTCAGGTGCCGACTTGTTGACGATCTACCTCGGCATCGAACTCATGTCGATCACGCTGTATATCATGGCTGGCTTAAAACGTTATGAAGCACGGTCAATCGAAGCTTCTGCAAAATATTTTGTCTTAGGAGCTTTTTCTTCAGGCATTTTGCTCTACGGTATTTCCCTGTTGTTTGGGGTAACGGGGAGCACGCGTCTGAGTGAAATATCGACTGTGGTCAATGGGCCAGCATCGGAAGATCCGCTGATGCTGTTGGCGCTGATGCTGATCATCGTCGGCTTTGGGTTTAAAGTCGCTGCGGTGCCCTTTCATATGTGGACGCCAGATGTCTATGAGGGTGCACCGACCTCTGTGACGGCATTTATGGCTGTGGCCTCAAAAGCGGCAAGTTTTGCCGCGTTCCTTCGAGTCCTTTTAGAGGCGTTTGGCGGCGTCAAGCCCAATTGGAATCTGATCATTCTTGCGATCTGTTTAATTACGGTGGCATTGGGGAATTTAGTCGCCATCGTCCAAACGAACGTGAAACGAATGTTAGCCTACTCCAGTATTGCTCATGCCGGATATGCGTTGGTTGGTGTGGTAGTGGCAGGTTGGGTAGGCGTTGAAGCAGATGTCTCATCTCGTGGCGTTTCCAGCCTCATGCTGTACTTGGCAATCTACTCGTTCATGACGATTGGGGCGTTTGCCATGATTGCGATTTTACGAAAGGGTGGCCTCGAAGGTGAAGAGATTGAAGACTTTACTGGCTTGGCTAAGCGGCATAAAGGTGGTGCCTTTTTGATGCTTGTCTTTATGATTTCATTAGCAGGGATCCCACCGACTGCTGGGTTCATTGGGAAGTTTTATCTGTTCATGGCAGCAGTCAATGCAGATTTGGCGTGGCTGGCCATTTTTGGTCTTGTTTTTGCGGCAATTTCAGCCTTCTATTATTTGCGAATCGTGATGGTCATGTACATGCGGGAGCCATCCGCTGAACAAGAAAAAAATACCCGTCTGGTTCTTTCCCCACAAGTCTCCGTTGTCCTTGCCTGTGCTGTAGCCGGTGTCGTGTTGCTTGGAATCTTTCCTGGTCCATTAGTCTCCATCGCTGACCTTTCTGTGCTTCCGATCAAATAACTTCTTTTTGGTAAAAATATCTTTGTATAGTGCGAAGAGATTGGGTGTATCCAGTTTCGTGTTTTCTTCCCAAGAAGGAAGCAGCGTTATGTATAGCCTGAGTATTATTGTGTGTCGGCTTGGCAGTAATTGTCTGTCCGTTGTGTTACTGCTGGTGCTGAATGGTTGTGTGGGGAGCTTTGAAGCGAAGCCTGCCCTGACATCCAATTGCCACATAGATTGGCAGCAACAAGCTGGTATCACGTCTTCCGCACTTCCAGATACTCAAGACCGCAATGGGCTTCATGTGCTGGTGTGGAATATTCATGATCGTCTCCTGCCGGGTTCCATATTTTCTTCTAGCGGCCATACGGAAGAGGAAATCGCATGTATTGGAGATCTCGCGGCGCAGTTTGACCTTGTCTTGTTTCAAGAAGCCTTTGTGCGTCCAGCGCAAATTGCACGTTACACGAAACATGCCTGGGCTGAGTACCCTTTGTTTACTGAGGGTGGAGGTGGTGATTGGTGGCCCCTTCGAACTGTGTGCGAGATATGTCTGAGTCCTGGATTACTCATGCTTGCTCAAGAGCAAGCTACTGCTGTCCATACAGAACCCTATACTGCTTTTGCGGGTTGGAATAGCGCGCTCAATAAAGCAGACGATTTCTTTTCAAAGGGATTCCAACTGGTGCAATTCCCAAACTTTTGGGTTTTAAATAGCCACATGGATTCTGGGAGAGGGCAGGAAAGCATCGAGGCTCGTGTTCTACAGTTTCGTCAAATTACAGCAGCGCTCAAACGTTTGGTTCCGAGCGATGCGCCATTATTTATAGGCATGGATTCGAACTTACGGCCTGATCGAGAGGTGCAAGATGGAGAGATTTTACGAGAATTTCTCGAATCGAATTTGTTGACGGTGGTTCAGCAAGATGGCCCTGATCTAATAGCCACACGAAATATTCGCGTTGGACAATCACGATCCCTTCCGTTACGTGATCTGCTCAGTGATCATGATGCCCTGTCTGCCGTTATTGATCTACCTGTCGGTTTCAACCCTTAATTCTGGCTTTCCTGATCGAAAAATCAAAGAGGCGAGGAATTGGAAGCCCAGCTTCGTTTGACGAGTTGTTCGAGGGCGGATTTCATTTCACTGGCGGGCAAGTGCATACGCTCTCCATGACCAGGTAAGACCCAATCAAAAGAAGAGTTGAGTAATTTCTTGACTGATTGCTCTAATTGCGCGTTATCCCACACTAAGTTTTTTGGAGTCCCCAGTTGCTGGAGATCTCTCTCCCACCACAGATGATCACCTGAGAACAGAAACCGATTCTTGTACAGCAAGACCATACTGCCAGCGGTATGACCCGGAGTTGGTATGCATGCAAACTCCCGTTCCACTTGAACGACATCGTTGCCAGTCATGAATTTTTCAGCATCCGGCATGGCCGAGGAGTCCGCTTGATGAATGATTCGCGTGGCACCAAAAGTCTTGGTATAACGCGCTGCCTCTGCGATGTCGTCCTCATGGCTGAGAAAGATGTATCGAATGCCACCGAGCTTTTCAAAGGCTTGCACTAGTTGCTTGAGATATCGAGGAGAATCGATTAACCAATTTCCGTCTTGATGCTGGATGAAATAGCTATGGGCGCCAAACGATTTCTCTGAATTAAATCCCACATAATAGACGCCATCCTCCAAAGGCATTGGAAAGGAAGCTTGAGCTTCTGAAAATACTTCCGAATTTTTCTTGACGGTGCCAATGGACCCAACTGGACAGGCAATCAATGCTTGGTATGCCGCGAATTCTTCATGCGCGGATCCTGGTTGGTGGAAAACGGCGGAATACTCACCGTCTTCAATAAATGTTTCTGGCGCTAACTGTCGACAGGTATCACAGTCGATACACGTGGAGTCGACGAAAAAATTCCCTTCGATATTGCTTTCTAAGCGCTTGGAGACGTTAGCCATGAGTATCTGCCTTCACTTGTGATAGCGGTTCTTTTTTATTCAGAGAATTTTCATGTCTGTTGAGTTGTCTCAGGCATTTTCCCAGAGCCCCATGGAATTCATTCGCTAATGGAAATTAGTTATTAGATTCAAAGGGACGACACTCTGAAGAGTGCCGTCCATGTGAATTATTTTTAGGTTTATTTGATGCGTGAATACGAGACTTTCACGATTTGGTTCTCTTTGCCAGATTCGAATTTTGTCCATTGTTGGGTGATTTGGTCTTTTCCGTCAAACGTAATAGCTGCAGCATGCATATGGGTTTCATGTTTCGCATCGATGTCCGAATCACCAGATAAATCAAAGGTCAAGGTATTACCTTCCACAGTTGTGAGATTCATCTTGGGTTGATTGGCGAGTGAACAATAGTGGGTGAAGTTGATTTGATGTTTCGAGTCGTCGTGGTAGACCGTGACCATTTCATGAGGGGCTCCTTCAAAGACCGTTTCTATGAGAGCACTTCCATTAGAGGTGACTTTGTAGCTGGTGGCGACCTTCATGGGGCCTTTTCCCATGTCCATATTCCCTTCCCAAGAACCTGCGAGTTGCTTCATCCGTTCAAACGCCTCAGAACCGACGTATGGTTTTAGTTCCTGCTCTTCAGCATAAACGTGAATTGAACTAAGAGCCATAAAGCCGACGATGAGAGCAATCATGAGTTTGTGTGCGTACATAGTGACCTCCTAATTAAATGGGTTGTAAGGTTGTTCATCATTTCTATTCCGAGACTTCTACTAGACGCTGTTCAAGAAAATTCCGCTCTGCCGCGTTTTCAGTGAATTCTAAGGCTTGTCGATAGGCTGCAACGGAGTCTTCATTGCGTCCTGCTCGGCGGAACAAGTCTGCCCGAGCAGCATGGTAGGGTTGGTACTGCGCCAGTTCACCGTGCGTATCCAATTCTGCCATGGCCGTCAGCCCGGCCTGAGCCCCGTAAGCAAACGACAACGCGACGGCAGCATTGAGCTTGATGACTGGTGATGGCTGCAGTTCGTAGAGCTTCTCGTAGAGCAAGGTGATTTCATGCCAATCAGTCTCTTGATAACTATTTGCCTGTGCATGGGCGGCACTAATGGCGGCTTGTATTTGAAAAGGGCCAGGCCTACTCATCAATAGGGCTCGTTGTAATAAATCCACACCTTTATCAATGTGGTCTTGCTTCCATAATTTTCGATCCTGGTGCTCCAATGTGACCATATTTCCATCACGATTGGTCCGAGCAGGGCGTCGTGAGTCATGCAACAACATTAAAGCGAGTAACCCTGCGATTTCCGGTTCCTGTGGAACCAAGCTGACAAGAATGTTCCCCAAGCGAATGGCCTCATGACATAAATCTGCGCGAGTCGGTTGATTCCCTGAGCTGGTCGCGTAGCCTTCATTAAAAATCAGGTAGATGACCGTGAGCACTGATTCGATACGTTCTGGCCACAGATGGGGAGATGGCACAATGTAAGGAATCTTTGCCACCTTGATTTTACGTTTGGCACGCACGAGTCGCTGAGCCATGGTGATTTCTGGAATCATGAAGGCTCGTTCAATTTCCGGAGTAGTGAGACCGCCTAATGTTCGAAGTGTCAATGCCACTCTGGCATGTTCTTCTAAGGCAGGGTGGCAGCAAGTAAAGATAAGACGAAGCCGGTCATCTGGTATGGTTTCGGCCACTGTATCCTCCTCGACAGGCCTGATCTGCTGCTCAAGATTGGTGAGTATCTCAAGCTCGGCACGTTTGGTTTCAAAGTTAGCCTGGCGACGAAACCGATCAATCGCTTTGCGTCGTGCCGTCTGAAGTAACCAGGCGCGGGGACTCTTTGGTACTCCATCCTTTGACCAATGTTCTAAGGCTGAGACACAGGCATCTTGGAGCATATCTTCAGCGAGGCTGAAATCGCGTACGTAAGCCACAAGAGTGGCCAATACCTGCCCCCACTCTTCGCGGACAATTTTTTCGACGGCTGCCTCAGGTTGATTTTTGGATGTCTCTAGCACTCATCTGACCTAACCTAACCACCACACGAAATCACAGGTCGAATTTCTATAGAGCCGAACTGAGCACTTGGGATCCTTCCTGCATATTGGATGGCCTCGTCAAGATCCTTGCACTCCAGAAGGAAGAACCCTCCCAACTGTTCTTTGGTTTCAGCAAACGGGCCGTCCAGAGTTTGAGCTTTGCCATTGCGTACGCGCACAGTGGTGGCCGTCGCAACATCATCTAGCGCATTACCGCCCTTCATCAAACCTTTAGCCTCTAATTCTTGGGCGAGTTCGGTGAACCCTTGCATCATCTTGTCATGCTCAGCCGTTCCAGGCTTGGGGTTTGCGGATTCGGCAGCGTAGATCATTAATAGGTATTGCATGAGATGTCCTCCTGGTGTGTGGTAAGGGTCTTCCCTCTTGAGCGTTCTTACTAAAGACGAACGGAATACCCAAAATCGACATTACCCAAAACAATATTGCTTCTTGAGTCTTTATTTTCTTGAATTCTTTGGATTTTCGCTCAAAAAAGTTTCCAAGTTATCCAACTGTTGGTCCCAAAACTGGCGATAAAATTTAACCCACTCCTCGACGTGCTGAAGAGTCGATGGATTTATTGAACAGAAGACTTCTCGCCCTTTTCTGGTTTTTTCAATAAGACCCGCTTCCTCAAGAACATTGAGATGTTTGGACGTGGCGGCTTTACTGAATGGAAACGACTTGGCTAGATCTTTGACTTGGTAGCCGTCAGCGGCTAAGGCCTGGAGCATTTTACGGCGTGAAGGATCGGAGAGGGCATAAAACACTCGATCAAGAGTTTTTTCAGATGCAACAACCATTATTCACCATAAACTTCGGGCCTTTTTATTGTCAACCAATTGGTTTACGATTAACTCATCAATCATGTATTTTTCGCTCTCATGAGCTCGTGAACGGAACTATCGGGTTGTAGGTAAGGGAGGGGCGTCTGCCTTTGAAGGTCAAACTTTGGAAAAAAACATCTGGAGTCAGGTTTTGTCTTTCATTGTACTGAGGCTGTCTAGTTCGAAATTCCCAGATACGTTATCATCCAGATCATCAAAAGTTCACAATCGTCTGGGTAAATTGAAGTCGAAGCGAATACGTTCATTAGTGGCATTCTTAATGACTATGGAGGGATGTATGCAAAAGATTCTGGCAATATTAGCAACTGTAACTCTGTTGGCTGGACTCAGTGGATGCAGTTATGTGTTCTATCCACGTGCGGATGACTATGCGGAGAAAGCAAAAGGGAGTAGCAGTGTTGAAACTGTACTGAACCTCACGACGATGATGGAAGAGAGTGCAGAAGCGTCAAAAGGGGGAACCGGTAATGATCAGGCACTAGACGATTTGCACAACCAATTTCATGCCTTTGATCATTCGTTGTGTTGTATCGAGGAGGCCAAACGTGAGACACCAACCTACGCGCTCGCGGTCACTCATAACAAAGAGCTGTGGGCCATCTTTAAGCGGGTGTGGAAATTTAAAGATACTCAACCTCAACGGGATGAACACCTTGAATTATTTAAGACGGAAGTCCAAGAACTTCGCAGCACACTTGAAGCGCTAAGATAATAGCATGACGTTATTTGGTAGGGTATGCTGTTCTCTGAGGTGGTTGCCTAGGAATATCGAGAATAACTGGCCTGTGGTTGCGGGCGTTTTTTAAGGACCAGTCCAAATATCAGGCCGATCAGAACGAGTGCCCCTCCGTACAATAACCATTGGAGTTGTACGTTTTCTTCAAGCCGTCTGGCTTTCGAAGCGAGTTCATCTACTTCGGCAACTAAGCGTGTGTTCTGGTGATTCAGTTCGACATTGCGAGCATGCTCGTTGATCGGATCGGCCGAAATACGTTTCAGTTCAGCGAGTTCTTTGGTCATGGCATCCAACTGTGAGTTGAGCTTCTGGTTGTTCGCGTCGGTTTCTTTGTATTTAGCCTGAATCGTGGTGCGGGCTTCCGATTCTGTGTTCATTTTTGTTTGGAGTTTTTGAAGACGTCTCTCGGTCGCATTCAATTTGACACGGGCGGTGGGTTGGCCGATGAGATATTGCGTCCTGACCCAACCTTCTAAGCCCTTGAGCGTGCGTACCTGTGTGAACGTCGCCTCTTCGTCTACCGCAAGCACGGTTAAGTGTGTCCCAGTGGGTAAGCCGCGGTGGAGGATACGATGACCAGGCGACGGTCCACTTCGCAGTGGTACACTTAACACGTCAGAAATGTAATTGACGTCTCCAACGGCGGCTAAGGCGTGTGTGGTCAATGCCACAGAGGAGGACGAAAGCAAAAGGAGATAGATCAATAATTTCAAGACGTACGACCTCCTTATTGTCTTGCCCATCTCGAAAAAGGAATTCTTCATAACAATAGGTAGAGCAGAATGATTGTCGGGGATAGGAATTATACACGACCTGAAGGACGAAGATAAGTAGCAAAGGAGCTGCGAAGTGTCAATGATTACTAATGTAATCGCCTCAGGGAAATGTTCTGCGCTTTTAAGGCGAGCTCTACCGTTCTGGGTTTTAGTTATAATTTCCTACCGAGTCGCTTCAAGATATTTCCTAATATAACCTAGTCGTTGTCGTATATCATTGATACAATTGAATTTAATCTTTCTAAGAAGATTCCTATTCTTTCTATCCGAGAGGTTGAATGAAATTTATCCATTCATTTTTCTGCTTTTTTATCCTTTCCCTCATAATGATTTTGACAAGTGGGTGCACCAGCCACTCTTTTGACATGAAAAACTACGAGGATAGTCTTTTTAATCTCCTTGTCCTACCGCCACCTCGAGGGAATGTCCAAGAGTCCTCAACAAGTGTTTTAGGGCAGGTGATTGAGTCGGCTGTCGGAATAGGCACGAAAATTCCTCCGGGAGTCTATGCAGAATATGGAACTCTTTTGTCTTTTCAAGGAAAACGCGAAGAGGCTATCAATGCTTGGGGTAAAGAGATCGAACAGTATTCCGATAGCAGTAAATCTCTTGAGCATCGCCGATCAATTTTGATTTGGCCACCTTTTAACCAGACAGATCAACCAGCCGTCGCCGCTGCATTCCATTCCACAATAAGTGGTCCTCTTATTGAACGAGGATATTACGTTTTTCCTATCGTTGCAACAAATGTCTTTCTCGAGAATCTTGGTTTGCTTGAAAAGCAAGGCATACCTGCTTCTACCCTTGAGCAAATACAAAATGAAATTGGAGCTGATGCTATTTTGACCATCACGATTACAGAATGGGTAAAACCAAAAAATTTTCTTGGGTTTAATGGGCAAACTGTAAATTTAAGTGCAGAATATCGACTTATAGAAGCTTCCTCGGGGAATGATCTTTGGAGGGAATCTTTTCGAAATGAAGTCAATGAGCGAGTTACAGGTGGTGCCGTCGGGCCGCTTGTCGCTGTTGCCAATGACCACCGTATTCCGGCTCGTGTTCTCAATAAACAAGCCATCCGTTCTTTTTCGTGGGAGTCCTCTCTTAGTTCGTCCTCCCTTCCGACCGTTGGTTCACATTAGCTTGAATGAGAATTGTAGTTACAACCTAAGAAATTATCTCAATAGAGAAGTTCTTGTATGTTAACTGTTCATTGACTGGAGAATTCCGTGATATTCTATTCTAGTTCTCTATTCTTTTGTCTGGCTTATCCTGTCCACCCGTAAATCGTTTTCAGTGTTTTATTCGCTTGGGGTGAATGAAGGGTATTAGTAATACTAACTTTCGTTTCAGTAGCACTCGTTTGTCGCCTGACACGTTAGAAGCGCACCACTTTTGTTGTTGTGGCAGAAGGTCACAATAGCACCTCAACCTAGGGCAGTTTGGACTCGAAGCTGGTATGTAATCTCCCCAACTAGCCTGACTCAAGCAGTGCCTGCCATAGATGTAAGCGCCAATTCCTCTAGCTGCTCTGCAGGTAGTAGGAGGCTTCTCTGTCCTCTTTCCTATTCTTCATCTTGTTTTTCCTGCGTTCTGATAGCAATATGGAAACATTCGTTAAGAGGCGTGGGGGTCCTTGCCAATCCCGGGGGGGATATTTACTGGCTCTGTCTGATGAGTGAGTTCGATCTTAAGATACCCTGTATTCGTTTTTTGAGTGCCGGCAGGACGTTGATTGCAAACCATGGATTGCGTTTTAACCATATATTGTTTCGTGGACTGGGATGGGGAAGCGGGAGTTGTTCTGGCCAAAATTCTTCCCAGGCTTTGACCGTCTCCGTGACCGTTTTATAAGTGGAATCGGAAAGATGATATGCTTGTGCATATTGGCCAATCACGAGAGTGAGCTGGATATTGGGCAAACGCGCAAGGAGTTCGGCTCGCCAGGTCTCCGCGCATTCCGAACGGGGAGGGAGGTCTCCGGATTTCCCAGTACCAGGATAGCAAAATACCATAGGAAGAATAGCGATTTGTTGAGCATCATAAAAAGTGTCTCGATGTATCCCTAACCATTCTCGTAGGCGGTCCCCACTTGGGTCATTGAATGGGATGCCGGTTTCATGAACTTTCTTCCCTGGTGCTTGCGCGGCAATGAGAATGGTTGCTTTGGGATGAAGTTGGACGACTGGGCGTGGTCCTAATGGAAGTTCCGCTTCACATCGTGTGCAAGTGTGAATGTCTTTAAGGAGAAGGGAAAATCGCTTCTTCATTTCTTATTCCCTTATGTAGCCGGTTTCCTATTTTGGCTTGTCCCGGACCTCAATCGTTGGTGCCCTGGGACAAGCGCATTAGCAGGTACACGGCTTGAGAAACGTATCCAATATTCTTGCTTTTTATACAGGCTGCAGTTGGGTTTCCAGTTTTTGAGTCAGTGTTGCCTTGGGAATGTTCCCTACCATCTGATCGACGATTTTTCCATTCTGAAAAATCATCAAAGTAGGTATGGATTGAATGCCGTATCTGGAGGCCAGTTCCTGATGATCATCGACATTCAATTTTCCCACAACTGCTCGTGACTGAAATTCTTCGGCTAGTTCAAGGATCACTGGGCCCAAGGCCTGGCATGGACCACACCATGGCGCCCAAAAATCAACTAGAACCGGTTTCGTGTTTTCCAGCACTTCTGTGTTGAAGTTATGTGCGGTCAGTGTGACATATGATGGTGTTTCTTGATCCATGGCTCTCTCCTTTTCTTCATTTGTAGGAATTCTTATCAGATCGCGGCCCGTGGGTTTACGCCCACGGGCTGCTCTTGTCTATTTTATAAAGCAGAGGCTGGTTTATCTTTGATGGTTTTCCAATTGTCGTCTGCTTTTTTGATGAAGCCAGGAATATCTTCGTTCCATTTGCCTTGAATGCCTTCATCCAGGTTTAAATACAACGTTCCGTCTACAATTTTCCAGACTTCAGGATCAGAGACAAATTTCTTGCCAACAGCTGCCCCATAGGCGCAGTACCCACCGTAGGCAGGAAGGAATTTTTCAGGGTTTGCTTCAAACATCTTCTTGTTATCTTTACTGGCAAAGGCATAGGCCACGCCTTCATGGTTCGCCACATGATAGCCAGATCCTCTCATGGGTTTCCCTTCCGTGAAATAGGCGACGGGGTCATACCCGCTAATGCCCGGAGTGCTATGGGTGACATCTGTGGCAAATGCCGGCACAGCAGTGATGGCCATGAATACTGCAAAAACTGAAACGAAAAACGTGTTCATCATTTTCATGATGAGTCTCCTTTGTGTTGGGGAAAGTGAGTGTGTGTATGTATACCGATCTGTATACTTCATGGTGCATAGTCAGATGAACGCAGATTTTGTTACAGACTCTTTTGTGTTGTATTTTCAACAGAAATACTTCTCAAGTCATTGGTTTAAAAAGGAAAAGGTGGTAGGTTCACCGAATGACTCGTGAGAATGACAAAAAAATAGTAAAGATCAGTAGCCGACACCGGCGAATGAAATGAAACAGGTACGAGCACGTTCCTCAAAGCGGGATCAATTGATGAAGACCGCGCTGGAATTATTTGCAAAGCATGGGATTCACGCGACAGGGATCGACTTAATCGTTGAACAATCGGGTGTGACCAAGAAAACACTCTATGCGCATTTTCGTTCGAAGGAAGAATTGGTGCTGGCCGTTTTACGTTGGTACGACGGCATGGCGCGGAATGAATTGAGACGGCAAGTTGAGACTGGAGAAAAGACGGCCAGAGGGAGGTTGCTCGCGGTGTTCGATTTTGCAGAAAATTGGTTTCAGCAACATGACTTTTATGGATGTTTGTTTATCAATACCATTAGCGAGTTTTCGGAGAGAGGGACCCCCATTCGTCAGACATGCACGGAATATAAGAAGGCACTAAGAGAGTACATTCAAGAACTCTGTAAGCAGGCTGGAGCTTCTAATCCCCAAGGGCTCTCTGAAGAATTAGCAATGCTATTAGAGGGTGCCACCGTGACCGCTCAAGTTTCACAAAACCCGAATACGGCCAAAATCGCAAAGCGAGCAGCCAAGTCGTTGATTCAGAAGGGGATTCCAAAAATAGAGTGATTCCCCACGGCTCTTACGTGAGGACGTTCTTCATTTGTTCTCTGGCTGTTCATTTCGTACGCGCAAAAATACGGGAAAGCGAGGGATGCCATTTTTCGTAAATCCCTGATAGCGGAACGTGATGCGACTTTGTAGGGGTGGGGGATGGCGCCGTTGGGCATCGCTCAGTCCTGAGCCGATAAAAAAGACTATGCCTTGATCGGTTTGTACTTTGAGTGAACCCGTCTGCCCTGTATATTTACCCTTGCCGGGCCGATATCCAATAACGGTGGCCTCGGCATCGGCAAAGAGTTTCAATTTGAGTAAATCATGGCTACGTCCACTCGCATAACGGGCTGTTTTCCGATGCAACATGAGGCCCTCACCATTTTGTGCCATAACGCTTTGCAACTGCTCCCTTAAGTCTTCCTCGTTGGCGACAGTCTGTTGCTTAATGATCGCAAAGTAGGGAGACGCTACTTCTGTTGCCAGCCATTTCATTGTCTTGACCCGCTCGCTAAATACTCCACCATGTTCGGGTAGATCAAACACCATCAGACGCACAGCCTTCCAGCCATCATGAGGCTGTTGTTTTCTGACGACTGATGTCGTCTTCTCATAGAGCCCACGTCCAATCCATAATTCACCATCAAGGGGAATGGCCGGGAAATTCTTGATGAACCATTCAGGTGAGGCAAACACGAGACCGCCACGTGAAATGAGTTGTTTGCCGTCCCATCGAGCGCGCACGCCATCCAGCTTTTCACTCACGAAGTATGCGCTGGTATCGATGCCATGTTCGTAAACTTTCGCGAGCATGATACTCGGTTTTTCTCCAGCGAAAACACTTGAAACGGAGAGGGCACAGATGAAGCCGATGATCAAAGTTCTTTGATAGAGCGAGACCAGATCTCTTCTTGTTCTTGCTAGACAGTGATTCTTCATATAATTTCTTCCCTCTGGATCTTCTTCTTTGGCGTCTTGCTCTGGGTCTCGTTTTTATGCCAGTTGGAAGGGAGTGTTTGTGTCGGACCAGATAACCAGTAGGACTTGTGTGAGTGCTGAGTGAGAATGTCTAGGGAAGGCCAATGAGGCTAAAACTGGCTCTATCTTCATGCCTGGAGAGAACGTCGCGAGAATTGCTAGACCAACGACCTGGGCATCGAAACATTCGCGAATCGAGGGTGAGGTGTTCTCTCGTGATGGTGTTGGCGGGGCAACAACGGTTTTATGATTCGTGTTTAAATGATGTCGCTAAATCCGTGACCACATCGCGCAAGAGTGTATGGTACAGGGCATTCTGCTGATCCTTGACATTTTTTTGTTTGGAGATCGCTTCGCTGCTTCCGGAGACTAATCGGCCTTCGTCAGATTGCTCCGTGCTTTTGGCCGAGGTTTCTCGGCATTCCCCATCCTTACAAGTGGCCAGTACATGTGTTGCGGTATCTTCTTCCCGTGTCTCTGCATGGGTCCATTCGTAGAACCACAGGGTTTCAGCTGTCTCGACCAACGAGGCACTGGCATTGATGGTCACGCTTAATCGTTCCTGCTGAGAGAGGGATGATTCTTTTTCCTTGATCTGGAGAATGAGTTGTTCTCCTTCTTTGGCAGGAAGGGATGCCGGATCAAGTTGTTCCCCTTGATCATTGGATTCATAAAAGCGACGTTCCCATCGTGCATCTTGGCCGGTTTGCACCAGCGACCGTTCTAATGAATTGATTTGAAACAACACTTCTGCTCCGAGTTCTTTCGAAGCCGTCTGTGGAGTCATCTCTTCTTTGAGTACTTTATTTTGGAGCACTTTCCACGAAATCACTTGGAAGCCGGCTTTTGTGAGGGCTCGCTCTAATTCTGCCATTTCAATGCCGCACGTGGTCTTCAATAAGACATCTTGTCCTACCGCTTCTCCAGAGCTTTCCGCGGCGGTTTCATTTGCGCACCCTTCCGGAGCTTTTACCGCTAATGATTTGATGTTCGGAATCACTGATAGATAGGTCTGACTTTCCACAATTTCCGGAGGGGCTTCACGGTTATCTGAAGTCATGAAATCCGATGTCACGAGATAGTAGGGGGTTCCGCAGGCAGTCAAGACACTGCAAGAGATCACCATGGTGAACATCGCGAACATCGGTCGAAAATCAGATTTCATAGAGAGGCTCCGAAGTGATTAATACACGTCCCAACGTAATTGTGGGGGAAGGCGCAACTTGTATTGGGTGGCCATCAGCTCACCATTTTCATCCCACGCATCGGCGTCAAAACAGCCAGGATAGAGCCGGATCAATCTGGTGGAACCTGGTTTAATGTTACTGGCCATCTCGGTCAGCTCTTCATACGGTTTATTGCAGGGTTTAATCAGGAGAGTATGGATTGGGCGTGCTCCGCGATTGGTCAGGATGATGGAGTCTTGATTCACCGCGACTAATTTGTGACTGCAGCCAACAAACAGGAATAGGAATAAGAGGATGAGGCAGAAAGGTCTGAAATAAGGATAAGATCGAAAATGCATAACAAATGTCAATATGCTGCGATTGTTTGATCAATGAAAGCCAAGGTCATATCACGAGGGTACATACAATACAATAATTATCAACCTTGTCAATAGGAGGAAAGAGGCCTAGCCCAGCGTCAAATAGCTGAGGCGCGGATGTTGTGACAGGTCTATGAGCCAGCGATTTTTTCGGCTGAATTTGCTTCTGTTGTATATTTCTCACAGGGGCACAAATATGACCTGAACATAGGAGTGTTGAAGAATACCGAGCTCCAAATGCAAATGCACCCAAGACGACTTTTGCTCCTAAGGTTTTCGGGCCTGTTCCAAAAAGTTCGTGCAGCAAGGCCGCAGCCTTTTTTTCGCGCGGAGCGTACCTTCTGTACGTGAGCACGGAAAAAGGGCGAGAACGCCGCTGGCGACTTTTTTCAACAGGCCCAAGATAGGTAATTTTTTGATGATTCTATTCCTGGAATGCTCGAAGTGCGGTCAATAGTCGCTATTCTCGCTGATTTCTTTCTATCCAGAGTACAGATGGTTGTGCTAAAAAAATGAGGTGTTCTGTATTGTCTGCTGAGTTGATGTGGTTACGTAAAAAGGAGGAGATGTGAATGGCAACGATAGCACCGTTTCGCGCAGTGAGACCGAAGTCTGAGTTGGCGGCTCAAGTAGCTGCTCCCCCCTATGACGTGGTCTCGTTAAAGGAGGCGCGTGGCTTGGCTGAAGGAAATCCCCATTGCTTTCTTCGTATAGGGCGAGCAGAGCTCGAGCTTGAGGATGGGGTAGATCCTTATTCTCCTGAGGTCTACCAAAAAGGAGCCGATAATCTCCAAAAGCTTATAGGCGATGGAGTCTTGGTGCAGGAAGCTCAGCCGCTCTTTGGGGTGTATCGACAAAAATGGGGGCAGCACGAGCAAACCGGGATTGTGGCGTTGGCTTCTGTGGACGAATACGATCGAGGCATCATCAAAAAGCATGAGTATACGCGACCGGTCAAAGAAGCTGATCGTGTGAAGATTGTCGAAACACATGAATCGCAGTCAGGGCCGGTGCTTCTGTTTTTCCGTCAGACGGCCAATATTGATCAATGGCTCAAGGCCGTAACGAGTACCAAGCCGGATGTACATTTTGTGGCGAATGATACGGTTGAGCATACCGTCTGGAGCGTGCGGGATGATGCTGCCATTCAACAGGTGATCAGAGAATTTCAGGACCTTCCGTCATTATATATAGCTGACGGGCATCATCGGTCAGCTGCGGCAAGCCGAGTACGCGCCTCTCGCGGCTATGCAGGCGCACTCCCTTCGGGCACTCATGAAGAAGGCTTTCTGTCCGTGATCTTTCCGCATGATCAACTACAAATTCTTCCCTACAATCGAGTCGTCCGGGATTTGAATGGTCTGACTCCTAATGGATTGCTCGAGAAATTAGCTGTACATTTTGAATTGCAGGAAACCGCACAGCCTGGTGAGGCTCCAGCTGCCGGCTTTGATATGTACTTAGAAGGACAATGGCACCGAGCCACACCGAAACAAAATCCGTCCTTGAACAGCCAGCAGGATCCGGTTCGTGCCCTAGCTGTGTCGGAATTAACCGAGCGTGTACTGGATCCGCTGTTAGGAATCAAAGATCAACGGACAGATTTACGGGTAGATTTTATTGGAGGTATCCGCGGGACGCAGCAACTTGTGTCGCTGGTGGATAGTGGGGACTGGGCAGTGGCGTTCTGGTTATATCCGACCACCGTAGATGAGCTCATGGCTGTCGCCGATGCAGATCGCGTTATGCCGCCAAAAAGCACGTGGTTCGAACCCAAGCTCCGTGATGGTCTCTTCGTCCACATGCTCCGCGATGCATGACCGATAGAGTTTTCCAGAATGAATCACCTTCATTGGAAGACAACAGCCTTTCATCATTTTTCACTCGATGAATTGTTTGATGTGTTGCAGCTGAGAGTGGATGTGTTTGTGGTGGAGCAACGATGTGCGTATCGGGAGATAGATGAGTATGATCGACATCCTGAGGTCAGGCATCTTTCTGGTTATGATGAATCTGGTCAATTGGTTGCCTATACGCGCCTCTTGCCGCCTGGACTCCGCTATCCTGAGATAAATTTTGGGCGGTTTGTCGTGAGAGTTGATTGGCGAAAACAGGGTATTGGCCATCAATTGTTACAAGCTGCCTTGAAGGAAATATCGAGTGGTTGGCCCCACGGTTCTATTCGAATCTCTGCGCAAGATTATCTGCAAAAATTCTATTCCCAGTATGGGTTTATCCGAGAGTCAGATGTGTATCTCGAAGATGGGATTTCGCATGTTGAGATGGTGAAAGAGGTTTAGCGCATGTATACCGCAGTTTTATTTTTTCGTATGTCCATTGGCTTTTCAGTGACTCTATCCTACCTTAATCCTCCCCTTACAAAGGGGAGGTCTTTGAACACGCACAATTTACTCTGATGAAGAGCTTACCTCTTGGCGATCTTTCGCTTGATACGTTTTTATCTGAATATTGGCAGAAGAAGCCGGTGTTGATTCGACAGGCGTTGCCAGG
Organism: Nitrospirales bacterium; assembly: GCA_029261235.1. Taxonomy (GTDB): domain Bacteria; phylum Nitrospirota; class Nitrospiria; order Nitrospirales; family UBA8639; genus Nitrospira_E. Next base: position 25,121 of record JAJDBS010000095.1, read on the forward strand.
GATTAAGCCGCCGATTGCGGCTGATGAATTAGCGGGCTTAGCTTGTGAAGAGGAAGTTGAATCGAGACTCATCATTCACGATGCTATGAATGACCAGTGGGACCTCACACATGGGCCATTTGCTGATGAAAATTTTTCTGCCTTGCCCTTAACCCATTGGACTTTGTTAGTCCAGGCAGTTGATCATTGGGTGCCAGCCGCCGCTGAATTTCTCTCACAGTTTTATTTTATTCCGAGTTGGCGTGTTGATGATTTGATGATCAGCTATTCAGGTGACAAGGGTGGCGTCGGTCCACATTATGATAATTATGATGTGTTTCTGGTGCAGGTGAGTGGGCGTCGTCAATGGCAAGTGGGTGGACTGTATGATGAATCATCGCCACGCCGTGCTGATGCACCAGTGAAGATCTTAACTGAATGGGAACCGGAACAAAGTTGGATCCTTGAGCCGGGCGACATGCTGTATGTGCCTCCGCGTGTTGGACATAGCGGAATTGCTGAGGGTGATAATTGCATGACATGTTCTGTGGGATTTCGCGCACCATCGCATCGGGATATTTTACTCGACTTTTCCGAATCCGTTGGAGAAGAGTTGAGCGAGGAGATTCGCTATGGAGATCCTGACTTGGTTCCTCAAGCCAATCCTGGGCAGATCACTCCTGAGGCTGTGAAGAATGTACAGGAAATCTTAAAGCAGTATGTTGAGGATCACGATGCACTGGCTCAATGGTTTGGTTGCTATATGACCTCTCCCAAATACCAAGATGAGGAGACGACACAAGCGGAGCATCATCTTGCCGATGTCCATCAGCATCTAGCCGAAGGCGGGACGCTTATAAGGAATGAAGGTTCTCGATTTGCGTTTCAGGAACACGGGAAGATGCTCTGGCTGTTTGTTGATGGCCGTCAATATATCTGCAGTGAACTCATGGCTGATCTGATAAAAGCCTTATGTGCCCATCGAATGATTGGTGCGGATCTGTGCATTTTATCGGAAGGGCATGATTCGTTAATCCTTGATTTGCTGAATTGTGGCAGCCTCTATCTTTCTAACTAGAGAATCTTGAAAAAACCGCTAGTAGCGTTCTCGCTATTTTTCCGTGCTCACGTACGGAAAGGATATTCCACTGGTCAAAAGCGCTGCAGTCCTGCTGGACGAAATTTTTTGAACATTCCCGTTAGCCTTGGTGACTGTGACATTCTCTGGCTGGCTAGAATTTTCTGGCGAAATTCAGCAGGCTTTCTAAAGGCATCTTTAGATGGGTACTTTGCGACCGTGCGATAGATCTTGATACGAAAGTACGCGGCGATGACCGTCTGGGTCGATCTGAATAATCATCTCTATGGGTGTACCCTTTGCGATGGGTTTCAACTCGTCATACTGCCTAGCGTCCTGCGGATAGATTAAAAGGGTTGTCCCTTCTGGTACTAATTTCCATCCCTCGTTGAAATTTGGACGATCATCTGATCGTTGTTCCCAATCCAGCCAGATATTTTTTTCTGCTTTATCAATGTATCGAATTGTGCCGCGGATGCCGGTTGGCTCACGAAAATTCAAGATATTTGTGAGAAAGGTATCTAGTGGGTGAGGTGCTGGTTCCAGAGCGTGAGCTGGAATGGCAGAAGTTATCATGGCGAGAACCATCACCATGCTCCAAAACCGTGAATGAGAGAATTTTACCTTTTTCATAAGATATTCTCCTTTCCCCAATTGTTTCATTTTGAAGGAATTTTCAAAAAAACGAGGAGAAACTGAAGGGTTATCGTAGCGTATTGAGTGATGTAACTCTTCGGTGAGCCTTCACCCTCTCCCTGGAAGGGCGAGGGAGTTATGGGGAAATTTTGTTGAACGTTGCAACATTATAGTTGGGTCATGCCGCCATCGACGGTGAGGTCAATGCCCGTGATATAGGATGAATCACTTGATGCGAGAAAAAGGGCAGCCTTCGCAATTTCATCCGGAGTTCCCATGCGTTTCATAGGATTTTGGCCGGCAAAACTTTCTTTCATTTCTGGGACGGCTTCAGCAGGAAGGCCAACTTTGTCGAAGATGGGTGTGTCAATGGGGCCAGGAGCCAACGAGTTTACGCGAATTTTTCTGTCGAGCAGTTCTGTTGAGAGGGTTCGAGCCAGACTTCGTACCGCGGCTTTCGTGGCGGCATAGATGTTGGTGTTGGGAAATCCCTTCTGGTCTGCAATGGAGGAGTTAATGATAATTGAGCCCCCGTCATTGAGAACGGGCGCTGCTTTTTGAATATTGAAGAACAGTCCTTTAAAGTTGATATTGACCATGGCATCGAAGGCGGCTTCGTCCATTGTGTCAAACGGGCCAAAGGTCGCGATGCCTGCGTTGAGAAATAAGACATCGATCTTAAGCCCTGACTCTTGAATCTGTTCATACAGACTCGTAATCTCATTGAGATTACCCGTGTCGGACACGATTCCCTTGGAGGTTCCTCCAATTTCTTTGACGGCTGCGTCTAGCGCTTCTTTCCGTCTTCCCGTAATAATAACCCTTGCTCCCTCAGCCTGAAATAATTTGGCGCTGGCCAAACCGATTCCACTATTTCCACCTGTAATGACGGCAACTTTGTCTTTGAGTCTCAACGACATGATCTCTTTCCTTTCACGGTGAATGAGAATTTTTTACAGACGTGTCTTTGCGTGTATGAAAATGAAATCGAATTCTTACTTTTCAATGGAATCATGACTGATCATGATGATCCAAGTGCTTTTTCTAGGATTATACATCCCAATCATCTTCTCTCCATTGTTGTTTGATGGCCGTGTTTCTCTGACGCTGTTTCCTCCACACCCAAAAAGCCAGGGCTGTAATGGTGAGCCAGACCATCCCGGAACTCGTCGCTACGGGAATCCAGCGATCCCAGAGTGTCTGGCGATTCCAAAAATTTTCTTCGGCTTGAGGCAGTGTCATGAACGTTACGTGTGCGAAGGCTTCAGGAAAGGAGAGCCCTTCTTTCACCTTTGCCAGTATTTTCTTGGGTACATCTCGCTGGGTGTGTTCTAGTAAATCAAGGGTAAACGCATGGGCCAAGACATAGGCGCGTCGAACAGACGCGTCATTTTGTACAAAGAGGGCATTGAGCTCGTCGAGTGATATTTCCTTTCCCGAGACCATCGCCCAGACTAATCGAGCACGATCTTCGAAGTCCCATGTTCGGACGGTCATCATGGCGAGTCCTTCATCAAACCAGCGAGGCAGCGAGTGTCCGCCAGCGGCACGGTGAGCCAGAATATGTCCGATTTCATGAAGGAAGACATCATTGAGGGAGTCATTTGGATAGGTCAGCACTCGGTCGGTCAGGAGCACAATCGTTGAGGCGTGCCCCAGTGCGTAACCTGACATCCAGCCTGGTGCGTCTTGAGCTGCCTCAGAGTCGTCTGGCGCGAGGATCACACGAATGATTGGTCCTGGATGTTGGAGGCCCATTAAATCCATGATGCGCTGGAGGGATTGTGGATTCGTCGCCTTCAGACGTGCGGTTAATGGTTGCAAGGATTCCGGAGCCTCGATGATGAATTGTGGAGAGACCGATCCTAGAAGGGGGAATGGTTGAGCAATGAGGAGGGTGAAAATGACGAATGCGATCTGAAGTCGAATTTTTCCCATCAGATAATTGAGTGTATGGAATGTAGATTGAAAGCTATCACCATACATTGGGTTGACCATGGGAATTGTGTCCATGGGAAATGCTTGAAGACCTGCGCCGTGTACGGAAGTGATAGATCAGGTATTTACATTCAGATGGTCAATGATGATGCTTGCATCCGTGATGGGATCTTTCGTCATGGGTAACTGCCCCTGTTCTGTGACTTTGGTTAGGAGTCGTTGGGCGGCTTCTCTCACAGAGGAGGGGAAAGTCGTTTCTTTTTGAATCTGACGAAGTTGATGCATGGCATCTCCCTGCCAACCGGGAAGATTTTGTTGCTCAAGTCGCTGTTGAGCGGCGAGTGCCACCGCTCGTCGTGCGCACACACGAGCTAAGCCATCGTTGCCAGAATTGAGCCCCTCGGTGGCCTTTGCGAGCTCTTGATTGATCTGTTCCTGCCAGGACATCAGTCTTTTTGTATCGTATGTCGTCGATACAATTGGCCTCGATAACATATACGGTGGATGGCCACAACATGGTCTTCTCGATCAATGGAATACAGAATACGCCAGTTGGCGGCGGCATATTGGATCATTCCTGGTAGTTCGGGGTGCAGTGGTTCGTGACGAAGGTTGACTGCATTCGAAGCCAGCCATTTGGTTTTATCCAACAAGCGCTGGGCAGTGGTTGGTTCGGCGGCACGTAAATCTTCGAGTACGGCAGGCAGGTAAATGACTTGATACCAAGGCATAGTCGTTTACCAGCTGAGTCCGAGTTGTTCCGCGACCTCATCTCCGGTCAAGCGTTCCGATGAGGCTAAGGATTCTTTGAGTCGTGCACGAACGGTTTCGTCCAATGGTAATCCCAAATCTGGATCGCCTAAGAGTTCACAAAGGCGATCATCGACAAGAGCGGTCACGAGTTTGGTGAAGTGTTCCTGGGTCAGATCTGCCATATTCATAAGAATGATCCTTGCTAAGTTAGATGTAGGTAGATGTGAGGGAGTCAGTTGAGAAGATCAGAAGCTCCCAGCCTGGATGACATCATCAAAGTTGTTGATGTCGAGCCAATGCCCGACCGTGTACAATACACGAATTGACTGCCGGTTCTTGAGTAATTCTTGAAACAGAGTGGCCATTCCTGCTTTTTGATTTTCCGGAACTGCAAGGATTGTAGTCAGGCGTTCTTCTAGTTGTCTGGCTCCCGTCGCGGAAACTTTCAGAAAGCCCATCCATACGCCGTGAATCTTATCGGGAGCAATGGTTGTACCAAGTTGCTGCAGATGAATTTGTGTATGAAATGCCTTACGAGAGTTCGGCGCACTGCATTCTGCAAATCCCCCCAGTCGGGTATAATTGGTTTTTTCCTGCCAATCACTATCCACAAAAATAACAAAGTCCTCTTTTTCCTGGAGTAGGGCTTGTGGGATGTAGGAGTTGAACAACACATCCCCATAGGAAATGATCACGTCCTGTTCATGCAGGCCTTGATATTGGAGTGCTTTGAGCAGCGAGTGCAATTCGCCCGTGGCGGCAAAATCGTCGTTATCGACGTATGCCAAATGAGGCAGATTAACGGCCTCCTTTTTATATCCTCGGACCACGGTAATATTTTTGATACCTACCGTGTTATAGGCATCGACGATGTGCGATAAAATCGGCACGCCGCGAATAGACACCATGGTTTTCGGTTTGTCTTCTGTTAGCTCACCCAACTCATCTCCACGGGAAGCCGCCAGCACAATCGCTGATGCCAGGTCGTTGGGTTTCGGTAGATAGCGTTTTTCAGCTTCTAATAATTCAGCGGCACCTTGCAGACGAAAGACTTCGGCAACTGGCACAATCTTGTCTTCAATCGACAAAAGATTTTCTTGTTCTTTCAGGGTCCGTGCCATCGTTTGCATGGTGGTAATCGCTGAGCGGAGCATATGATTCGCCCAAATGACGAGAGAAATGCCATGTTGTCGAAACGCATCAGTGGGAGTGGCGTAATACTTTGTCGGCACGATTACGACAGGACAGCGATTGCCCCATTCCCGCTTGAAAGCCAAGATTTCATCAGGGACAGCCAATGCACTATGAATCAAAATCCCATCTGCCCCGGCCTGGTGATAGGCTTCCGCACGACGTAGCGCCTCTGCCAAGCCCCATCCACAAATAAAGGCTTCTACCCGTGCAATGATGCAGAAGTCGGCATCTAACTGCGCATCTTTCCCGGCTTTGATTTTTCCGCAAAATTCGTCGATGTCGGCGAGGGGTTGAGCCTCTCCTTTCAGGAAGCTATTTGTTTTGGGGAAGAGCTTGTCTTCAATGCAAACTGCAGCGATGTGGCGTTGTTCCAGCTTTCGGATCAGACGCTGCATGTTATTGAAATTGCCATAGCCGGTGTCACCGTCAAGTAAAATGGGAACGCGGGTCGCATCAGACATAAATTCTATATTGTCTAAGACCTGCGTCCAGCTGGCTTCGTTGTTGTCGCGAACACCAAATTGAGCAGAAATGGACAAGCCGCTTGCCCAAATTCCGTGAAACCCAGCCTCTTCCACAATCTTTGCGCTGAGGCCATTGTGGGCTTCACAAATGAATTCCAGCTCTGAAGAGAGGAGCAGTTGCTTGAATTGGGTAGATTTAGGAGTTCGACGTTCGCTTGGCATAATCAGAATATAGCGGTGTGAAACAAATTTTCATAGGAGGTGCTGGAGTCTACCTCACCGTGAATCCTGCTGCCAAACTCTTAGAATATTTGTGGCTGAGTGATGGCTTTGTAAGAAAAAATTGGCCTTGAGAAAAGGAAGGGAGAGAAGGACAAGGATTTCACCAACGATGGCTCTGTCCTTGTCCTCTGGGTATAGAGCTCTTTAGTCGGTGCGGCTGGTAATTTCAAGAAGATGATAGCCAAATTGCGTTTTGACTGGGCCATGGACGGTATTCAGGTCACCACTAAACACCACGGCGTCAAATTCCTTCACCATTTGACCGGGGCCAAACTCTCCGAGATCTCCACCCGATTTTCCTGATGGACAGGTCGAATGTTCCTTGGCGATCGCGACAAAATCCCCACCGCCTTCAATTTGTGTTTTCAAGTCGGTGCAGGCTGCTTCTGTTGACACCAAAATGTGGCGTGCTCGTGCTTTGGCCATGAGTGTTCTCCTTTTTAACTAGATGTATGGGCAAACGTCTTTTTC
>JAJDBS010000096.1 GCA_029261235.1 Nitrospirales bacterium
CGATCCAGGGCATTTTACAAACGGCTTCAAGCCGCAGTGGACACGACTGATGTTGATGAGCAAGTTGGTGTAGCCGGATCTGACATTATTGGGTCTGGTCCTTGTTCTCTCTCGGTGTTGAGTCCTTCAGCGAAGGAAAGCACTTTGAAGCTGGTTTCAACACAGGAGATCAGCGGGAAAGATTTGAACAACCGGTCATTGGTGACGAGACTGGATTGTGGTGCACATTCGTTCTTATTGACGGCCGATGCTGAGCAGGAAGTCTTAGAACAGTTACAATGCTTGCCTCATGGGCATTCAGCGAAGATCGTGAAAGTTCCGCATCATGGAGCGAAGAGTTCGCTGCATGATGGATGGATCAATCAGATTGAGGCTGAGGCGATGGTGGTGTCGGTTGGATCGCATAATCGCTATGGCCATCCAGCTGAAGAGGTGGTTGCCGCCTATGCCGAGAGAGGTCTTCCTCTGTACCGCACGGATCAGGATGGCGCGATCATTATTGAGGCTTCTTTGGACTCACCAGATCTTCGAATTACAACGACTCAACAGCAACAATTGGTACCGATTACTCTTAGCGAAAAAATCTTGAGTCAAGAATGGGCAAACTGGCAACGATTATGGAATAGGTAATAATAGTGTGTGTGAAGGCTTTGCTTGAAAAGGTAGAGAATGTTCTTGCCGCGTATTTGTTCATGCCTCCCTCGCCCTTATTGGGAGTGGGCAGAGGGTGAAGACGGCGAGATAGTTAATGGATTGAGTATGATACGTGCATTGTTAGCTGACCGCTAAGTTTTTTGAGAGATTATCCAAAATCTCATCATTCGCCTCGGACGGTACAGGGGCGGAATCGTCTGCTTCAGCATTATTCTCTTCTTCTCGTGGTTCATCTGTGGTTTCTTCTTCAGTTGCCAGTTTTCGTGTAGCTTGTAGGAGTGACTGCAAAAATTCATTTCGGATTTGATCAAATAATGATTCTGGGGTTTCTTCCTGAGAATTGGGTGTGTCTAAAGAATCAACCAAGGTTGAGAGTAATGTTGGCAAACGAGTCGCTAAGGAATTTGGATCGATTTGAAATTGCTCTTGTGTCTTCCGAATGCGTTCTAAAAAATTCTCAATCGATGGGCCTTGCCCTGCAGCAAATCCTCTTCCTTGAGATGGCTGTGACGTTCCATTGCCTTGTGCAGCCAGTACTGTCGAGCGAGCGGCTACAGTGACTGTCGTTTCCTGACGGAAAAAGAGGGCGGCAGTCGACAGGGACTCTAGGTCGCCTAATGATAACGCGGTTTCTGCGGCCTCATCAACATTCCCAGAACGCAAATTATTAAAAAGATTATCAGCGGTTTGGATAAATGCTTCTATATCGGCCAGTTCTTGTTCATTTAGGTCGCCTTCAACCAAAACGGAGAAGTCTGACCGAAGTGAGGAGCTCGATTGTTGATTGCGAATATCCACCGCTTGTCCTTCCGTGAATCCTTGCGCGGTATAGGAGTCAAAAGAAAACCGGCTTTTCGATCCAGCTGAAATCGACACCCGATCTCCTTCTGTTGTGAGAAAACTGAGTTGCGATGAGGTTGATGTCTCTGCCCGTGCCTGGAATTGCTGGGTTTTAAAACCAACAGGGGTGTTTGATAAAAGTGGTTGAAAGTCAGGGAATTGACTAAGGATATTCGAAATTGTCGACATAAGGATTTCCCTTTTATTGCATTAGGTGAAGAAGCTGTTCAGTTACTATCGGTTGGTGAAACATGAATCTGAAAACTACGCCAAGAAATTCTTGGTCCCTTTTCTTGATTATGACGGGTCTGTTCCTTTTATGATAAATGCCGGGTTTCGGCCCGGCAGCCGACCCACTTTTTTTCGGCAAAAGTGGGCAAAACCATTGACGTCCAGTCCGGCTATATCAGAATAGGTGGAGGAGGAAATTTGAGGGGCGAGCCAACTCGCATGACTCAAATAAGGCTCTTCAAGAAATGAGAACTGTCCACCCAAAGAGCCGAACCGCAGGTGTCGGTCAGGGAAAGAGAAAATTGCAGGAAATCATCAAAGTGTTCTAAGTGAATAAGGGTTGAAGTTGTTGTGTGATTCTGGCCAAATAGGTGCTTTCAAGGGAAGCGGGTTCGCTTCCCTTCTCAATCTAGTGAAACCATGCCAATTTTGCATCCCTCCCTCACAGAGGGAGAGGAAGTAACTTGTTGATGAGGCACTGATAGCTCATTCATTATAAAAGCACATTGATTAGCCCCACTTTACGATAGGAGTTTATCCATGGAACGATATTTACAGGATCAGAAAATTTCTCAGGTGCTCACGCCTGTTGGGGATACGAAAAAATTTTGGAGGCAGGTGCTGGCACAGTTTAAGAAAGGGGAACGTGGGATTACTCGCCAGTCAGTTGGGGAAGAGGCGATTAAGGCGGTTCAACGAATGCTCATTTTTCTGGGGTATTCCACTTCTTCGACCGGGGCCTTTGCCATTGATGGCGATTTTGGGCGCGGGACGAACCGTGCGGTGGCACAGTTTGAGTTTGACCATGGTCTGAATGATCAGCTGACTCGAAAAATTCTGTGCTATCCCTGCACGTGGCACACGGCAAAAAAGAATATTATCAACATTCCGGATACTCGATTGACCCTGAAGACGATGCAGGCCATGTTGCGCGAGGCCACGAATGCGATCAGTCAGAATCAAGTGTTGTGTGGAACATTTCAGGAGGCCTTATTTCATCTTAATGCGTTAGATCAGCGGCAGTTGTTGAGTTGTCAGAAAATTAAGGCTAAGTATGGAGTGGCGGTGAAGGCTGCGGTGATTCAGGTGGAAGAGGAAAAAAATGTGAGGATCCAACCTGAATGGGTATTAGCCATTATTAAACAAGAAACGGGAGGCATTGTTCGCCCACGATTTGAGCAGCACATTCTGACTCGGCTGAATAAAAAGCAGGGGCGAACTGATCTCATTGAACTTCGCTATCAAGCCATGAGCCAAGGTTTGGGCCAAGTGTTAGGGGCAAATTACAAAATGGTTGGAGCCAAATCAGCCGTGGCGATGTTCCAGAGTTCTATTGAAGAGCAAGTCGTATTCGTCGCGCGGTTTCTGTCGAGAAAATCCAAGATTGTTTCGAAGAGCACGCCGACTAGCCAGGCCTTTGCCCAACTTGCACGATTTTATAATGGACCCGGCTATGCCAAACATCATTACGATGAATCGCTTGCTCGATGGTTTCGAGAATTTCAATCGTTATAATATTTACTCTGAAGGGCTGCGTGTTATCCGTTAAAACATGTTGTGGTCCATTACACCGCTTGTGGAGGAACAACCAATGAACCGTCTTCTTATTCATGGTCAGCGTGAGGACAGTGTTGACACCAATGAGTGGCCCTCTGGTTTGAAAGGGGTCTTGACTCCAAAGCATCGTGTGCGCGTTCAACGTGCTCGGGCTGAACGGACACCATACGAAATCACAGACCTGCAGGATGATGACTTGATTCAGCTTGAGCTGGATGAGGGCATGAAATTATGGGTTCGTGCTGATGATTTTGTGCGTGATCTAGGGTTGCAGCCGACACGCGGAATAGCGGGAGAAGGCCTCGAGCTTCCGTATGTCTTGCCTCTTGGTTCGACGAGCCGAGGGCTTGTCGGAAATTGGGTGATTAAAGGGCTGAAAGTTTTTGGGATCGATGCGGTGGATACGACCACGGATTTTGTGAAGAAAAAGGTGGAAGGCCTGTTACAACCCGGCCCTGGGCTCTACCGGTGGAATGGCAAGGCCGTGTCAGAGTACTCACGCGTCACGTCACTGCAGCGGAGTAAGAACGATCAGCCGTGGTTGGTCTTTATTCATGGAACGGCCTCGTCGACAGATGGGAGTTTTGGCGGCTTATGGGAGGGCGGGGGGAATGCCCGCATGCCAGAGTTGCTGGCGCAATATCCCAACCGTGTCCTGGCGTTTCAGCATCGCACCTTGTCGCAAAACCCTATTCAAAATGCCTTGGAGTTGGCGAAATTTTTCCCAAAGGGTGCCCGACTGCATGTGGTGTCGCATTCTCGAGGAGGGTTGGTTGGGGAATTGTTGTGCCGGGGTATGCGAGATGGCCGATTTCCCTTTGATTCGGATGATTTGAATGTGTTCCCGCTTCCTGAACGGCAACAGGATCGTGAGCAGGTGGAGCAATTAGGGGGGGTGTTACAGGACAAGCAGTTGTGCATTGAACGGTTTGTGCGTGTGGGCTGTCCAGCTCGAGGAACAACCTTGGCCAGTGGGCGGTTGGACCGATACCTCTCGATCATTCTCAATATTCTTGAGGCGATTCCCGGGTTTACGGCCAATCCTGTGTTTGAAGGATTTTCGGCACTCTTGGTGGGTGTGGTGAAGAACCGGACCAATCCAGAAGAACTCCCCGGTCTTGAAGCGCAGATGCCCACGTCACCATTGGTACGTCTGTTGAATCGACCGGGCATACGGACGGAGGCGGATCTTCATGTCATCGGCGGAGATCTGGCCGGGGAAGGGTTGGTCGGTCGGCTCAAAACATTTGTGACTGATTTGTTTTATCGAGAGGACCATGATCTGGTGGTGAACACCCCAGCGATGTTAGGGGGGATGGAGCGGACGAACGGGATTCACTATTGGATTGATACGGGGAAGGATGTGGATCATTTTTCGTATTTCCGTAATACCGATACGACCAATCGTTTGATACAAGCGCTCACGACCGAAGCGCCTCATGCGCTCTTTCATCAACTAGATCGCACACCTTCTGAGGTCACCGAAGAGGATTATCGCAAGCGTGCGGTTGGCACCCCTCAACCTGTGGTGTTTGTTCTTCCGGGAATCATGGGGAGTCATCTCACGGTGAAGAAAGACCGTGTGTGGGTTGATATGTGGGATTTGGCAACGGGTGGACTGAAGAAGTTGAAATATGACGCCAAACATGTGACGGCTGATAAGCCGATTGGCAGTGGTTATAAGGCCCTCATTCAGTATTTGTCCAATTCTCATGAGGTGAAACCCTTTGCCTATGATTGGCGAAAATCACTGCTCGAACTGGCTGATCAATTTCGCGAAACATTAGAACACACGGTGGAGGCACAAGCAGCGGTTGGCCAACCTGTGCGGATCGTCGCGCATTCCATGGGCGGCCTTGTTGTGCGCACGATGTTGGCCACGGACAAAGGGCGACTGGTGTGGGATCGCCTGTGTCAGCATCCTGGTGCACGGTTCATCATGTTGGGCACGCCCAATGGTGGATCACATGCCATCACGGCCTTGTTAATGGGACGTGACCCATTGGTGCGAAAACTCGCGCTTCTGGATGTCACCAATTCTCAAAAGACGCTACTTAAGATCATTTCACGATTTGATGGAGTGTTACAGCTGTTGCCACATACGGGGACCTTGGATGTGTATCAAGAGCCCATCTGGCAATCCCTTCTGGAACATGACCGAGGGCGGGCTCGTGGAGTGTTTGGATCGAACGTCGCGACCTCAAAAACGGCAGACATTGAGTGGCCGGTGCCTGATGCGGCGCAATTGGCGGAGGCCATAAAGGTTCGACAATTGTTGCAAGACAGCCCGATCGATGCGCAACGAATGATCTATGTGGCCGGAAGTGCAGCCGCCACACCCTGTGATGTGTCCATTGATTTTTCCGCTTCAGCGGAGCGACGCATACGGGTCGACGCCACTTCGTTCGGGGATGGCCGCGTACCCTGGGCGACGGGCATTCCTGAGGCCCTCAAAGAGAAGACCTACTATGTGGACTATGAACATGGGGATTTGGCGAATGCTGAAGAGATTTTTGATGGGTTGGTCGATCTGTTGAATGCTGGGCAGACCACGAAGTTATCTAAATCTCCTTCAGTCCGTCGAGGGGTGTCGTCGGTCCCATTTGAACTTCAAGACGTTCCGCTTGAGATGTATCCTGGTGAAGACGATCTTACTGCCTCAGCCTTGGGTTCGACGCAAGTCAGGAAGAAACGGCAACCGGCTCAAAAGGTGAAGGTCTCAATGATCCATGGGGATTTATCCAGAGCCACGTCTCCTGTTGCCGTGGGGCATTATGAAGGCGATACGATTGTCAGCGCTGAAGCTTATCTTGATTGGCAACTCAACGGACGACTCCGTGAACGCCAATGTTTAGGCCTGTACCCTGATGTGTTGAATACCTCAGCGGTGGTGTTGAACGATGGGGCACATCAGAAAGTCGGCACGCACCCCGGTGCGATTGTGGTGGGATTGGGTATGGTTGGTGAGCTTACCCCAGGGGGCTTAACCAGTACTATGGCCGATGCGGTTGTGACGTATGCGCTCACCTGTATGGAAGCGGAGCGGGAACGACGACGTGCGATGCCTGTGGGTGAGCGAGAGAGGGCCAAGATGAATATCCCACTGACCATGTTGCTGATTGGGACGGGTGGGGGAGGGATGGCTTTGGGCGATTCGTTGCAGTCGCTCCTTCGGGGAGTGCTCCAAGCCAATCGACGGTTAGCCCAACTCGACGGGAGCCAGACGTCTGAGTCTGGGGATCACTCCAACTCTGATTCGAACCTTTCTGCGATCATCGAGTCAGTGGACGTGGTTGAGCTCTATCAAGATCGAGCCATTCAAGGTACAAAAGCACTATTGGAGCTTGGGCAATCTCGTGATTTCCAGAAACATTTTCATATGCATGAGCTCATGGTTGAGGGGAAAGAGGGCCGGCGCCGGGCTTCCTTTGATGAAGATGAGGGCTGGTGGCAGCGATTACGGATTGTGAGCGAAGAGGATGGGTCCTTGAAATTTGAGGCCCTCACCAATCGTGCGAGAGCGGAAACTTATCTCCAGCCAGCTCAGCGAACCCTCATTGAACGATTTGTGAATCGATCCATTGATTCTCCCTACCATGATTTAGAGCTATCCAGCACCTTGTTTGAACTCATCATACCCAATCGAATGAAAGATTATGCACCAGATCGGCGTAACATGGTGTTGGTTTTGGATGAGAAATCGGCCGCCTATCCGTGGGAGCTGTTGCATAATCGTTTTGATCCGAACGCACGGCCCTTGTCCGTCGCGGCGGGCATGGTTCGGCAAATGGCCGTGCCTCAATTTCGAGAAAATGTGCTTCATGGAACGGCCTTGAATGCGTTAGTCATTGGAGATCCAACGAGTCATGAATCATCAGGAAAATTTTCTCCTTTGCCCGGTGCCGCGCGGGAAGCTCGAGAAGTGGCCACACTCATTCGTCACCATGGGTATCGGGATGTCGTTGAACTGGTCGAGGAGACGGCCACGCCAGATGCCATTCTGACGGCCTTGTATAAGCAGTCCTATCGTATTGTGCATTGTGCGGCACATGGGGTGTTTGACTATCCATTAGAAGCCGGTGCCGACAAGACACCAGGGCACAGGTGTCAGTCGGATCCTAGCGCCCCACCCAAACTGGTCACGGGCATGGTGCTAGGGGAGGGCGTGTTCTTAACCCCGGCGGAGCTTGAACAAATGCGCTATGTCCCGGAATTGGTCTTTCTCAATTGTTGCCACCTGGGCCAAACTAAAAAAAGCGCTCAAGAACCACCAGTGCCTTTTCATCAGTTGGCCGCAAATTTGGGCACGCAACTCATCCGCATGGGGGTCAAGGTGGTGGTGGCGGCTGGTTGGACGGTCGACGATCTTGCGGCCAAAGCCTTCGCCAAAACGTTTTATGAACACATGTTGCTAAACCGTCCATTTGGGGAGGCAGTACAGGCGGCGCGTGAAGAGATTTATCTTCAACATGGTGGCTCCAATACGTGGGGGGCGTATCAATGTTATGGCGATCCTCATTTTTCCTTGAACATCAGCTCGACAGGCAAGCCTCGCGCACGATTCATGGTTGCTCCGGCTGAATTGGAAGTGGAGTTGTACAATCTGGTGCAACGAGCCAAGTCGGCAGAGCCAAAAGACGAACCTGGCTTGCGGCGGCAATTGAAAGAATTAACCGCCAGCGCCGGCCAAGGGTGGACAGATTCCTCCTCAATGTGTGCGGCGTTAGGGCGGGCCTATGGAGAATTACGGCTTTTTGCGGAAGCTGTTCGATTCTATGATCGAAGCCGCACTCTGGAACCAGCCGATGCCACGGTGGAGTCGCTGGAACAATTAGCCAATCTCAAAGTGCGGTGGGCCCTTGATCGTGTTGAAACATCGCAAGATCACCCTGATTCGAAGACCGAGGCGAGTGAAATGGAATTTCCGGTCAAAGAATTGTTTGACGATGCGGAACATGTACTAGCGGGTTTACAGCAAATTCAAGGGACGCAAGAGCGTTATTCCCTGCAAGGAAAAGTGTATAAAGGAAAAGCCATGTTGCTCAAGACTAAGGCGCAGCAACGCCAAGCCTTAGCCAAGATGAAACAATGTTATGAGAAGGGCTATGAAATGGGCAAAGAGGCTAAGCTTCAAAATGTCCATTACCCCTTAGGGAATAGATTGGCCGCTGAAATTGTGTTGTCATGGGGGGCACCGAAAGGGCGGAAAACGTCACGAAGCAAAAAGAAGATGGTTGACCCGATTGCGGAGGGCTTGGCGGAATTTGCACGACTTGCCAAGGATTTCCAAAAAATTGGGAAAACATTCTGGGATATGAGTCTGACCCCGGATCAGCAACTGTTGAATGCGTTGTATGCCCAAACAATAACCGTCAACGAGCAAAAGACTATTGCCAAGGGCTATCGTGAAGCCAAACGACGCGGAGGGTCAGCCCGAGAAATGGATTCTGTCATCAAGCACATCCGGTTTTTTGAACAAATGACTCTGACTCAAGCCACGACAAAAATTCGTCAAAACCTTGGCGACGGATTACAGGCTTTACGCGAGAGTCTTATGCCAGAAGACGAAGCGACTGGTCGTTCTGACTCATAACGTGGCAGGGCAGGCATCGCCGGCCGAATGGGTTGTATTTGTAAGCCGAATGGTTTGGTGGGTCATACCCACCTGAAATTATCCGAGTTTTTTCAGATCAATGTGCCTTGTAAACCCATACGAATGAGCGAGAAGTTCTGTTCGTGTTATCCATTACAGTGGACTTGTAATCGATCGTACGACACATTCGCTCCTTACATCAAAATGGCAGTCATTCACGATCTATGAGCTACAAAGCCTTTGTCTCGTCAACATTTGAAGATCTGAAGGATCATCGTGTGCACGTCATCCGGGCATTGCGTCGTGCTGGGTTTTCTGTAGATCCCATGGAAGATTGGACAGCGGACAGTGATGAGCCGAAGCAGTTTTCCCCAGAACGTTTGGAGGGTTGTCACCTCTGTGTGCTGCTGGTCGCGTTCCGTCGAGGCTATATTCAAGATGGGGAATCCAAAAGTATCACGCAGTTGGAATATGAGGCAGCCATAAAAAACGGCGTCGATATTCTTGTATTTATGCTGAATGAAGATGCTCCGTGGCCAAGGAAATTTGATGAAATAAACAAAGATTCAGGTCTCGAGATCTGGCGTGAGGATCTTGGGAAAAGCCACGGGGTAGAATTTTTTACCACAGCTCCTTCATCGATTGATTTGACGGGGACCTTAGTAAGATGGCTTACCAAGAAAAACGTAAATCAACCTGAAGAACCTAATATCCAACCAATCGAGTGGCCTGAAGAAAAATCTCCTTATCCAGGATTAGAGTGGCTTGATGCGGATTATTCACCATTGTTCTTTGGTCGGGAAAGAGAAATAGAAGAATTACTTGCGAAAATGAGTGAGCCAGATGGGCGCTTCATCTTGATCAGTGGAGTTTCGGGTTCGGGGAAATCGTCTTTGGTGGCGGCAGGCCTTTGGCAGGCACTTGTGAAAGAGGGCGGACTTCCAGGGAGCAAAGATTGGTTCTGGCTTCGAATTACTTGCGGAGATGGAGTAGGACCGTTTGATTCCTTGGCGTGGGGCTTGAAACAGTTGTTTCCAAAAATTTCGACAAAACCTGTTGAGCTGGTCAATGAACTGGCTAGAGACCCTTCTTTGCTGAACACATTGTTGGCTACACATATAACGCAGGATCAAGAGTTGCTGCTGTTTGTTGATCAACTGGAGGAACTCTTTACCCAAGGCTTCAAGGATGAAGACATTCAACAGTTCCTGGAGCATTTGATCACCATAACTCGTGATTCTCAAAACCACCTTCGATTAGTCTCCACCATTCGGAGTGAATTTATTGGGAAATTGGAAGGATTCGAGACAACCTTGAAGGTGCTTAATTCCGGTTGCAACTATCATCTAGGACTGGTGCCCCCAAAAATGTTGCAAGAGATGATCGAAAAACCTGCCAAGGTTACCGGCTATGAGTTTGAGGCCTCTCTGGTAGAGAAGATTCTCGAGGAGGTCGGGAAGGAGACCGGGAATCTTCCGCTCGTAGCCTACACATTGAAACAACTGTTTGAACAACGGCAAGGACTAACATTTACCGATGCGGCTTATAGAGCAATGGGCGGAGTGGTTGGGGCTATTGGTGCTAAAGCTGACAAGATCATAAAGGGCTTGAACGATGAAATGAAATTCGCTTTTGATAGGGTTTTCGCGGAATTAGTTCATGTTGACCGAGATCGACCTCCAACCCGCAAGCGGGTTTCTCTCGATCGTTTTAAAGATGATTCAGGGGCCACCGCTTTGATTCAGGCATTGGCCAGTTCAGGCTGTCGAGTCTTAGTCACTGGAGGGGATAAAGAGGAACAGACGGTCGAAGTGGCCCATGAAAAACTCTTTACTAGGTGGCCCTATCTAGAAGAATGGATAAAAAGTAACGGAGAAGCTTTGAGGGCCATTGACTATGCTGAGGAAGCTGCGAAGCGATGGCAAGAGATGGGGGGGCATCTTCAGGAGCTGTGGTTGGCTAGACGTGCTGAGGATATTCAACAGGACCTCAATCGTTTTAACAAGAATGCGTCTCCCATGCTTGAGCGGATGCTTAGACCTCAGAATATGTTAATTGATCGATTAGAGGATAACACCTTGTCGCATGAGGATCGCCAGTTAATCGGAAGAAAATTGGCCGAATTTGGAGATATGAGGCCTGGGGCCGGTCTACGTGGGGATGGTCTGCCTGATATTGTTTGGATTGAGATTCCCGGAGGAAAGATCACCTTAGAGGGCAGCAATCATGTGTTCACAGTGAAGCCATTTCGCCTCGCAAAATATCCGGTGACCAACAGGCAGTTTCAGTCCTTTATCGATGATGATGGGTACACAAACGATGAATGGTGGCAGGGGATTGAAAAACAGGAACTCCAGCGGTCCTCATGGGAAGAACCTAACGTGCCAAGGGAAGCGGTCTCTTGGTATGAAGCAGTGGCCTTTTGCCGTTGGCTCAGTAAGCGAATGAATAGCACTATTGGCCTTCCCACTGAGTGGCAATCGCAACAGGCTGCCACGGGTGGCGACCCAACGTTTGAATATCCGTGGGGAATGAAATGGGACATCACTCGATGTAATAGTATCGAGTGTCGACTTAATCGTACGACCTCCGTCGGTATCTATCCCAATGGTTCCACGCAGCACGGGGTGCTGGATATGGCGGGGAATGTTTGGGAATGGTGTCTTAATAAATATTACAACATTGAGACAGAAGACTCGGTGCTGATTGGCAATTTAGAGGGACAACGTGTGGTTCGTGGTGGGTCTTGGGGCGATGGATTGGAGACTCTATCCGTATCAACCCGGGGTTGGACCGGCACATACTTCCGGAACAATCTTCTCGGATTTCGTCTTCTACAGTGTACCACCTAACCAGTTGCTCCTCCTTCGAATTTTTTTATCGCTGTTTCCCTTTCCCTATTTTAGGCATTTCTCTTGACGAGAGCACGAATGAGGGTGAGAGAGAACGCTCCCAATACTAATAATGCATCGAATTTTTTTTGCGGAGTTCTCTGTGCTCAATCTTACTTGGGGCTCTGAAGGGCTTCAAAGATTGGGCGAGGCTGTTGTAGAGGTTCCCATTGGAGGATGGTGAGGGAGTCATCGACGTAGACCGGGTGGCGCATGCCGTTGAGGACGCTGGTGATGCCTGGGGTGCTGGCCACGGTCCAGAGATTTCTTGGAAAAGGATTCTTTTCGTTTGTCTTCTGGTAGTAAGGGATTCATCACATCTTTTATTTCAGAGAGTTTCTTGGCGCTTTTGTGCGCGGCTTCCATTCGCATGACTTTTAAGAGTGCGACGAGTTCTGGAACATATTTATCTCGCCAAGATTGCCAAATTTGTTCTTCTTCTTTTCGCCCGGTCTTCGGCCATGGGTCACCTGCTGAACAGACACCATTCTTTATCCGCATCCAGTTATGGATGGTTTGAATCTTCCGATTGAATAACCGGCCAGTTTCCATCTTACTCCTCCATCTGTCCATCTTTACAATTTCCTTGATCATTCATGATCAATATCTTGTCATGCCGCGCATCTTGAGCTGCCATGCTTCATGTGGTGTAGCTGTGAGTCGCATCGAGTAGAGCGACTTGTCGTTGATCTTGTGAAGAAACACTGTAGTTTTTGAAGCGGTCTCCCTCACTCTATCGCCTGGCCTTCGTTGCAAATGTCTTGTGATTTTTTATGTATCTAAAGGATACATCTTATATATTTACAGATACAGATAAAGTCTCCCTGCCAGTTGACTTGATTGTTTTTAGCGAGCCCTGCCGGAATCAGAGTTCCCATAAGTAATTGATTTTCTTCCTCTTCAGCGGATTGATTCGAGGATCGTTCGTCTGGTTTGAGTGGGAACGAATATTGCTCTCCTGTTTGCTATGACGTCATCCGAAAAAAAATGGTCTTGGATTCTTTGCGTATTTCCAAGTGTGCCGAATTCTTTGCACCAAGAATCAATATTCTTTGAAAGGAGGGGGGTGCAGTATGTCGTATTGAGTTTGCTGAAGTTTAGAACGGCATGACAGTGGTTTATCACGATGATCAGAACGAGATGTTCTGTTCTTTTTATTCATGATGCTTTATTTTAATTTCTAGGAGGGAAATGCAGATGGAACATATTCAAGCATTAGACAAAGAATATTCCGCGATTGCGAGTGCTCAGGATAAACAAGAAGAAGAGTTTTTGGCAAAGGGAAATGTGGTTGGTGTCGCAGTTGGGAATAAAATGAAGAATGGAAAAGAGACTGGTGATTCCTGTCTGAGCGTGCTGGTTAATTCGAAAATGGACCGGGATTTACTCTCTTCAGATGATGTCATTCCATCGACTGTTGGTAAGTACAAAACCGATATCGTCGAAGTTGGTGATATCTTCGCTGGTGGGGTGTGTTGTCATCAAGGAAACACGGCAACCGCTCAAGAGACAGATACGATGATGCATTCGATGGTGCAAGAAGACGTCAGTATTCAGAAATTGGCCACGAGACTCCGTCCTGTGGAAGGGGGATACAGCGTGGGGCATTATCAAATTACTGCGGGAACCATGGCTACGGCAGTAGTTGATTCTGCCCCTTACCCAGGGATTCCTCCCAGATACTATATGCTGAGCAATAACCATGTGTTGGCGAATTCTAATCAAGCTAGACTTGGAGATCCGATCCTTCAACCTGGCCCCGCTGATGGAGGCCAAAACCCTAGAGACCGAATTGCACGATTGTCACGCTTCGTTCCCATTCGGTTCGATGGGAAATGCAATTATGTTGATGCTGCTATCGCTGAAGGGAATTTTTCTGATCTTGATCGGGAAATCTATTGGGTGGGGTATCCGAAGAAAGTTCGTTTTATTACCAAGCCCGGAGAGATTGTCCAAAAAACTGGACGTACGACTCACTGGACGACAGGGAAAATTACGCATGTCAATGCAACGGTGAATGTTAATTATGGCGGCGGTAAAGTTGCGAAGATGTGCAGGCAAATTCTCACGACGAATATGTCAGCAGGGGGTGATTCTGGGAGTTGCCTATTGGATATGGACGGTAACCCGGTGGGCTTGTTGTTTGCGGGATCTTCGCAGGTCACTATTCATAATCAAATGGCCTATGTTCAGCTTCTTCTGAAGATCCGAGTTGGTCTAGGGTAATTGTTTTTCGAATTATCAGAGGTGTTAAGCCCGAGTAGGGGGAGGAGAGGTGAGATTCCTCTCTTCCCGTTACTCATTGTCTAAAATGATGAAATGATGAAAGACTGGGTAATGAGGGTTGTTACTTTCGATTTGTCGTATATGACTCTATGGACGGTCGAGTTTACTGAATTGACTTTGTAAGAATTCAATGGATAAGGTGAATGATCGGCACTAAGTATTTGTGGAAAATGATGAACACGATACAGAAAAAAGTTGATATGAGTAATTGGTCGATGGTGCTTGGACTTTTCATTCTTGCTGCATGGTCTTTAGGCTGTTCAGAGGTAAGGCCTAACCTGATCGGGAAGGAAGAGGCGATTCTTATGGAACCTGTTAATCAGAACGATTCTAATATTCAAGAGGCAGTTTCAGCTGCCGAACAGTGGCTTGATCTTGAGGGCGTTCAAGGTGTTGCTCAAGGAGAAAAAGAAGGGGAGCCGTATATTGCTGTTTTTTATTCCGGAACACCGGAAGCCGTCAGTTCAGAAATCCCGCAGACATTTAAAGGCTTCCCGGTTATTGTTGAGAAGACAGATACTTTCTTTGCGCAATAACGTGAAGCAAGATCTAATTTGCGTCGAGCTTTGATAGCTTCGTTGCTGCAGAATGTGAGTGGATGATTCCTCGCGAGTCGTAGGATAATAATTCTGATATTCTGTGCATGCCCTCGCCATCTTCATAAAAGCTAGCGTTTGAGTCACGAGGGCTTTCGGTCGAGCGGGGTAGTCTTTCCTTTTACTCCCTTCCTTTCTCCGTGTGCCTGTTGTGTGTTACGGATTCGTGCACATGATGCTCTTCGTTCGGCTTTCGTTTTTTTGAGAACATCAATATTTTGTGGTTCTTGCCTTGAGAAAGAGCTAGGGCATTCCAACATCTCTTACATTGGGTTCACTTCTTGTTCTTTCCCTAGTTCACTTTTGAGAGAAGGGGTATCTTCCAAAATCAGATAATACTTTGTTGCAGCCCTACGTAACTGAATCTTAAGGAGGGTTTTGCAGTGCTTCAAATACTCGACGTGGTTGTTGAAGAGATTCCCATTGAAGGATGGTGAGGGAGTCGTCGACGTAGATGATGTGGCGTATGCCGTTGAGGACGCTGGTGACGCCGGGCGTGCTAGCCACTGTCCAGAGAGATTTCTTGGGAAAGGATTCTTTTCGTTTGTCTTCTGGTAGTAAGGGATTAATCACATCTTTTATTTCAGAGAGTTTCTTGGCGCTTTTCTGGGAAGCTTCCATTCGCATGACTTTTAAGAGGGCGACGAGTTCTGGAACATATTTATCTCGTCAGGATTGCCAAATTTGTTCTTCTTCTTTTCGCCCGGAGAAATGCTGGGTGAGTAGTTGGAACATTCGATTCACATATGGTGAAATTGTTTGCGATTCGATTTGATCCCAATGCTCTAAGTTTTGGACGGACTCCCGGAAGCGTTTAATTTCCTTGGCCCAGTTGAAGTAATCCAGTGGCGAGACGCCTTTATCGGGTGGAAGAATGTTTGGCCCGAGGATTTGTTTGTAATCATTTTCGAGTGCGGCCACTTTGGGTTGCTGGGCTTAAAAGGTGGACGCACTTCTGTGTCGTGTGAAACATGGACCGGCACTTTCCCGGCAGCCATAGACAGTTTCACGTCGGTCACCGTCCATGGCGGCTGAATCCCTAAAATCTGCTGGTACAGGTCTTTGTCTCTCATGTCCCATACGGTACCGAACCCACTCGATCAGGGGAAGAGCCAAAAAATGAGAATGTCGAGGCTCGACTTCTCACTGCATGTACAAGATTCGTTGAAGTTCCTCATATCGTTTGGTAAGCTGATGCTCCTGTTTTCCATCACTTTTTTCACATCACAGCGATAGGGGTAATCATGGCACAGCTGGGGAAAGCGCTGATTAGCGTCTCTGATAAGACTGGGGTTGAAGCAATGGCCAAGGGGCTGATTGGTCTCGGGGCCGATATTCTTTCAACTGGCGGGACGGCTAATATGCTTCATGATGCCGGGGTTGAAGTTACGGAAGTGGCTCAATATACGGGGTTTCCCGAAATTATGAATGGCCGGGTAAAAACGCTACATCCCAAAATTCACGGAGGACTCCTAGGGCGACGTTCAGTCGAGGCGCATATGCAACAAATGAAAGAACAGGGCATTGCCCCCATTGATGTGGTCGTGGTGAATTTGTACCCCTTTGAGTCTACAACGGCCAAGCCTGGTTGTACATTTGAAGAAGCTATTGAAAATATTGATATTGGTGGACCTTCTATGTTGCGCTCGGCGGCAAAAAATCACGAAGACGTATTGGTGGTTGTCGATCCTCAGGATTATACGCGCGTTCTGGAGGCTTTGCAGTCCGGGACGGTGTCGTTGAGCTTGCGGCGGGAGTTGGCCAAAAAAGTGTTTTTCCATACCGCTCGGTACGACAGTCTGATTGCCAATTACCTCAATGACCAATTGGCTGAGTCAACCGAACAAAAATTTCCAACCATTCTTTCTTTGAATTATGACAAAGTTGATGACCTACGATATGGCGAAAACCCCCATCAAGCTGGTGCCGTGTACCAAGATCGCAACACCAAGGAGGCCTCCGTTTGTCAGGCCAAACAACTTCATGGCAAGGCCATGTCGTATAATAATTATCTCGATGCCAATTCTGCGTTAGAGCTAGCCAAAGAATTCGATGAGACTGCTGTGGTTATCGTCAAACATAACAATCCATGCGGTGTCGCATTGGGAGATACGGCGGTCGATGCCTATGTGCGTGCACGAGAAACCGATCCGGTGTCGGCATTTGGTGGTGTCATAGCCTGTAACCGAGATGTGGATGTCGCTATGGCGAAAGAAGTGACGTCGACGTTTGTGGAAGTGCTCATTGCACCATCCTTTACGGAAGAAGCGTTGGCCGAGCTGCAACGTAAGAAAGATTTACGGTTGCTTGCGGTGGGATCGTTAGAAACAGCGAAACGCGATAGCTTTGATATGAAAAAAATTGTAGGTGGTGTTTTGGTGCAAGAGCGAGATTTGGGATCGTTAAAGGATTTGGGCGATTTAACTATTCCGTCTCAACGACAACCGACGAATGAAGAATATCAGGCGTGTGATTTCGCGTGGAAAGTCTGTAAGCATGTGAAGTCCAATGCCATTGTGTTTGCGACCGCTCAGCAAACAGTGGGAATTGGCGCAGGGCAAATGAGTCGAGTCGATTCAGTGAAGTTGGCTCAAATGAAGGCCAATCTTCCGATTAAAGGTTGTGCAATGGCGTCGGATGCCTTCTTCCCGTTTCGTGACGGTATTGATGCGGCGGTGAGCGCTGGTATCACCGCTGTGATTCAGCCAGGCGGGTCAATCCGAGACAACGAAATCATTCAAGCGGTTGATGAACAACAAGTGGCGATGATCATGACGGGTATGCGACATTTTCGGCATTAAGAAATATCGCAACCACGTGGCTTGAGACCAATCAGTCTGACACAATTCATGCCTTTCATTTCTTCTAGAAGACCATGAAACTTTTTGTTATTGGCAATGGTGGGCGCGAGCATGCGCTCGTGTGGAAACTTGCACAATCACCACGCGTGTCAAAAATTTATTGTGCGCCGGGTAATGCTGGAATTGCGCAGTTGGCCGAATGTGTCCCTCTTAAGGTTGATGACTTACCTGGTCTTCAAGCGTTTGCCAAAGCCCAAGGTATTGATTTAACAATTGTCGGGCCTGAATTGCCTTTGTCATTGGGAATCGCCGACGAATTTCGAAAAGCCAAATTGCGGATTTTTGGTCCTACACGCAATGCCGCACGGATTGAGTCCAGTAAATCCTTCGCAAAAGAACTCATGGTGCGTGAAGGTATTCCTACGGCAGCCTCCCGTACATTCGACTCGATGGATCATGCGTTCATGTGGTTGGAATCATGTGATATGCCGGTTGTCGTGAAGGCAGATGGCTTGGCCCAAGGAAAAGGGGTCATTATCTGTGCAACAAAAGTCGAAGCCCAAGAAGCGGTCAAGAGTATGCTAAGCGACCAGCAATTTGGGGAAGCCGGCGCAAAGGTGGTTCTGGAAGAATTTCTGGAAGGCGATGAACTCACTGTCATGGCCTTTACTGATGGACGGACAGTCATTCCCATGATTCCGGCACAAGATCACAAGCGAATTGGTGAAGGAGACACTGGACCGAACACTGGAGGCATGGGAGCCTACGCACCGGCTCCGCTCGCCACACCAGAACTTCAGAAACGTATACTAGAGGAAGTCTTATATCCTGCCATCAGGGGTTTGTCACGAGCAGGAAGCCCGTTTTATGGAGTGCTCTATGCAGGTCTCATGATCAAAAACGGCAAGCCGTATACACTCGAATTTAATGCCCGGTTTGGCGACCCTGAAACGCAAGTCGTCTTGCCGCTCTTACAGACAGACCTCTTGGATGTTATTGAAGCCGTGGTCGAACATCGTTTAGATCAAATCCACGTGGCTTGGCAGGATCAGGCTGCGGTTTGTGTGGTACTCACATCTGAGGGCTATCCGGGTTCATATCCAATAGGGTTGCCGATCACAGGTTTGCCAGAGAAATCTACAGAATCAGTCGTCGTTTTTCATGCAGGAACGACGGAATCGAGTGGGGCTGTTCTGACGAATGGGGGAAGAGTGTTGGGTGTGACTGCACTAGCCGATACCATACGAAAGGCCCAACAGCATGCTTACGCCTCCTTAGCACCTATCAAATTTGAAGGTTGCTATTTCCGTTCTGATGTTGCCAAAAGAGCGCTCTCTGACCTATCCAAAAATTGACAAGAGCGTAGTTAGTTGGCATCCTTATCAGTGTAACGTACGAATACCTTATCCAGATGGCTAAAATTCTCCCCTTCAGCAATCCCCCTTCCCCAGAGGTACTTAAAGAGGCTATCGCATGTCTTCAAGATGGCGGAGTGGTCGCTATTCCGACCGATAGTTTTTATGCGTTAGCCGTTGGCGCTTTTAATCCTGGTGCATTAAGGCGTGTTCAGGCGATCAAAGGGCAACGTGACCACAACCCTTTTCCCGTGTTAGTCAGCGACCCTGAAGACTTGGACCAAGTTGTCGCCGAGGTTCCCCCAATTGCTGAAAAACTTATGCAGCAATTTTGGCCGGGACTACTCACTCTTGTGCTCAAAGCCAAGCCATATGTGTTGCCCGTGTTAAAGAATCAATCGGGTAACATCGGGGTACGCCAACCTAACAATCCACAAATCTGCAAGCTCTTAGCGCAGACAGGCCCATTAACCGGAACCAGTGCCAATCATGCTGGAAATTCTCCTGCACAGTCAGCCGAAGTCGTGCTACAGCTACTAGGCGCTGAAATCGATCTCATCTTGGATGGTGGCGAAACACCGGGGGGTGAACCCTCTACGGTGATCGAGGTCGAACCAGAACTGCGTATTCTACGCCAAGGGGCGATCTCTCAAGAAGCTCTCGAGAAATTTTTTCAGTAGGCCTACCAATTTGACAGGAAGATTGGATTTCATTTTCCAATCCGACTGCTTTATGCTTCCTTCTGCATTTTTTTTACAGCTTTTTTGGCTTCATCGAGAGAGAGTAGGGGAGTTGCGAGAAGTTGTTGGGCTGTAGACAAGTCGAGTGTGAGATTTTGTGGACGGACCAACCCTGATTCTTCAATCG
Source organism: Nitrospirales bacterium (assembly GCA_029261235.1). Taxonomy (GTDB): domain Bacteria; phylum Nitrospirota; class Nitrospiria; order Nitrospirales; family UBA8639; genus Nitrospira_E. Next base: position 19,672 of record JAJDBS010000096.1, read on the forward strand.
TTCCTTTTTTAATATTTGGCGTTGGTAAGACGTCAAAGTGCTGCAATAACTTCATTCCTAAATCCCACCGATTGAGGCTTTCAGGGCCGCCCACATTCAGGATTCCCGCATAATCGTCTTGTGCCAATTCCAATAGCACTTCGGCGAGGTTTTCTACCCAGATCGGGCAGCGAAATTCATCAGTGAACAGATTGTACGGTTCTTCGGTTTTGGTTGTCTGAATCAACTGCTTGGTTTGACGGTCTGGGATTCGAAGATCGTAGAGTAATGATGTGCGCACAATTGTGGCTTTGGTGTGGAGCGAACGAACCAGGTCTTCGGCTTGAAATTTGGCCGTGCCGTAAGGATTAATAGGATTCATTTCGCTGCCTTCATGATAGGGCGCTGTCATTCCATCAAAAACTTGATCCGTTGAAAGGTGAATGAATCGGATGCCTCGTTCGGCGGCTTGCGCGGCGAGGAGAGCTGCGGCAGGGGCGATAGCTGAAAGGTTTTCACCTTGATCCGAACAGGCGGTATGGATGATGATCTCTGGTTTGACTCGGTCTAGGAGAATTCTGACTTCCTGGGGTTGTTGAAGGTCGCAGACATGGAACGAAACGTCTGGGATAGACGTCGCAGCTGTACGATGCAATGTGCCGGTTGCGGAAAAATTGGCAGCTTGGTGCAAGAGATGGCTTCCTAAAAACCCTGCACCGCCTGTGACGAGGAGTCGTGGTTTCATAATCCTGTATTGTAGAGCATGAATCAAGGAAAATCTTGTGCGAAGAGAATCGGTTGAATAGAATGGTCACCGAAGAGCACGGGTATTCTTTTTGGGAGATCATGAATGACTATGATTGATTTGCGGAGTGATACGGTGACGAAGCCCACGGCTGCTATGAGGGAGGCCATGGCCTCTGCTGATGTGGGTGATGATGTGTATGGCGAGGATCCCACCGTGAACCGTTTAGAAGCGATGGCCGCAGAGTTATTAGGAAAAGAGACTGGTTTATTCGTGCCGACGGGCGTGATGGGGAACCAGTTAGCGATTCGACTGCATACCCAACCTGGGGATGAAGTGATTATCGAAGGTTCTGCACATATTCTTCGTTATGAAGGCGGGTCGGCTTCGTCTATGTCTGGGGTGCAATTGTGTCCGGTGCCTGGGGCACGTGGGCTATTATCTCTGGAAGGTGTGGAAATGGCTATTCGACGGCCTGATTTACATACGCCCTCAACAACACTCTTGTGTTTGGAGCAGACGCATAACGTTGGTGGTGGTTCGGTCTATCCGCTGACGACCATTCATCAACTGACCGACTTGGCACGAAGGCATGGTCTCGCTTTGCATTTGGATGGTGCTCGATTATTTAATGCCTCGGCGAAAACCGGAGTCGCGGTGGCAGAGTATGCAGAGGCTTTTGATACGGTGTCCTTTTGTTTATCAAAAGGGTTGGGTGCGCCAGTTGGTTCAATCGTCGTGTCTGATCACGTGCGTATTCAGAAGCTTCGCCGGTTACGCAAAGTGTTTGGTGGTGGTATGCGGCAAGTAGGAATTTTAGCGGCTGCCGGCATCTATGCGCTGGAGAATCATGTGTCACGCTTGGTCGACGATCATGCGAATGCACGACTTCTGGCTCAGAGACTGCGAGAGATTCCTGGAGTTGTGGTTGATGTGGATTCGGTCGAAACGAATATGGTGATGTTTCAGGTTCCTCAATCATCCAAGTCTACTGAGCAAATACTTGGAGATTGCCGTGAATCAAGTGTCTTACTCAATGCCGTTGGTGATCGGTCCTTCCGTGTGGTGACTCATCTAGATGTCAATAATCAAGATATGGAGGCTGCGGGGAAGGTGTTCACGCAGGTATTCGCGAGCGCGTAAATAACTGACGGTGTTGGAGATTGTTGACAGGGCCAGATGTCCTTCTTACAATTTTCAGTCTATCTATTGAAAGTGGAGGTGCTATGAATTCGTTTCCAGCCGTGTCGTTTCAGCAGATTTCTCAGATATTGGAATTGATTGATGAATTAGAAATATCGCGTGAGGCAGTAGAAATTCCGCTCTCACCTGAGAGTCCAGGTGTCGTCCGGCGTTTGGCTAATAGGAAAATTGAAATTGTGGTGGATGCGGACGTACCATTTGAGGAATGGTTGCCAACGGTGTCTCAGAATGTTCAAGCATTGGTGGCAGAAGAGTCATCCTCTGACTAAACGATGCCGTGAATAGGCAATGCTCAGAGATAAGATAATTGATGGCGGTACGCGATCGAGAATGGCCAGGATACACAATTTGGTATTGTTGCCAAGACTGTGGCCGTTTATGGACGTATCAGGGGCTTGATGTCGTGGCCTTAGACGTAAGTTCCTCGTTAGGCCCGGCGCGCGTGGGGCAAGGTGTTTCACCGCGCATGTGTGCGATTTGCGAGGGTCAGTGCGATGCTCCGGCGGCGGAGATCTGATCCACGGTGTTCAGTGTGAAGAAGCCTAGATTGAAAGTTTCCAACGGAAACATTTTTCAGATCTGTTACTCGCCCAGGGCCACTGGTTCACCCTTCATGTCAGTTTCCCCTTCAACACCCTTAGATTTTTCCACAGTCCATTCCTGGGAAGTAATCTTTAAGACGTGCCCTTTTAGGGTATAAAATTCGCCTTCCGGAATCTCTACCTGGTTATTATCTCCGACAGTGATGGTGAGAATGCGTTTCGCGTTACTCGTCAGCGTGAGCATCAGCCCTTTTTCTGAGCGTAGCAAGTGGTAGGCGCCTTGTTCATTGATGACGAGAGAGTTAGCTTCGACTTTGGCATGAAGCTTCCCACCTGAGTCAAAAACGGCGAAGTTCAAGCGGACCGGGACGCCACCAGTTTTCCGAAGCTCCAGCTCAAGTTGAGGGAGTCCTTCTATTTCCACCGTTCCGTTGGAATTACGATACCAATGTGGTCCGACTTTCACATCTATGCCCACGATGCCTCCTCCTGATAACAACGATAATGAACTTTCGATAAAATAGGGTCGTATTGTACTGAGCGGATGTGGCTGCTGGCTAGAGGAAATATTCTGGTGAGGCGTCAAGTCTGTACGTCCAGCGGTAAAATCTAAAGGATTTGATGGCAAATTCTTACGATAACAGTGGACGATCCAAGGTTCGATATTGAATAGCTTCTGCAACATGAAGCGGCTGAATAGCTTCTGATTCTGCCAAGTCCGCAATGGTGCGGGAAACTCGAAGAATCCGTCCATAGGCCCGTGCTGATAGTCCCAACCGTGTAACGGCTTGATCCAATAGAGCTTTTCCTTCGTCATCCAATGGGCAATACTTCTTCACAAGGCGTGGCTTCAGTTGCGCATTATTGAGGATTTTCTCGTGAGAGTAGCGTGTGATCTGTTGTTGGCGAGCATTGACGACGCGCTCACGAATATGAGTAGAGCATTCGCCAGGCGTTGTTCCCGATAATTCTTTGACGGGGACCGCTGGCACTTCAATATGAATGTCGAGTCGATCCAACAGTGGTCCAGAGAGGCGGCTGCGATATCGACGAATTTGGTTCGGCGAACAGACGCATTCATGCGTAGGGTCTCCGTAATAGCCACAAGGACACGGGTTCATCGCCAACACCAGCATGAGCTTCGCTGGATAGGTCAAACTCGCTTGCACACGGGTCAGCGTGACGGTGCCGTTTTCCAATGGTTGGCGCAAGCTATCCAGCAGGACGCGCTTAAATTCTAACGCTTCGTCCAGAAATAGGATGCCGTGATGTGCGAGAGACACTTCGCCTGGGCGAGGGATGGCCCCTCCACCAACCAACCCAGCTTCAGAAATCGTATGGTGCGGGGCACGAAAGGGCCGAGCATCGAGGAGGTGTGAGGTGGTTGCCAAGCTTCCAGCGACGCTATGAACCTGACTGGCTTCTAGGCATTCCTGGAAACTCATTGGAGGCAGAATACCCGTGAGTCGTTGGGCTAACATCGTCTTTCCGGACCCAGGGGGTCCGACCATTAAGAGATTGTGTCCCCCAGCAGCAGCGACTTCCAGGGCGCGCTTGGCTTGGAACTGGCCAACCACATCGGAAAAATTTTCATCAATTGTTGGGGGTTCGGTTTGAAAGGTTGTGAGTGCAGCTTGTTCTGGAGCTAACGTGAGAGAGCCCTGAAGAAATTCCACGACCTGCGGGAGCGTATGGACACCATAAATCGTGGCATGGTTGACCACGCTGGCTTGTGATGCATTGTCTTGCGGAAGAATGAGTGCCTGTGGAGCATGTGTCGCGATAGCCATGGAAAGCGCTCCAGGTACTTCCTTAATTCGCCCATCTAGCGCCAATTCTCCGACAAATAAGTAAGGCGACACGCATTCTTGGGTGAGTATGCCTTCGGCGACCAAGATGCCAATGGCAATGCCGAGTTCAAGGCCTGCACCTTCTTTTTTGATGCCGGCGGGTGCCAAATTGACAGTGATTTTTTTTGATGGAATCCGAAACCCGGTGTTCTTGAGGGCTGACCGAACTCGATCTCGACTTTCTCGTACAGTCGCATCAGGTAATCCAACGATGGAAAACTGCGGCAGTCCACCGCCCATATCGACTTCTATTTCAATAGGGTTTGCTTCTAACCCGACTAATCCTAAGCTATGAACCTTCGCTAACATTCTCAAGCGATCCTATCGATTTCAGTAATTTTTTTGTCTGTCGGTCGGCTGAAGTATAGGCAGATCTTAGAGAGGGCCACAATGTGGCAAATGCCATGTAGGGAGAGGTGAGGTCAGAAGACTACTCATTTTGAGAGGGTTTAGGGTTTTTCTGAATTCGAATAATCCAAGCAGCCAGGCCGGGAGCAAAGAGCAGACACATCAGTCCAAAACTGTCTTGCAAGAGTAATCGACCAACATTTTCAATAAAAAGTTTCCAGTATCAATCTTGAACAAAAGTCATGTCGGGTTTTTTCTTGGTTAATTCTGGATAGAAATTCATCACTAGTGGATGAAAAATAATGCTTAATAGAGAGGGGATGGTTAGCCAGCCTAGGAGAAATATTCCTATCAGGGTGATTGCCACATGTAACCATTCTTCTGGTTGAAGCTGAATGATGAGTGGAGAATTGATGCATTCTGGGAAGAGCCAAGTGGCTAAGTCATTGGCCTTATACAAGGCCAAACTGGCGAAACCTAAGGTTGTGAGAGAAGGAAGCAAAGGATAAAAATGTATGAAGCGGAAGGTAAGGGCCATACCTCCTTCTTAGAGAAGTCATAAAGACTCTCAGCAAAGGACGGAGCTAATTTTGTAAGAATCTCGATGAATAACCTTAACCCGTCAATATAATTAAAAATGGAAAACAGAATGAGCATGGCATGGAGTAGTTGCCGTTGCGTCATGAGGTGGATGTTTCTGTTTTCCGGGAGCTCCAGCGTTCTTGTAGGGAGGTCGTCCATCTTGCTAGCGGTTGAGGAAAGAAGGTTAGGCAAAGAAACATGGTTAATCGCGGTACATGGTTGAGTGTGAAGATCGTTATGGAAAACCATATGTCCTCTTCGGTCATTCCGATTTCATTCCGTCTTGGCGTATACCAAAGAGAAAGCAGACTGTCTAAAAGGGAAAATAGAAGTGCAATGGCATGAATCAGGAAAAGAAATCCAATCGTAAATATTCCCATTGCGGGCCATCTAGAGAGCTCGGAGTCTCGTATCGATTTTTCAGTGTTTGATGAAGAAACATTAAGAATTCAAAGAGAAAGTGTTTCACATTTCAGAAATAGGAGAATGTTTATGGCCAGAATGAGTACTGCCCCAAGACAATTGAACAGTAATTCTGGCGTTGAGCCACTATATTGCAAGCTTCGGTATATAACAGGACCAAACCGTATGGGAAGAACGATTCCTAGGCAGAGGAGGATGACTTCCATCCATTTGGTCTACTGACTCTGAATGACGGATGGTTCATTCATGAGGAGAATTGAGAGGATGAGCTATGGCTACGGTCTGCTAGGGAGTAGCAATAGATGAAAGGTCTTCTTTGGCAGCATCGAGTGATTGAAGAATTTCTTCAATTTCTGCATCAGTCGCCTCGAGAGGACTTTCGCTTGATGCTGGAGATGCCGCAGCGGATTTCGTCTTTTGGTTAATTGTTTTATTGGTTGGTTTCAAGGCTGCGGGATTGTTAATCGGTGTGTTCTTTGTCGTGTTTATCGTTGACAGAGGGGCCTCAGGGACGACTGGAGTTGTCTTTGTTGGTGGCTGCTGCAGAGGAGCAGGTGATGGGCTTGATAACGCCGGTTTTTGAGCAGGAATGATAGATGGTGCTTGTGGCGCGTTCTCGGCTTTCGGTTGGGATGGAGCCTTCAGAAGGTTTCCGTTTTTCGTCGCATTAGGGCTCAAAAGAGGATCATTCTCACGGATTGCCGGAGTCGTTCTTGCTGGTTGCTGTTGAACCGGGACGGACGACACGTTGGCCTTGGTCTGTTTTTTTGCTGGGATAACAGGCTGTCGTTGCGATGCGTTGTTCGCGCTCGAAGATTTGCCTGGTGACTTCTGAAGAGGCGCGGTTGTCGTCGCTTGAGTCTTGGAAAGAGGAGCAATCTTGGGGACGACCGGAGTCGTCTTTGCGGGTTGCTGTTGAACTGGGGCGGACGACACGTTGGGCTTGGTCTGGTTCTTTGCTGGAATAACACGCTGTCGTCGTGATGTGTTGCTATCACTCGGTGGCTTGGCCGGCGACTTTTGGACAGGTGTGATGTTCGTCGCTTGAGTCTTGCGAAGAGGAGCAATCTTGGGGATGACCGGAGTCGTCTTTGCCGGTTGCTGTTGAACCGAAGTAGACGATGTCGGTGCAATAGGCTGTTTCTTCGTTCTGGCCGATGCTTTGTTCGGTTGAGTTTCTCTCGTACGTGTTGGCTGCTGAATGTTGGGTTCACTCTCTTTCGGAGTATCCAGAATATCTTGAGAAGGAGCGTTTGAATTTTTCTGCTTTGCCGGCAGTGTTTGTTTCAGAATTATGTCCCCTGTTGAGTGTTCTGGCTGTGTGCGCATACCGGAGATATAGGGTTCTATTGCATCCCGATACCAATATCCGAGTCCTCCAGCTAATCCAATGACGACGATGAGAGCCAAGATAGTTCCGATTTTGGCGGTCGAATTGTCTTGGCCATAATCCACAGAAGATTTGGGTCGTTGGACCTGTGGTGTCCTCGTGAGGGATGGTTCCGAAATGGCAGACGGTAAAGGTGTCCTAGATGTCTTCGTCGGTTCTGTTGACTCCTCATGAGTGCGGGCCTGTGGTTGCGGAGGTTCAGGCGGTAGGAATTTACTCGTTTTACTCAAAGGGAGTTTGGATAATTGTTGGCTAATGACCGTTAACACATAGGTTGCATCTTGGAGCCGTTGTTGGGTTTTATTCCTGGTCATTTCCCTAATGAGGTCACATATGGCTGTCGGCATGGTCGTGGGGAAATCAAATGTTGGGTCAGTTTGGTCGAACGCTAATTTCCCCATAATGGACGTTTTGGGTAGCCCTGCATATGGGACGGTGCCTGTGACCATTTCGTACATCATGAATCCAAGCGAATATAAATCGCTACTGACATTGAGTAGCTCTTCCTTGGCAATTTCAGGCGGAAAATAGGGCAAAGGCCGCAGAATTTCTTCGTCACCATCAGCCAAGATATCCATGATGAGCCATGATAAACCTAGATCCATGACTTTGATCTGCCCTTGTGGTCCAACCAACACATGGCCCGGATGAAGCGTTCCGTGGATGATGCCTTGGAAATGTGTATGGACGAGGACTTCCGCAATTTCTCGCGCAAGCATGAGCATATCTTGAACGGACAATTTACCCTTGTCATGAATGAGCTGTTGGAGACTGGGAGCGTCGAAGAATTCCATAAAGACAACCGCGGTATCACCCTCTTCTTCGACTTTGAAAATTTTAATGAGATTTGGGTGTTCTAAGCGGAGAAGGGGTTTGGACTTTTCAACAAACGTTTTCCCTCGAATTAAACGACCGTTGATCTGGGAATGATAGATTTTGATTGCCACTTCCTGTCGTAACCCAATGTCATAGCCATAGAGAATTGTTCCCGTTTGCCCTTTGGCAATTTCGCCCTGAATATCAAATTTTCCGTCGAATAATTGTTTTTTGATGAGGGCTTTCACAATAGTTGCTACCTTACGAGGGGTAAAAAAGTGTGATGCTCACCTTCGTGAGACGAAAGCTGCTCCAACATTGAGGATAGACCTATGACATTCTCGTACATCTTGTCGGAATGGAGGAGGATTTTCTTGAATGCCAAGGCTTCTTTGGTGTTGACTCTGGATCCGCTGGTTGAGAGCGATCGTATTGGTGGAAAAAACCCTGAGGGAGTTGGCTAGATGAAGAGCAACGTTTAGATGATGTGGAGAGATTGGCCAATCTGTTTGATGGCTACGAGTGCCGTATCTATTTGCTCTAGAGAATGTTCGGCTGTCACTGTAATGCGGAGGCGGCTTGTGCCTTTAGGAACGGTGGGAGGCCTAATTGCGGGGATATAAATCCCTTTTTCTCGAAGAAGCTGACTCATTTTCATGGCGAGCTCTGTGTCTTTCAAGAGAATAGGGAGAATGGGGCTCTGTGTCTTCGTCAATTGATAGCCCATGTCTGTTAATCCTCGGTGCATTTTTTCACGATTTTTCCAGAGACGAGTACGTCGTTCTGGCTCTTGTTGAATGAGATGTATTGCTGCCTGGGCCGCAGCTGCCATAGCTGGTGGTGGTGCGGTGCTGTACATGAATGATCGTGAGGTATTAATCAGGTACGCGATGAAATTTTTTGTTCCTGTCATGAACCCCCCACTGGTACCGAGGGCTTTGCTGAGGGTGCCCATATGGAGCACATTGGCTGACTCTACTCCCCACTGTTCGATGCTGCCGCGTCCCGTGGGACCCATCACGCCGGTCCCATGAGCATCATCCACCAATAGGAGGGCCTCGAATTCTTCAGCCAAACGTGCCAGTTCCGTCAGTGGGGCGAGGTCACCGTCCATACTAAAGACGCCCTCGGTGATGAGCAGAGTTGGTTGTTTGGGAGGTCGTTTTGTCAAAAGCGCTTGTATCTGCTCCAGGTCGTTGTGGCGGAAGATCCGTAAAGTTGCTCGACTAAGCCGGCAGGCATCAATCAGGCTGGCATGGCATAACCGGTCTGCCAATATGAGCCCACCTGGTTTAGTCAGCTGAGGAATGACACCAAGATTTGTCGCATACCCAGAAGAAAAGGTGAGCGCAGCCTCAGAGCGGGTGAAGTGAGCTAAGGCCAGCTCTAAATCGTGATGGGGGCTAGAGGTGCCAGAAATGAGCCGAGAAGCTCCGGTACCAACGCCAAATTTCTCAATAGCCTTCTGGGCTGCATGTTTGACTTCAGGGTGGTTAGCCAGTCCTAGGTAGTTGTTAGAGGCAAATTGGAGGGTCTTTCGTCCATCTAAGGCCATGAATGGCCCTGCGGGGGAATCCAGTACGGATATTTTGCGCAAGAGATGTTCTTGGGCGAATCGTTGAAGATCTGCTTCCCACATCTAAAAAGGTTCTATCTTATGGCTGAAGCGGGCATGAGGTTCTCATCGATTCATATTTCGTAATTGATCAAATCCTGCTACAATATACATTGACTTAAAAAAATGGCCCATATTATCATAAACCTATTTATTCTGGATGGTTCCGCTAAGGTCAGAAGCACACATTTTTGTGTGCGCTTCTGAAAATAATGCTGGATGCTTCTAAAGTGAAATTAGTGTTCGCGGATTCTATTTCAACAGTCTTTTAATCAAAAGGTGAATCTCATGCAACTGACTGGCGCAGAAATTTTTCTTGAGTCCTTAAAACGTGAAGGCGTAGATACGCTTTTTGCCTTGCCGGGTGGCGTGGTCTTGAAGATTTTTGATGTGCTCCATCAGCAAAAGGATATTCGAGTTATTTTGACTCGTCATGAGCAAGGGGCTGGGCATATGGCTGAAGGTTATGCCAAAGCCACGGGAAAACCTGGAGTGTGCTTAATTACCTCTGGCCCGGGAATGACCAATGTCATCACCGCGTTAGCTGATGCTTATATGGATTCTGTCCCGATGGTCTGTTTTTCCGGGCAAGTCCCCACAGGGATGATTGGGAATGATGCCTTTCAAGAAGCTGATAATACTGGCTTGAGCCGTCCTTGCACCAAGTACAATTTTTTAGTCAAAGATGTGAACGATTTAGCGCAGACGATTAAAGAGGCGTTTTATCTGGCTTCCACCGGAAGACCAGGTCCGGTGTTAGTGGATATTCCCAAAGATATTTCCATGGATAAAGGAGAATTTCATTATCCAAAATCCGTCTCGATTCGTGGGTACAATCCGACATATGACGGGAGTAAGTGGAAGATTAAACAGGCAGCTGATGCCATCATGAAATCAAAACGACCCATTCTCTATATCGGTGGCGGGGTGCAGCATTCTGGAGCCTCCGCAGAAGTCATGGAATTGGCCGAAATGACTCAGATTCCCGTGGATATGACCTTGATGGCCTTAGGGGCCTTTCCAGGAAATCATCCGTTATCCCTCGGGATGTTAGGGATGCATGGTACGTATGTGGCGAATATGGCCATGCATTATTCAGATTTAGTGATTGCTGTTGGTGCTCGGTTTGATGATCGGGTGACGGGGAAAGTGGCAGAGTTTTGTCCTACCGCAAAAATCATTCATATTGATATTGATCCGACCTCTATTCGAAAAAATATTCATGTGGATATTCCCATTGTTGGTGATTGTAAGCGGGTCCTCATTGAACTGAATAATATTCTTCGAGCCACGGTGAATGGCAATCAACGAGAACAGCGAAAGCCTTGGTGGGATCAACTGACCGCATGGCAACAAGAGCATCCATTGGCCTATACCCAAGAGCCTGAAGCTCAAATTAAACCACAATATCTGATTAACCGGTTGTATGAATTAACAGCTGACCGTGATCCAATCGTGTCTACTGATGTAGGCCAGCATCAAATGTGGGCGGCGCAATACTTTAAGCTAAAAAACCCACTGACGTGGTTGACGTCAGGGGGATTGGGGACGATGGGCTTTGGGTTCCCAGCTGCCATGGGAGCGCAAGCAGCTTTCCCGGGTCGTCTTGTGTTGTGTATTGCAGGAGATGGCAGTATTCAAATGAATACGCAAGAGTTAGCAACGGCGGTGATTGAGAAGCTACCGGTCAAGGTCTTTGTGATCAATAATCGTTTCCATGGGATGGTTCGCCAGTGGCAAGACCTCTTTTATGAAGGGCGGTATTCCTGTAGTCAACTAGGTAATGTGCCAGATTTTGTGAAATTGGCTGAAGCCTATGGGGCAGCTGGAATTCGTATTGATAAGATAGGGGATGTGGATGCGGGCATTCAAGAAGCTCTCGCCATTGATCGGCCGGTCTTTATTGATGTTCCGGTCTACCAATATGAAAATTGTTATCCCATGATCCCGGCTGGAGGGAGCAATCATGAGATGCTGTTAGAGGATCCTCCGGATCTTAAAAAACCGCAATCAACACATCAGCAAGCTAGCCAAGCAGGCTCTGATACTGTGCTCACTGCTTAGATTGATAGGAATTATGGAACACATTATTTCGCTCACGTTAGAGAATAAATTCGGGTCATTATCTCGTGTGGCCGGTCTGTTCAGTGGACGAGGGTTCAATATTGAAAGTCTGTCCGTGGCTCCGACCTTGGACCCTTCAGTTTCGATGATGACGATTGTCACCAGCGGAGATGATCGAATTATCGAACAGATTATGAAACAATTGAATAAAGTGATTGACGTCATTAAGGTGGTTGATATTAGCGAAAATGAATTTGTGGAACGCGAAACTGCCTTGATTAAGGTGCATACTCGGCCAGAGGATCGGGCTGAAGCCTTACGCATTGCAGATATTTTTCGAGCGAGTGTTCTCGATTCCTCTCCGACCAGCTATACCATTGAAGTAACGGGGGATGTGAGAAAGGTCCAAGCCATTATTCAATTACTCCAACCGCTTGGTATCAAAGAATTAGTGCGGACCGGCCGAATTGCCATTGCTCGAGAGCCTACACGCCACGCGCAAGCCCAACCCAGACCGCTTGCGAAAGCGAACTAATCGGGTCGACCCACTCTGTCTTAATAAAAACGTTCCGTTCATGATCTGTGGCGGAGCCGACAAGGTATGTTCTAAATTTCCATTGAGGAGTGCATTATGAAAATTTCTTATGAAAAAGATGTGGATCCACAAAGCTTAGCCAAAAAAACGGTCGCGGTGATTGGGTTCGGAAGCCAGGGGCATGCCCATGCGCTCAATATGCGGGATAGCGGTATTCAAGTCATTGTGGGCTGTCGTGAGGGGGATTCATGGAATAAAGCCGAAGCCTCTGGTTTGAAGGTTATGCCCACTGCTGATGCAGTCAAAAGTGCGGACGTTGTCATGATTTTAGCCCCTGATGAAAGCCAGGCAGCGATCTACAATAAAGACGTTGCGCCAAATCTGAAGAAAGGGGCATATCTGGCTTTTGGGCATGGCTTCAATATTCATTTTGGGCAGATTCAACCTGCGGCTCATGTGAATGTGTTTATGGTGGCACCAAAGGGCCCTGGACATCTGGTTCGTTCGGAATATACCAAAGGAATGGGCGTGCCATGTTTGCTGGCTATTCACCAAGATCCAAATGGAGATACAGCTAAAGTTGGATTGGCGTATGCCAATGCGATTGGTGGTGCTCGAGCGGGTGTCATTGAAACCTCTTTTCGAGAAGAGACTGAAACCGACTTATTTGGCGAGCAGGCGGTGTTATGCGGTGGTGTGACAGCATTGATTCAGGCTGGATTTGAAACGTTAGTCGAGGCTGGGTATGCACCAGAGATGGCCTATTTTGAATGTTTACATGAGGTCAAGCTGATCGTGGATCTGATCTACCAAGGTGGTATTGCGAATATGCGTTATTCGATCAGTACGACCGCAAAATATGGAGACGTGACCAGAGGGCCGCGCATCGTGACGGACGAAACCAAGAAAGAGATGAAGCGAATTTTAGACGAAATTCAAAGTGGTCGATTTGCTAGAGAATGGGTGTTGGAAAATCAAGCGAATCGTCCCGTGTACAATGCGCTCTTGAAAAAGGGAGAAGACCATCCAATCGAAGAGGTTGGTGCACGGTTACGAGGAATGATGCCCTGGTTGAAAAAAGACCAACTCGTGGATAAACAGAAAAATTAATGAGACGTATCGCGCATGGCTGACCGGGCGAAAGGTATTCCCGTCGCCAAAGAAGGTCTTCCCTTTATTGCCATAGGTGGACTCCTCACTCTGGGTGCTTGGATGATGGGAGGGGTCTGGTCTACCTGTTTTTTAGGGTCTTTCACTCTTTTTACGACCTGGTTTTTTCGAAATCCTGGTCGGACGATTCCTCATGGGGAGAATGTCATTGTTTCACCAGGAGATGGGACAGTTGTTGCTGTGGAATCGGAATTCGAACATCGCTATTTAAAAGAACAGAGTGTTCGCATCAGTATCTTTCTTAATGTGTTTAATGTGCATATCAATAGAATGCCTATCGCTGGACGGGTCGAAGATACCGTGTATCAACCTGGAAAATTTATGATGGCGAACCATCCAGAGGCTTCGAGCAACAATGAGCAAAATGCGCTGATGCTGTGCCGATCTGATGGTGTCAAAATCCTGTGTGTGCAAATAGCTGGGTTGATTGCGCGGCGTATTGTGTCTTGGGTGGTGCCGGGTGAGCAGGTTGCAAAAGGTGATCGATTTGGTTTGATTCGTTTTGGGTCACGAATGGATGTGTATGTGCCTCAAACAAGCACGATTCAAGTGCAGGTTGGGTCAAAAGTGAAAGGCGGCTCATCGATATTAGCGGAGGTGCCATGCGCGGAAATTTCATGAAGCAACCACGAAGACGTCGGGTCGTCTCCCTTATTCCAAATATTCTCACCACGGGGAATTTGTTTAGCGGTCTCGCGGCTATTTTGTTTGTGTTTGGCGCAAACTTTGAAGCCGCAGCCATCGCCATTCTTGTGGCGATAGTGTTTGATGTGTTGGATGGGACAACCGCTCGCCTCATGAAAAGTACGAGTGACTTTGGGCTGCAATATGATTCATTGGGTGATCTCGTGTCCTTTGGTGTGGCCCCAGGCTTGTTAATCTATGTCTGGGCTCTGAGTACACCAAAAATGTTGGGTGCGGCCGTCATGTTTGCCTTCGTGGCCTGTGGTGCGCTCCGCTTAGCTCGGCACAATGTGTTGGCCACCACAAGTAATAACGAGAAACCGTTCACTGGTCTTCCTATTCCTGGCGCAGCTGGCGTCATTGCGACGCTGGTGATTTTTGATCATCATGTTTTCGTATTGGGTGAAAGCGTTAAGCCGATTTTGGGAATTGTCCTCACACTTTCATTGGCGTTTCTCATGGTGAGTACGTTTTGCTATCGAAGTCTGAAAGACTTAAAAGCGCAAGAACATCATCATTTTAATTATTTAGTCTATGCGGTACTGATTCTGATGGCCGTGTTGGCGTATCCCCAGGCCATGCTGTTTGTGGTTTTTGCGGTCTATGCACTTTCCGGAGTTGTTGAGCAAGGTTGGAAATTTGTGGCTGGTATGGCAGGGGAAAAATCAAAAACCGAAATGCCATCGGATGAGTTCCCGAAATAATGGACATGAGAACGATTACCATAATAGAGCTGAGGCCACCTCTGCGTGGAGGGTCTGAATCATGACACGCATGATTCGCATCTTTGATACGACGTTGCGAGATGGGGAACAGTCTCCTGGCGCCAGCATGAATATCGAAGAAAAGCTTCTCGTCGCAAAACAATTGGCACGACTGAATGTTGATATCATTGAAGCGGGTTTTGCTTTCAGCTCGCCGGGTGATTTTGAAGCGATTCAACGCATTGCTCAAGAGGTCGAAGGCCCGGTGATCTGTAGCTTAGCTCGGGCCAAACCTGAAGACATTGATCGAGCGTGGGAAGCACTGAAGGGTGCACCCAAACACCGAATTCATACTTTTCTGTCGTCGTCAGACATTCATCTGAAGCATCAGTTTCGGATGACTCGTGAAGAAGCCATGACGCGAGCCGTGGAAATGGTTCGCCATGCACGAAGCTATGTCGAGGATGTTGAATATTCACCGATGGATGCGACGCGTTCAGATCTTTCATATCTCTGTGAAGTGGTC
>JAJDBS010000097.1 GCA_029261235.1 Nitrospirales bacterium
GAGAAGATAATTATCAACTCCTTCACCCTATACATCCAAGTTGCGCACTTCGAGTGCATGTTTCTGAATGAAATTTCGACGGGGCTCGACTTCATCTCCCATTAAAATGGTAAAGATCTCATCAACGCCCGTCACGTCTTCCAATGTCACTTGGAGAAGACTGCGAGTTTCAGGATCCATCGTAGTATCCCATAATTGTCCAGGGTTCATTTCTCCTAAACCTTTATACCGTTGAATAGACAGACCCTTTTTCCCAGACTCCAAAATTTCTTTGACCAAGTCTGCACTGGTTGAATAGGTGGCTTCGACACCTTTCCGTTTCAAGCGATAGGGGGGTCGCCCCAAGCCTAAGACCGAAGGTGCCAGTTTCTGTAATTCTCGGAAATCAGCCGACCCGACCAGATCATGATTCACGACATACGTTTTGTGGTTTCCACTGCCTGACAGACGACAAGAAATCTTATGGGTATCATGTTCTTCATCGTCTTGAATCTCAAGGCTGACCGTTCCCTCAGAAAAGACGAGGCCAAGTGCGCGCGTCGCTTCTTGAACGAGGGCCTCCAATTCGCTTCGATCTTTTAACAGCTCTTTGGTCAACTGGGGAAAATCAACAAAGACTCTCAGAAGAGAAGGGTCCATATGTTTTCGAGCTAAACGAGTGAGGAGACCTTCGAAGCTCACAAGTTTTTGCAAAATAGGGAGTAAGGCCTCCCGTGTGACAAACTCGTTACCGTCTGGCAAAAAAAGTTCCGCATCTTCCACGGCAAGATTTGAAAGATAGTCGTTCATCGCTCCCTCATCTTTCAAATACTTTTCGCCTTTGCCTTTTTTCACTTTAAATAGAGGCGGCTGGGCAATATAGATATACCCTCGTTCGAGGAGTTCTGGCATTTGGCGGAAAAAGAAGGTGAGCAAGAGTGTGCGAATATGGCTTCCATCCACATCGGCATCCGTCATGAGGATAATTTTGTGGTATCGTGCCCGATCGATATTAAACACATCTTTATCTTCTTTGCCCTTTTCCACATCCTCTCGCGGTCGCCCAATCCCTGTGCCAATCGCCATAATGAGGGTGCGAATTTCTTCGCTGGACAGCATTTTATCGAATCTGGCTTTCTCGACATTGAGGATTTTTCCCTTGAGAGGCAGAATAGCTTGAGAACGACGATCCCGCCCTTGCTTAGCTGATCCGCCAGCAGAATCGCCCTCAACAATATATAACTCACTCTTCGCAGGATCTTTCTCGGAGCAGTCGGCTAATTTCCCTGGGAGAGACCCACCCTCCAAGGCACCCTTGCGACGGATTAACTCTTTGGCTTTTCTTGCGGCTTCGCGAGCACGAGCGGCGTCCACGGATTTTCCGACAATTTTTTTCGCGACAGAAGGGTTTTCTTCTAGATAATTTCCCAGGGCTTCATTCACCGCAGATTCGACAATGCCCTTCACTTCGCTATTACCGAGCTTCGCTTTTGTTTGTCCTTCAAACTGGGGATTGCGAATTTTGACACTGATGACAGCAGTTAAACCTTCACGAACATCTTCTCCACTGAGTGATTCCGTCTCTTTCTTAAATAAACCTGTTGAGGTGGCATAACTGTTAATCGTACGGGTTAATGCCGATTTAAAACCAATGAGATGCGTGCCCCCTTCACGGGTATTGATATTATTGGCGAACGAAAACAAGTGTTCGGCATACCCTTGGTTGTATTGCAGCGCCACTTCCAAGATGAGGTCAGGTTTTTCTACTTCAACAACAATAGGGGAATGGAGAGGAGTTTTGGCCTCATTAAGATGTTCCACAAATGAGACGATCCCACCCACGTAACAAAATACTTGCTCCTTTTCCTTGTCCTTACGTTCATCCTTAAGCGTAATTTCCAGGCCTTTATTCAAAAAAGCCAATTCTCGAAGTCGTTGGGCCAACACATCAAAACTGAATTCCACAGCTTCGAAAATCTGCGAGTCGGTCTTAAACACCACTTTCGTGCCGCGTTTTTTGGTTTTACCGGTGATCGCCAAAGGACTGCGGGGTTTTCCCCGGTCATAGACTTGCTCGAAGATATCTCCATTCTGCCAAATTTCTAATTCCAACCATTCGGAAAGACCGTTGACGACCGATATACCGACACCATGCAAACCACCAGAGACTTTATAGGCTCCTTCCTCAAATTTGCCACCTGCATGTAAGACCGTGAGGGCAACTTCTGCCGCCGATTTTTTCTGAGTGGAATGCATGCCAGTAGGAATACCACGTCCATTGTCTGAGACCATGACACTTCCATCAACCTGCAACACGACCAGAATTTCCTTTCCAAACCCAGCCATATATTCATCCACACTATTGTCCACCACTTCGTAGACCATATGGTGCAACCCATCAATTCCGGTGCTGCCAATGTACATGGCTGGACGTTTTTGAACGGCTTCTAGCCCTTCCAACACGCGGATTTGGTCCGCATCGTAATTCGTGTCGGAATGCGAAGAAACAGATGGGTTGGCAGATTCTTGGCCTGGTGATTCTGAGGATTCCATACAGCTTACGTTATGCGAATGTGAAGAAAAATGAAGGTCTGTGTGGTCAAATCTGCTATACCTTCACGGGCATGACAACGGCTTTAAATGTGGGATTTCCCTGTTCCTGGATTAAGCACGGGCTTAAGGCTGTTTCCATTTGAAGAGACATCGACTCGGTCTCAATCACCGACAACACATCCAGAAAGTACCGGGCATTGAATCCGGCAGAAAAAATTTCCCCTGCATATTGTGCACTAATTTCTTCCTCGGCTTCTCCCAAATCTGGACTTTTCGATGACAGATGGACATGCTCCGGATTAAAAGACAGTTTGACGGCATGGGCTTTATCTTTTGATAAAATGGCGACTCTTCGTAACGCACCCTCTAATTCTGATTTATTGACGATGACTTTTTTGGAAGATTCTTTTGGGACAACTTGTTGATAATTAGGATAAGTGCCTTCCATGATGCGTGAAGTCAGGACAAGCCCGCTTTTTCGGAGAATGAGCAAATTTTTCGTGAATCCGAGAAGCGGCTCTTTATCATCCTCTTCTAACAGTCGCCGTATTTCGATGGCGGCCTTTTTCGGAATGATGACTTTAAGCTCGGAAGATGGAATCGCAGATGGATCGGGTGTGACTTCTTGTTCAGCCCAGCCTAATCGATGCCCATCCGTTCCTACGAGCCTAATTGTGACCTTCTTCCCCGAAGGGATCAAGGAAATGAGCAGGCCATTCAAGACATAGCGGGTGTCTTTCTCACCAACAGCAAACACGGTTTTTTTGAGTAATTGCAGTAGACCCTGAGCAGGAATCGATAACAATCCCTCTCGTTCAATAACGGGAAGTGCGGGATAATCTTTACTAGCCAATCCTACGACGCGAAATTGACTTTTTCCTGCTTTAACCGTAACCCAATTATTGTCAGCCACCACAATTTCGATTTCGGCATGTCGGACTTCTTTCAAAATATCAAAAAGCGTACGTGCCGAAAACGTCACAGACCCAGGTTCTTCAACTGTCGCTTTATAGAGACCACGCATGCCAATCTCTAAATCTGTGGCCACAATATCTAAGCCTTCTGGCTTGGCTTCTAAAAGAATATTAGCCAGGATAGGCATCGTATTTCGCTTTTCCACGACACCCTGCACTCGTTGAAGTGCAGTCAATAAATCTTCCCTGGCCATACGAATCTTCATCAATAATCCTACAAAATGGCCGCGTTACGCTTTACCAATTTCCTCTTTGAGGCTCTCGAGTGTACTCCGAAGCGTCGCATCCGTTTCCTGGGCTTTTTTCATCTGTTTGCAGGCATGAATAATCGTGGTGTGATCTTTTCCACCAAAGTCTCTTCCAATTTCTGGAAAAGAAGCATCGGTCATATCACGACAGAGAAACATGGCTATTTGCCGTGGGTAGACGAGTGTTTTCGTTCGCCGCTTTGATTTCAAATCAGAAATTTTGACCTGAAACCGGCTGGCTACGGCCTCTTGAATGTCTTCCGCAGTAATAACTTTTCTCTTGCCACCGATAAGATCACGCAGGATATTCTTAGCCATATCCACATTAATCAGTTGACCCGTGAGGGACGCATAGGCACCGAGTCGGATGAGTGCTCCTTCTATCTCACGAATGTTACTTTTTAAATTGACGGCTAACAATTGAATCACATCCTCATTGATGTCGATTCCTTCATCTTCCGACTTCTTGCGCAGGATAGCAATACGAGTTTCTACGTCTGGCTGTTGGAGATCCGCAATCAAGCCCCATTCAAAACGAGAGCGCAATCGCTCTTCCATCGAGGGCATTTCCTTAGGAAAACGATCACTAGAGAGAACAATTTGTTTGCCGGCCTCATACAGGGAATTGAAGGTATGAAAAAATTCTTCTTGTGTCCGTTCTTTTCCTGCAAGAAATTGAATATCATCTATCAATAACATATCCACATTGCGGTATCGACGTCGTAATTCCATCATTTTGTCATAGCGAATAGAATTGATCACTTCATTCGTAAATTGCTCTGTTGTGACATACGCAAGACGTTGATCCGTTCGATCAGCAATATAATTTCCAATGGCATTTAACAAATGCGTTTTACCTAGCCCAACACCCCCATAGATAAATAAGGGGTTATAGGATTTAGCTGGCGACTCGGCCACAGCTAAACATGCCGCATGGGCAAATTGATTACTGGCACCAACCACAAATGTTTCAAAAGTATATTTTGGATTAGGAAGTGGCTGTCGTCTAGTTTTAGAAGGGAGTGGTGGTCGATAACCCTCTTTCTTCACAGGCGCGACAGCCCTTAAAGGCTCTTTATCCTTTTCTTCCTTCAAGACAAAAATGATTTCAGTGGGTTTAATGCCTTCAGTATGGTGAAAGGCTTCAATTAACAAATCTTTGTAATTCCGTCCAAGCCATTCTCCAAAAAACCTATTAGGAACGCGGATCGTTGCTTGTTCTTCAGTAATTTCCTCTAGTTCAAGGGGCTGAAACCACGTATCAATGGCTTCATCACCGACCCTAGGACTGATAAATTCTAAAACATCAACCCACGACTTATTTATGTTTGTATTAGGAAAATTCACACTATTCACAGACTTATTCACAATTGTTAATAATATAAGACTTCAAATAGAGTATTACTTGGATCACGTAAAAGATATGCGTCCTTTATACACAGCTTTCCCAATGTCTATACAAAAATTTACACACAACTTTTACTCTTTTTCACCAATCATGAATAACCGAATTACCTTAGATGGCAACAATCAATCACTCCAGAAAAAATTTCATACACAGAATCCTCAGGACCTACTACGACTACGACTACTAATTCTTTAATTATTGTAAAGAACAGAAGTAAAGATAAAAGGATTAAATGACCACTGACAAATCATGGGAAAATATCTCTTCTAAAAAACTCTGATAGGAAAGAGTTTTTTGCGGATTAAGACCTTCAGTATCCTTTTCATTTTCATTCAAATTCCACACCTGAGACACTGAGATGTGATCCAAGTTTTGTTCTCTATGAAGTAATACAAGAGAAATAGTATTTTGAGAGGCATCTTCATTCGTATCTGGCGCGAAAATATCCCAATTGTCAATTGAATTTGCGCAAATATAGAGAATCTTTTTCATAGTCTATTTAGGATATTAAAAGGCTAGAACACGGTCAGCCTGCTCAAGAAGAGAGGCTATTTGTGAGGATGACGATTCTTGAATAGCAAATTCTTGATCAATAGGAAAAATTTCTTGGCTACCGAGCGGGAGAATAATGGGTATTTCTAGATTCTTGATCACCGGTAAATGTTTTTCAAGAATTTCCCCGTCAGGTAAATCATAGGCATCATCAGAAACTAACTGTCTAGCGTTATTCAGAAGAATAATAGAGATGGGGTTTGGGCCAGTTGAAAGTCCTAAGGCAATTCGAATGGCCTCTGCAGCTCGATGTGATGTCGTTGGGTCCTCTCGAATGAGGACGACCAGTTGTTTAGGCATTCTAAATGATTAAATAAGGTTAAATACGTAGTGTATTAATATTTTCTTAGTAAATTTCACATCGAAAGTTATGGAAATTTTTAAGCGGCGAGAATCTCATTTCTTATTGAAAAATAAGAAAAAACCCTAACACCAGACAAAAAAAATGTCAAGAAAAAAGCCGCGCATTTTCCAATAAAGAATTCCCTTACAGTCCTGTGTGAATTCTTTGTGTTATTTCTTCAAGTTTCACAATTTCCTGGGCCTTCGTGTGCATATTTCTTAAGAGAGCCGTATGAGAATCGGATTCATCATCGCCAAGAATAATAGAATATTCTGCCCCAAGTTTATCTGCGGAACGAAGGAGGGCTTTAAGGCTGGTTCCTTTATGATCAGTATCCGCTCGAATCTTCGCTTGTCGGAGTTCGTGTAAGAGTCGAAAGGCCCTCGGTTTTCCACGAGGTCCGAACCCTGCAACAAAAAAGAGAGGTGCTGGTTTACTTGTTCTATCTTCTGAAAGAAGGAGCGTGACACGCTCTAACCCAACTGCAAACCCAATGGCAGGTGTTGCAGGACCCTGAAGTGCTTGGAAAAGACCATCATAGCGGCCTCCGGCTCCAATGGTACTTTGGGCTCCTAAATGGGGCGAAGTGATTTCGAATGTCGTTCGAGAATAATAATCAAGGCCTCTGACAAGTCGATGGTTGATAGTATAGGGAATTTCAAGAGCACTCAGTCCATTAAGAACAGCGTGAAAATGAATTGTTGAGGTTTCAGAGAGGTCGTCGATTAAATGTGGAGCACCTACTGTACTTTCCTGACATATAGGAACTTTACAGTCTAAAACCCTAAGAGGATTAGCCAAATATCGCCGTTGGCAGTTGCCACAGAGGTTCGGTAAAAGAGGTGTAAGGAATTCCTTAAGTTTCAGAATATAGTTTTCTCGGTCGACAGGTGTTCCTATGGAATTGATATGGAGGGTTAAATCCTTCAGACCTAAGGCCAAGAAAAACTCCCATAACAACGTAATAACTTCTACATCAATGAGAGGGTCGTCTGTCCCCAGAGCTTCAACACCAAATTGGTGAAATTGCCGATAGCGACCTGCTTGGGGGCGTTCATGACGAAACATCGGCCCAAGATAAAACAATTTTCGAGAAGTAGGTGAATCTAAGAGCTTATGTTCGAGGACCGCTCTGGCTACTCCAGCAGTCCCTTCTGGACGTAGGGTCAATGAACTCCCATCGCGGTCGGGAAACGTATACATTTCCTTTTCAACAATATCAGTGGTCCCCCCAATGCTCCTGGCATACAGTTCTGTGAATTCAAAAATGGGGATACGTATTTCCGAAAAGCCATAATGGGTGGCCATGGTCCGAGCCACAGCCTCAAGATGTTGCCACTGCATAGCCTGTTGAGGAAGAATATCCTTCAACCCTTTAACGGATCGCAACACGGGAATTCCTGTTCTTTTTAAAGGGAAAATGGCAAGAAAATCAATTTCGACTATATCTTTACGTCCCTATCCAGTCAACGAGGGCTTGTTGATAAACTCAGGTCCGTCATCCATAGATGCTATAGGAAAGAAGAGTCATATCAGGGAGAGGGACTGTAGGAGAACAGAAAATACGTTTGACTCTCATACGCTTCACCCATAGAATGGTGAGTTCATAAGAAAATGGTCTAAAGGAGAACAGTATCATGTCATTTACGTCACGACAGCCTTCGAATTTAAAGAGAAAACGCGACCATGGATTTCGCAAGCGGATGAGTACCAAAAATGGTCGAAAAGTCCTTGCTCGCCGACGGAAAAAGGGAAGAACCAAGCTCACGGTTTCAGACGAGTAGAATTGAGCAAGGGAGGGGCCTCGTTTTTTCTAAAAAAGAAACATGAGTATGATGGGGTAAAAGCGACGGGTTCTGTCATAAGAACCCCGTTTTTTACGATCGTCTATAGCCAAGTATCCACAGAAGAATGCCCTCGTGTTGGAGTCGTTGTCGGACGTCGAGTTGGCAAAGCGGTCACGAGGAATCGCTTAAAACGGATCACACGAGAACTGGTTAGAGCTTCCCATTCTGATATGGCCTTCGGCCATCACTGTATCGCTTATCCCAAGGTCAAAATTCTTCGTGCCAAGTTTCACGACGTAGAGAACGTTTGGTCTCAAATGCTGAGAAAGATTGGCATAATCCAATCCATGAGGTCAGAATGACCTGGATCTTGAAAAAAATGATTAAAGGCTATCAGTATGTGATTTCTCCATACCTTGGAGTCTGTTGCCGTTTTGAACCAACTTGTTCTCACTATACGGCGCATGCAATTGAGAAACATGGACCACTAAAAGGACTGTGGTTAGGTATGAGTCGACTCCTCAAGTGTCATCCCTTCCATTCTGGGGGCCTGGACCCAGTTCCCTGACCTCAAGCTTACGATCTCCAGTTCAACAGTAAATTACTACGAGTGTTTATGAGACTCCAGGACTAACAAGATGGAAAAGCGCGTCATTCTTTTCCTCGTACTTTCTCTCGGCATTATTTTTGGGTATGACCTCCTACTCAAAGAATTAGGGTATTCTCCGTTTTCAAACTCACCCATTATTGATGAGGAAATTCATCAACCCGAATCATCTGAAGAATTCCGAACAGATCGTTCATCGTCTTTATCTTCTGACACCTCTTTAGAAACTCCTACAGACTCAGTTGAAAATTCAGCAATGTCAGATGGGCAGGCTGTTGTTCCCAATGCGGAAGTCATTGTGGTGGACACGCCGTTGGTTCGAGTTGGGCTTTCAACCGAAGGAGGCGCGATTACGTCTTGGGAATTGAAAGAATTCCTCACGCAGACTGAAGAAAGCGTTCCTGTTCAATTGATCTATCCTAATGGACAGTATCCCGGGCCGTTGACCTTGAGGGCTGAGGGCCATGAAGCCCTGACGACTGAAATTCAGAAGAATGTGTATCTTGTCGAAAAAGACTTTGAGGAATTGGATGAGAGGCATCCTACCGGACGAGTAAAGTTCACCTACGAGTCAGGGGACTCCGACGTCTGGGTAGAAAAGGTCCTTGTGTTTCATTACGACTCCTATGTGGTGGATATAGAAATTCGCACACGAGGAATTTCCGAAAAACTCGATTTAGTCTTAGGGACAAATTTTGGGCTGGTGGAATGGGGCCAAGGTTTTATTGGGCTCTTAGGCTCGGCCTGGATGATGGGCGAAGAATTAGTCAAGGAATCGCCTGATGCTGATGATTCCACCATTCGTCGTGAAGGCCCCGTGACATGGCTGGCTCTCCAAGATAAATACTTTATTAGTGTCTTCATGCCAGAAGAGGCAACCGGCCTTGTCGCGAAACTTGAAAATGAAATGGTCGTATCGGCTGCCTTGAATTTACCTGTAGGTTCAGAGGGCCAAGTCCATAAAGCCCGCTTATATGCTGGGCCCAAACGCTTTGATGTTCTGAAGTCTTTTGAAAACGGGTTGGAAGATACGATTGATTTCGGTTGGTTTATTTATGACAGCTTTGAGCCGGTCAAGTTTGTCGCCAAACCACTATTTTCCGTTCTCCTCTATATCAATGACTATACGAACAACTTTGGGTGGGCCATTATTATCGTGACCCTTTGCATCAAGCTATTGTTCGTGCCGTTGCAATATAAAAGCTACAAATCCATGCAAGGCATGAAGACGATCCAAGGTCCGGTTGCAAAGCTCCAAGAAAAATACAAAGAGGACAAGCAAAAACTTAACACGGAATTGATGAAGCTCTATAAGGAGCATAAGGTCAATCCGGTTGGCGGATGTCTGCCGATGTTTCTGCAGATGCCGGTGTTCATTGCCTTATTTAATATTTTGTATATGACCATTGAGCTGAGGCAGGCTCCGTTTATGCTGTGGATTCATGATCTGTCCATTCAAGATCCATTTTACGTGCTGCCCGTGCTCATGGGTGCTTCCATGTTCGTGCAACAAAAAATCATGCCAACCACGGCGGATCCGAATATGGCCAAAATGATGTTAATTTTACCGGTTGGACTGACCTTTTTGTTTGTGACCTTCCCCGCTGGACTTGTATTATATTGGGTGACGAATAATGTATTGACCATCACCCAACAATTTGTCACAGACCGCTATGTGCTCCCGCCACCAAAACCAGGTTCAACCGAAGTCGCCAAGACCGATTCTTCTGATCCTGATAAACCTGACAAACCAGGGAAAAAGAAATCCTCTTCTCAGCAAACAGGCAAATCCAAAAAGTCCTAACCCTAGGTGTCCTCTCAAATGAGTGCTTTAGACGACACAATCTGCGCCGTCGCCACTCCTGCTGGTGAAGGGGGGGTGGGCATTGTGCGAGTCAGCGGCCCGCAAGCCTTCCCTATCGCTTCGAACATTGTTCGGCTTCGTTGTGCGAAATCCCTCTCGGAAATTAAACCTTACCAATTGTATTTAGGAAAATTTCTTTGGGATCAATTCCAAGCCCAAGAAAAAATCACACAGGATTCTTCCGTAGTACTAGATGAAGTCCTGGTGGTGATCATGCGAGGGCCACGCTCCTACACTGGCGAAGATGTTGTCGAAGTGCATGGCCATGGCGGCCCGCTCATAGTCCAGGCGATTTGCGAAGCTCTGACCCAAGCTGGCGCTCGCATGGCCGAGCCGGGTGAATTTACCAAACGGGCGTTTTTAAATGGACGCCTCGATCTGACGCAAGCTGAAGCGGTTTTGGATACGATTCAAGCTAAATCCCTCCACAGTTTGAAATTAGCCCAAGAGCATCTCCAAGGTGGATTCTCTGAAGTCATCAAGGGACATCGGGATGTATTGGTGAAGCTACTGGCTCATGTAGAAGCCGAAATGGATTTTGGAGAAGAAGATATTCAATTCATTGAACAGCACGAATTAAAAGAGAAACTTATAAATATGGTCAGGGCGATTGAAATATTAGTGGAGTCGGCTCAAGAAGGTCGGATCATTCGCGAAGGCATTCGAACCGTCATTCTCGGGCGACCCAATGTAGGGAAGTCCAGCCTTTTGAATGCCATTCTCGACACTGATCGGGCTATTGTGTCCAACATTCCTGGGACGACACGGGATGTGCTTGAAGAATCGGTCATGGTGGATGGAGTGATGATCCGCCTATTTGATACGGCAGGCTTACGAGAGTCGACGGACGAATTAGAGCAAGAAGGGATGAGCCGAGCCGAAGCGGCGATACAACAAGCAGACGTTCTTATTATGGCTTTTGATCAAAGCCAAGAACTTACGGAACAGGACCTAGGCTTTATCAAGCAGTACAACCAAAAGCCACGTCTGATGGTTTTAAATAAACAGGATCTTCCGCCCAAGGTTATGCTTGAGAACGTGCAATTCCACGTTAAGCAGTGTGAAGCGCAGAGTGAGTTTGAGACGGAATATGTTCAGGCTTCTACGGTATCGGGGGAAGGCATAGAGGAGCTCAAGAGAAGTCTTAAAACTCTGGCAGTAGGAAAACGGCATGAAGCTGGCGATTCTGTATTAGTCTCTCGGTTGAGGCATAAAGTTCTGCTCCAGCAAGCTGCCGAGGGCTTGCATAATGCCCTTGCGGCGATTGATGAGACGCAATCTGCGGAATGTGTAGCGTTGGAACTACGCGTCGCCTTGCAGGCACTTGGTGAAATAGTCGGAATCGTGACGAACGAAGATATTTTAGATCAGATTTTTAGAGAATTCTGTATAGGGAAGTAAGAGCATGAAGGATTTGAAAGAGACATGCCCGCAGTGGATAGCGGGCATTCAGAAGATACCAACGGTGAACTCTAGCATCCGCGTAGAGTTTCCATGAGGAGAGGATAATGATTTCTCATCCAGCCATACCCATGAATTACTCCATACGAATCTATATGATTAAAGACACTTCCTAACCTCTAAAATAAATCAAACGCTTGTACCGTAAAGTAAAACTTCTGTTTATCTGATTCCAGGTGGGATTCTCGTTGAAAACTATTAAACGGATGGCGGTTGAGTGTGCTCCATCTCATCGTTATTTTTCGACCTTTTCAATATAGTCCCACGCCCGCGGAAGAAAATACTGTTCACCCCCACCAGCAACCTGGTTGGTCTGCTTGACGATTCGTTGACCGGCTTAATCTCGTGTCACTGCCTTGTGCGGCTTGTTTCCACCAACCGTCCAGTGATCTGCAGCGCAGGCGGCTTTCGACTTGAGCATTTTCACATTACTCTTCAGTCGGTACAGGTGTGGTTCTCGGCCGGCCTCGTATAGCCCGAGGCTACGGTGGGAAACAGCTCCTCGCGTCCTCCTCATCCACCGGCCGACGCGTCTGTTGGCCGGCCGTGCCACCTCGATATACTGCCTGAACACTTCGTCCGATCTCATTGGAATCACTTCCACCGCATCGACGGCGTGGAGATCAATCCCCTTGATCAATTCGGCCCATTTTGTGGGTTGGCCATCGCCCACTTTATGTTGGGTAAAGAACTCGACGATCGTTTTGATATTCTTGCGTGGCAGCATTCCAATATTTTTTGTTGAGCGAAATATATGGCGTAACGTTTCGTTGGTCAATTTTTCCATCCGTGACAACCGCAAGCCGTTTCCTATATGGAAATGCGCAATAATTTTTTCCAGTTTGTCGAGTGAATTTCGGATGGGCTGTGGAAGTTTGTCGACTGGTATCTTTCGAATGGCGGCAAGAATGCGGCCTGTCAGTGCCTTTACTACCACACGAAACTGACCATCTCTTTTGCGGGCCAGCCTGATTGTCTTCTGCAAACTGGTGGTACAACGCGAAATCTTTCCAAGTTTGGCGATGTCACCGACATAGGGAATCATGCTCACGCCGCTAATCAGGGATCCGCGCCAATCCCCTCGAGTAATCGAATAATGGCACTGGTGGAATCGGCAAACGGCGTCGGTTCGACAATCTCTACGATATCAAGTGTTAACGGTTCGAGGTCCAGCGGCAGGTCTTTTTTTTCCTGGGACATCTCATCCCAGCCATCGATTTCAAGCATGATTATGTCGCTCTTTCAACTGTAAGTTGGTTTCCGAATATCATTTCTAAAACTATTCGGCATCTTGAGCACAGCGAAACGCCATCTGTGAACTGTCTTGGCTTCGTGCCACTTGAAGTGGCGAAGTCCCTCCAGCCGTAATGCCTAACATTCTTCCATCAACAAGCTTGATATCTCGATTCAACCACTCGTGGGTAGTAGCGTTCTCATATCTGTCATGTCCATTTTTTACTATTCTTTCCTTAGGATTCGGATGATCCTCGAGAGTGTCCGTCTCATAAGAATCAGCAACCCATTCTACGGTTTGTGTATGTATTTCATACGTCGCAGAAGAATCTTGTGCGGCACTATCAGATATATGACGCATGGCTTGAAGCTTTCGTTCTCTATAGATTTTATTCCTCACGCCTGTAGAGCGATTCAGGGTAGAATCTTGCAGATCTTGATACTCTGGTGATCCTCGGGCAGCTTTCACCCACTCCTTTTCCGTTGGAAGGCGTTTGCTATAGTACGAACAATAGGCACGAGCATCATACCAAGTTACGCCAACGATAGGTTGTGTCGGATTTACTAAATATCCTTCTGTCCAATCGTCTGGTTCATCGGTATCAGTCGCCTCGAAAAAACGTTTATAACGGGAAACGGTCACCTCATCCTTATCAATTTTATAGGCATCGAGTTTAGGTTTGGCTTTATCGTAATGGGAGAAATGGTTTTCTTCTAGGTCAAAGGGCCCTTCTGGCACATACACCATTTCGGTGTCGTCTGGTCTATCTGAGTGGAAGGCATTCTGTTGTCCAGGTTTTACGTGCCATTTTTGCAAGGCCAATAAAGCTTTGGCAGCTGGTACAGCATAAGCCACTTGTCCTTTTATTTTTGTGACGAGCCCTGCAATCTCCCCCTTAAATAGGAATGGCCCTCGTAACTGGTCATTATCGACCGTCCCAGGTAAGGTCCATCCGTCCTCTGTTCGCTTTCCGATAACCGCCGTGGTCACGTCCCACCTCACCGAAATGGAAGAAAACGTAACGACCTGGATACGGTCTCCACTTTTTATTTGTAGTGACTGAGCTAGTGGAAGCGCTCGTAATCCAGAGGGTAATGGGCTACTCACCGAGACTGCGGCCAGGCCATAGTGATAGTTTCCTTCAATGCCCAAAATACTCGCAGGAAATCGTTTTCCCTCTCTCGTATAAAACTCCACAGTGGGTTTAGTGGTAATACCGCCTTTGATCACATGAGGGACGGTGAGTATATCTGCACCATCAGGATCGAGTCGTACGATGACCCCTGATGCATGATAATGCTTCTGGGTATTGGTGAGTGACTTAAGTTCGACAATTCCAGCTCTTAAGTCTTCATCGATTATGGCAAAATGGGTTTCAGCAATACCAATCGAAGTCCCAAACACGAGGTGTAGGCTGGCAATGATTCGGATACACCAAAGATGATTTCTCATCTTACGAGTTCTTGAGAACTATGACGTCTTGTTTGAGATAAACCATGTACCCGACTCTGACTCCGGCTATCTGCGCAGGACTCAAACACTCTTTCCAGCATATGTTTTTGCCTATGAGGTTTGTAACGAACACATTTTTTGATGATGAGAACGAAAAGTTTTGTGCGAAGTACGCCCCGAAAATCCTAGCTCTACTGCAATTAAAAAGCAACGATGAGCATCGAGAGGAAACATAGACTCATGCGATGACTGAGACGAGTTGTTTATCCCTGAATTTATAGACACATCTAAAAAGCACGACAATTCGCCAGTATATATGTTAGGTCACAACTAAATAGCTATACGATTAGAATCGGTAGGGGTCAGGTTGAGGTCAAATCTTCGGTTGGCTATATACCGCCTCGACTTTCTCCACTCGCTTCTTGAATGGTGGCTCGGCTTCCTGTTTCGCCCGCACCTGCGCGCAGGCCCACCTGACTGCTCCAGAACTCGTCACGCCAAACTCCCTGGCCGTCTCAGGCAATGTCAGGTCACAGAGCCGTTTCACCAGATACATCGCTACCTTGCGCGCGTCGTTGGCTTCCCTCCGTCGACTGGTCTGTAGCGTCGCGATCTTGACCTGAAAGACCGTCCGGACGCGCTGCAGCACAGGCTGGACCGACGGTCGCACCTGCACGCGCACATACCGCGGATGTTCGGGCGAGAGCCGCCGGACTTTCTTCTGCACCCAGGCCTCAAACCGGTCGGTGCCTAAGACCAGCACGTGCCGGCTTGCCGCATAAACGCCTCCATGGCTTCCTCATTGCCTGACAGCACAAGCTCATGAAAGACGCGGGGTGGCCCCAGACTGTCCAACTCATCACACACGCCGAGCCAGGGAGGGGCCTCGTGAAATTGCACGTATTATATGAATCCGCAAGCTTAGAAAGCGTCGGTGGCCGGTGGCAAAGGACATCACGTTGAAGAATGCCCTGCCAAGGCTGATCTGGGACAGCGAGTCTCAGGGAGTTAGCGACCGGCGTTGGCGACTAGTCGATCATCACTGATGATTTGCTGCTCGATGATGAAAGCATCAACATTGTGCGGCAGCCAACGTTGCTGGCCGTCATGCTCTGAAGTGGCATCGAGATATTCACCAATCATGCCCTGGAGTCTAGGTGTGAGTTTTTTGGTGGCGACCTGGGCAATAAAATCCGCAATCTGTGCGCCGGCAGCTGAGGCTGGATTGAAACATTGCGTCACGTTCAGTCTGGCCTCAATTTGCTCGCGTTTGTAGCTCAGGCCGAGCTGGTTGATATACGCATCCAGATCTTCGCTGAACCAGGCCTCGCGGTCAGCTTCAACTTCCCAGAAAGACGACGACAGCTCGTTGAGGGTGTCATTGGCCGCAAGCAGGATCACCAGGCGACCCCCGTCTTTAACTAGGCCGAGGGCTTTTTCTACAGCCCACGCCGGATTAGCCATGTAGTAAAGGGAGTGCACCATGATGACCAGGTCGTAGCGACGCGGATCATGCAGGTCTTCAAAACCCACATTCCGAACTTCAACCTGCACCTGGCCATTTTCTTTGTTGCCCATCTGGAACAGGAAGCGTTCGCACTGGCACGAATCAGATTCCAGGCCGACATAGGCCACAACCTGTGACTGCTTGGTGCTGGCCGCCAGGATTCCCTTGTCCAGGTCACCTGCACCGCAACCGACGCTCAAAATTGAAGCCTGTTCAGTACGCAGTTGAGGAATCAGCGCCTCGCGGGTCCAGTCGAGAATTCGGCCGCGCTGATTGCTGGCCGCTTCATAGATGGCATGGCTGTTGGTGTAGTGGTCGCCTTCCAGGGGGACGGGCGTCGCGCCCTGCTGGAGGACTTCGCGGATGGCGGTGATATTCAAGCAGTTATCTTTCTAATTATGGAGAAATGGGAATTTTACAAGGATTTTTTGAGGAGACGCTAACCTAACAAAGAACCTGTTGAGGGATCAAACCCCAGACTTCGCTGTCTGACATGAGGGTCTTCCCTCTACGAGACGGGCCTGAGCGGCTTTTATGAAATGGATCATGCCCCGTCGTGTACTTCTGGTGGCTTGTGGGTGGGGAAAGGGCAACGAAGGAGTGTCGGTTCGGGAACGGAACCGGATTGAGGGTGGAGCACGTGTGGACAAGCCTAGGAAACGTTACGAAGCAGTCGATTCCGTGCTAATCTCTCGGTTACATTATAAGGTTCTGCTTCAAACTAATTTTTACTGAAACATGAGAAATGGGCGACCTGATGAAAGAATGTGACATTGTCGTAGTCGGTGGAGGGCATGCGGGCTGCGAAGCAGCCTTGGCGGCAGCTCGGATGGGCTGCCAGGTGCTCTTGTTAACCATTGATCCCGAAAAGATTGCAACAATGCCCTGCAATCCTGCAGTGGGAGGAATTGGTAAGGGTCATTTGGTGAAGGAACTTGATGCCCTTGGTGGAGAGATGGGTGTGAACACCGATAAGGCCGGGATTCAATTCCGAATACTCAATACACGCAAGGGCCCAGCCGTTCGAGCCACACGAGTACAATGCGACAAAGATTTGTATGCCACGAGTATGCAGGAGACCTTGGCGAATCAAGAAAACTTGACCATCGTAGCAGGCACGGTAGATAGGATTCTGACGCACAACGGGACAGTCACGGGTGTGAAAACGAGTACCGGCGACACCATGGAAACGAGAGCTGTGGTGCTGACCTCAGGAACATTTCTTAAAGGACTTATGCATATCGGCCTGACCCATCTTCCCGGAGGCCGTGCCGGTGAACTTTCAGCAGAACAGCTGTCAGATTGCATGTTGGATTTTGGATTTGAGGTCGGGCGGTTAAAAACAGGGACGCCGCCTCGTTTGGATCGAGACTCCATAAATTTTGATGGCATGGCGCCACAACCGGGTGATCCTGTTCCTCGCCCTTTTTCTTTTAAAACCCAAGGAATTTCCAATCCCCAAATTGACTGTCATATTACCTTTACCACGGAACAGGCTCACGACATTATTAAGAACAATCTGGATCGCTCGCCCATGTATTGTGGGATGATTGAATCCACCGGACCGCGATACTGTCCGTCCATTGAAGATAAAGTCGTGCGATTTGCCGACAAAAACAGCCATCAAATTTTTATGGAACCGGAAGTGCTGGGTGGACGGTCGTATTATCCCAATGGTATTTCCACGAGTTTGCCGATTGATGTGCAGCAGGCGTTTGTCAAAACCATTCCCGGGTTGGAGCAGGCCGTCTTTCTCAGACCAGGCTATGCGGTGGAATATGATTACTTCCCTCCCCGGCAGCTTCATGAAA
This sequence comes from Nitrospirales bacterium, assembly GCA_029261235.1. GTDB lineage: Bacteria > Nitrospirota > Nitrospiria > Nitrospirales > UBA8639 > Nitrospira_E. The sequence goes on from JAJDBS010000097.1 coordinate 17,781, forward strand.
CCTTAGAAACCAAAATCGTCCAGGGGTTGTTTCACGCCGGACAGATTAATGGCACATCGGGGTATGAGGAAGCCGCTGCGCAAGGGATGATGGCCGGTATCAACGCCGCTCTTCGAGCCAAAGAAGAAGCGCCGCTCATTTTAGATCGCTCGCAAGCCTACATGGGAGTCTTAATCGATGACCTCATTACCAAAGATGCACGTGAGCCCTACCGCATGTTCACGTCGAGAGCGGAGTATCGGTTGATTCTTCGAGAGGACAATGCTGATTATCGGCTCAAAGAAATTGGGTATCGCTTAGGGTTGATTTCCCAACAAGAATTCGTGGCGTTCCAACAAAAATGGGAAACGATAGACAAAGAACTCCACCGACTTGGCAACACACATACGAAAATTTCTGAACTTGCACAACAGACCAAAATTAGCTTTGGGGGGCCGCCGATCAGCACATCACTTCTGCAACTGCTTCGCAGGCCGGAACTTACCTACACGGACCTGCATCCCTTTTTAGATGGTGAAGAGGAAACGGATGTTGAAGTCACAGAAGCCGTGGAGATCGCCGTGAAATATGAAGGCTATATCAAGCGGCAAGGGCAGGTCATTGAGCAGTTTAAAAAATTAGAACACCGGCGGGTACCTGAGAATTTCGATTTTCAGGGCATCAAAGGCTTCTCAAACGAAGTGGCTGAAAAACTCCAAAAAGTACGTCCCTCCTCTATAGGGCAAGCCTCACGAATTTCAGGAGTCACCCCCGCCGCGATCTCCCTCCTCCTCGTCGCGCTCGAACGCCACAAAAAAGCCAGTTAAAGCGGATAGTTATGCAGCGGGTGCCTAGTAGAATTCAAAATTTCCACAGAGAATCTGTTACCTGTTCCTGAAAGACGAAAAAATCGTAGGCTTTTCTTACTGACGTTCAATTGTCATTGCACATAAAGTCTCACGCTAATCGCTCCGTCTATTTCACCCAGCTTTCCCCCCTCTTTGGGGTGACCTGTTTTGTTGCGTGCTCCTTTGAGTGCGCCATGACAGCTCAAACAATGCTCCTGGTAACAGAATGGCAGCATGAGCCTGACTTTCTTTCCCCCATCAATCGTTTCTGCAAGCGGTTTGCCATGTGGATAGGAGGGAGAAGTAAATTTCTTTAAGATAGACCGTTCATATTGATCAGGTGTATTTCGTGAATTCCGGACAACAGAGGCTGTTTGTCTGAGATATAGATCAGACATGCTACGAAATGGCAAAGAGGCGGTTGTTCCGAATGTGGCTGGAATAAATCCCTTGAATCCAGCACCTTTCAGGTTTGTGAGCGTTTGGCGTTCTTGTATAATGGACGTTTGAGCTTCTAACGGCACAGGCAGCAGTTTTTTCGCCTGGGGCGGAATCGATTCTTCTGCCAAGGTCCATCAATATCATTTCTTTTCTTTTTCGAATTTCTCTATGACATGTTGAGCAAAGATATCCGGGGCAAAGCCCTTATTTCCTTTCGATTTATCATCGATCACTTCCTGAAACTCTCCGACAACAACTCGGCTTGTGTTGAACAACAGCGCAACCAACTTGGCCGACTCAATCGCATGAAGCTCTTGATCTGCACGGGTATCTCCGCTTCCGATCAACAGCGTGGCCAAGAGCATCAGCAGTATGATTGGATATTTCATGCCGGAGTATCATTAGCAAATAATACGCTGAAGTAGGTACATATACCTAAGTCAATAAGCTCTAATCGAAGACTGTAGAACAACATAACTAGTTATTCACAACAAATCGTACCAAAGCCCGTGTGAAAAGCGCGATGAGGCTGCTTTTGCATCACATGGCTTGAGGAAGAAGATATTTCTATGGTGAGTGTTGCTCAGGAATAAGGAATTGGCGGGCGTAACTAGGCTTTCGACTGAGTCTCAAAATGGTAAAACTCTCGCATTAACACGGTGAAATGAACATCAGAACAATAGTCTATGAATTTTAAGATGCGTGAAATAATATGCTTTGGTGTGGATATTCTCTTTGACAAGACATCGAGATGGAAGAAACTGCAACTATGGTATGGAATACGAAGTGTTTTAAAATTTTCCTTTCTCGGACTTTCTCTATCCAACGAATCCTTACAATAGATGGATAAAATAGGAATTTCACGCTACCGAGTACATATCTGTGGTTATATTGATGCTTTCAAGAGTCAAAGGCAGAATTACGAAATAAGAACGGCTCACTGTAAGTAAATAGTGGGAGGATGAATTTCTATATTCCTCTGTTTTAATCATGGCGGTGATTAGAATTTAAAGCCAAGCTGGTAGGGCGCATTTTATAAATTGAAAATTGAGAAATTCAAGAGAGCAGTATGTATATTATTTGGAAGTAACAAGGTTGCATGATCAAGCACTTTTTACGGAAGCCTGAGTAAGTTTTGATCTTAATTTCCATTTATTTGTCGTATGCAAGTTCTATCGCACGCATGAAAGCTATATCTTTCTATTTAAAGATAGAATTGTATAATTTACTAATGATCACGTGTGACTAATAATTGGTTTAACCAAAAAACAGAATTCCCATTACTTTTTGATTTTTATTTTCACAGAGGGGAATGTTCCACGTGGAACAAGAAGAAAATACAGATAAATTTCTAGAGTTTTTTGCTGAAAGCACTAAAAAACTTGGTTTTTCCTTTCAAGAAGCCATTCTTGAGAAGTTTCAGCTTTATTACAAGGAACTGAGTACTTGGAATCGGTCTGTTAACCTGACTGGGTTACAAACTGAACAAGAGCAGGCCGTTTTACTGTTTGCCGACTCGTTAGCTGGATTTTTGGCATTTCCCAACAATTCATCCCTTTCGCTTATTGATATTGGAACTGGGGGTGGGTTTCCGGGGATTCCTCTCAAAATTGCTTTTCCTTCTTTGCAAGTCACCTTAATGGAGCCACGGGGAAACAAGACCGCTTTTCTTCATACAGCTATTGGCAAACTTGAGCTCACGGGCATCTCGGTCCTTCAAAAACGCTTGGAAGCCTGTAAGTCTTTCAAGGACGAAGAGGACAAGTGGGATATGGCCATCTGTAAAGCAGTAAGCCTTGAGGTGATCTTGCCTTACATAAAATATGTTTTGAAAGAAGATGGGAGGCTGGTGGTGTTTCGATCAACAAATATTGAGCATACACAGGACATGAAAGGTATGATCATCGAAAAAGAAATGCCTTATGAGTTGCCCTATGGGTTTGGAACACGGGTTCTTTCTGTGCTAAAACACGTTCCATAATTAATGCAAAATATTATTGTTCCACGTGGAACATCATTCATCCTTAATAATAAATTACCAAAAGTGATGGGCATATTTTTTTGTTAATTTTGTTAAGGAAAATGCTGCATAATTAGCCGTATACTAAGGTTTATTCATTGAAATCTATTTATAATCATATACTTGTAAATTAAAAACAAAATATTTATTTTTAATAAATAGACTCTCAATGACACAAACAATCGCTATTGCGAATCAAAAAGGCGGGGTGGGTAAAACTACGTCGGCCATCAATATTAGTGCGGCATTGGCTACAATTGGTCAGTCAGTGCTTCTCATTGATCTTGACCCGCAGGCTAATGCCACGAGCGGAGTTTCAGTTGAACCGGAGGACGCGACGATTTATGAATGTATTATGGAAAGGCAGCTCATTGAGTCAGCAATATTACCTACGTGTATGCACGGTTTTAATATCATCCCTTCCAAAGGAGACTTAGTTGGGGCTGAAATTGAGATCTCAAATATGGCTGATCGGGAAACTATTTTGAAGACGGTTGTTGGAGGAATTCAGGGACACGATTTTGTGATTATTGACTGTCCTCCAGCTTTTGGTTTGCTCACAATTAATGCTCTGGTAGCGGCTTCTGCGCTTATTGTTCCGGTTCAATGTGAATATTATGCGATGGAGGGGTTGGGGCGATTGATGGGCAATGTTGAGCGTATTCGGGATTCCTTTAATGCCGACTTGAACCTGCAAGGTATTGTGTTGACGATGTATGATTCTCGCATTAATCTTTCGAGACAGGTTGAAAGTGAAATTCGAGGATTTTTCAAGGAAAAGGTGTTTCAAACCGTCATTCCTCGAAATGTGGCGTTGGCGGAAGCCCCGAGCCACGGGAAACCTGTTTTGTCGTATAACGCAGCATCCAGTGGCGCTAAAGCCTACCTTGATTTAGCCAAGGAGATTCTCGCGAATGGA
>JAJDBS010000098.1 GCA_029261235.1 Nitrospirales bacterium
GCATAGCGAAAGTCAGTATCTTTGAGTACATAGAAACGTATTACAATCGGCAGAGAAGGCATTCCGCTATCGGACATCAAATCCCGATAGTATTTGAAGAGGCAGCTTAACTCTGTGCCCGGTATCGTGGGGGAAGATCAATGTTCTACATAGGCTGGTAGGCTTTACTTGTATTGACCTTAGTCAATATTCATCTACTCTGGATGCACGAAAGCTTTTTATCCTCCAAAATACTTAACTAATCTGCAAGATATTACTGCTATGGAAGTTAAACAATTCTTTAAATTCAGCATACTATTATTGGCACGATCAATTGGGTTATTTAGGATAGGGCGATTCCTTACTCGCAGGGGATTGATGATTGTTGCGTGGCACGGCGTTAGTATTCACGACGAACACGAACGTTTTTGTAGTCTTTTCATTTCACCTGAGTCTTTTAGGAAAAGACTATGTTTTTTGGCAAAGCAATATAAAGTAATCGATTTAGACGAAGCCGTTAGACAACATCAATCAGGAAGATTTCACGCTAATCAAGTAGTCATTACTTTTGATGACGGTTTTCATAACTTTTCGAAAGTGGCTGTTCCTATATTAAATGAGTTTGGGTTTACCGCAACAAACTATATTGTTACCAATCAAATGAATACACAGCGCCCCTCACTTTCCTTGCTGCTTAGAGATATCGTCTTAAGATCCCCTAAACGAGAAGTGCAATTGGCACTTGCACAAACTGACGATGGTAAGCAGTTTTCGTTTCCAGAAGATCGGAAAAAGCTAACCAACGTTTTAATGAAAATATTAAATGAAACGTTCTCAGATTATGATTCAAAGTTTGAGTTTGTAAAAACAATAGCCGCCCACCTAGAGGTAGATATTGAATCGCTAATTAGAAATCGAATTTGGCATTCGATGGATCGAGCTGAAGTCACAAAGTTGTCCGAGGATGGCTTCCTAATGCAGGCTCACACTCATAACCACCGTAATGTCGTAGAGTACGCCGATACGGTTCAATTTGAAGCCGAAACATGTAGAAAAGAATTGGAAAAAGAACTGGGCAAAAAAGTAGTACATTTCTGCTATCCAACCGGAAGATGGAATCGCCAAGCCTGGGAACCGTTACAGAGGGCAGGGATCCAATCCGCTACAACGACAATGCAGGGACCTAATTTCCCCAAAACCCCTTTACTCGCCCTTAGGCGAATATTGAACGGAGAAGATCGGAACCAACTTGAGTTTGAATTCGAAATGTCAAACATAAAATGGTTGGCTCATATAATATTACACCCAAAAAATTTATTTGTTCCTAATGAGAAAACTAAGGGATATGCCTCTGAAGCTAAGATTTTTTAATCAATAGTTCTCACTTCTTACTTTCTCAGAGCTAGTTGTTTTTTAAGAGCGATTGTCAAATGTAGTGTCTGACGTGTTGCTCACCTGGCGACTGAGTCTGTGGTTGTTTGTTCAATGTCATCAGTAAATTTAATGCCTGCGAGGACTTTGGGCAGCTCAGAGATGGTCCGAATTTCTGAGATCACCTCTCACGGCCTCATTTGACGTTCGATGGAAATAACACCGTATAAGATTTATACTCTCTCTCATGTGCACAGTCCTGCGCCTAAAGAGGCGAAACAAGTGACATAACATCAACCAAAGAAATTGTAGCGTAACTTCACCGCAAACCTGTCCAATGAAGTAGGACCTCCTCTGTCCGTTTGACGGGGAAGCTTACAAGTACAAGGTTGAGGAATACACTCCGTACAGTTAGGCCAAAATACGGAGCGCACTCCAGTTTTTTGAGGAATTCCCTTTACATAATCATAAATTTTCTAGAGAATTGCTAACGATTGAGGAATACAACAGGAAGAAATTCTTGTGAAGATAGAGCGATGGCGTGGTGTAGCTCCCTTCCCCTTTCAAAAATGGTCTGACTCCGAATCGGGAGGTACTCGTGTACTTTAAATGAAAGTATCAAATGGCACGTCATGACTAAGGAGCGAGTTGCGTATGACTCTAAAGAATCGGTTGGCTAACAGCTCAGGGAGCTGGGATATTCGGTGGTCGAAGTCGAAGAACACTTGGGCGCTTCGATGCAAAACCCATATAACTGTAGCTAGGTTTCTGTCTTCATTGCTACCGGCGATATGAGGCGGAAATCAAAGAGGTTGAGCACGAGAATCTGCAGTTGAAGGCGAACCCCCACTGTACCTAGAATATAGATTTCAAGACTGTGTCAACATGAGAATAATTGCATTAGCGAATAACTATTGGAATGGACCTTGGATGAATCGGCAGCACCTCTTGAGCCGACTAAGTGACGACTATCAAATTCTTTATACAAGGGGCCCTTGGAATATATGGAAACGAAATGATCCAGAATGCAAGGCCGCACCAAGACGATCAAGCCTGGAACTTAGTTTCGGAGTAAAGGTAGACCTACCAAGTAGGTGGTTGTTGCGATGGCCAAAATTAAGACTTTGGGATGATTTTGTCACCAAGCAATCGATAAACCGTTGGAAAAAAGCATTGCCGGGTTCTACTCCCTTGATAGCGTATATTTTTCAACCCTATTATAGTGAATACATTCAAGCGTTAAAACCAGACTACGTTGTCTATCATGCATATGACAGGTTTAGTCTATTCCCAGGATGGTCGAAAGCTTCTGCAGAGCAGCAAAGAAAATTAACAGAAATGGCTGATCTTGTAATCGCTACATCTGAAAACACGGCATCTGAGCTTCGTACCTATCGGAGTGGCAAAGTGCATGTTTTACCAAATGGGGTAGATGCTAATTTTTTTGAAAACCTCATTGAAAATCCTGGTTCTGATCCTGAAGATCTAGAAATGATTCCACGTCCCCGAATTGGTTATGTTGGTACATTAAATTCCAAAGTAGACTTTGCAATTATCGCAAAGCTTGCTAAAAAACGTCCTGCATGGAATTTTATTTTTGTGGGGAGGCAAAAGGATATCAAGGACAGTTCCGATTTTATTTTTTGTACCCAGTTAGATAATGTACATTTCCTTGGAGAAAAACCTCGGGAGACTTCACCCCGATATGTTTTGGGTATGGACGTTAATATTATCAATTATCGGACCGATGATTCCCACTATGCGGTGGCAGGTAATCCGCTAAAACTATACGAATATTTGGCCGTGGGTCGCCCCATAGTCTCTTGTCGAATGCAATCTTTGGATGACTTTTCTGAAGTGATCGATATTTGTAGTACTCCTGGAGAATGGGAGAAGGCTATAGAACAGGCCATCATTGGGAAAGGCAGGGGAAGTGTTGCAAGACGTCGAGCTGTAGCTCGAGAGAATAGTTGGGAGCAGAGAGTTTCTTCCTTGAAAAGTCTTTTAACGGAAATGGTAACCTCTTCTAGCCAAAAGTAGACCTTTAGATAGAGGAGACGTAATTTAGAGATTCTCTAAAAGGTTTACAACTTGTGACGTTCTAGTGATACTGCCAAATTATAGAGAATTCCTCGTGCCAATACCCACTTGGCCTATTTTTCTGATCTTGTAATTGGCTATGTGGTCTGGAGTTATTAGAAAGAACTCTTATGGAACTATTAATAATAAGGCCATATTTTCCTATTTTTGTTTTCTTCCTCTCCTAGGCCAATATCGCCCTCTCTTCGCCAGCTTGCCGGCCAGGTGCCGTTCATGTTTCAAAAGGAAGTCGTTGATCCCGCTAGCTTGATACTTTTTTCATTTAAGGTTACCAAAACAATTATAGATGTATATCCAAAAGTAGTGTCTGGAGTGAATTAAAAACACGCGGCGTCTCGGGTTGAAATGCTTGTGATGAAACATTCACCTTTAATCACACAGGATAGACGCTAGGATGCAGAAGAGTACGAAAGTAGAGCTAGAACGGGGAGTAGACACAGATTTGCTGACGAACTGCAAGCTTTCCCCCAAACGTGAAAAAATCAAAAATTGAGTTTTCTTGTGCAATGCAGCCAGGAGGGTCTCATGAAACGGACTCGATTTTGCGAAATGTCCTTGAATCAAGCGATGATCTCTGTCAAAGATCTATGTGGAGAACATGGCCTCAGTGATGCGATCTCTGACAATTGAAAGGCCAAATAGCGTGGCCTGGAAGGGACGGACGAGCTCGCTTCCATTTGGGATGTCGATGAAGTGCTGATCTGCTGAAATGGTGTAGCCAACAAGTTATTCGTTTCAAGATATCCGACAGATTGGTTCTCACGCGTCGAACATCTTTCTTACCGAAGGAAATGTGGAAGCCCTGCCTTTTGTACCGGGAGGAAATATTTAGGGGGTTGGAGGCCGGTCCAGATTATAATATGAGAAGCGTTTATTTAGTAAAACAAACCAGCCATACAGTAGAAGAGGATGTCTGGTATATGATGTGGCTCTGAAAAGACCTGACGAAGTGTAGGGTGTTTTAAAAAATGAAGTTGATCGAAGGGGCTTGAGATTCTCTCCCCTTTAGGCGGGGAAGGTTACTCTCTTTGAATTCCTAAATACAGAAAAAGGCAATTTGAGAACGAGCTATTAGGAATGAATTTTCAAGCTCACGTCTCAAGAGAGCGTATTCTTGATCATGTGGTTGGAGGCCCACGCTATCTTCAAGGGGATAACCGATCCGAATTCGTAGCCCCCGACCTGACGACTTCTGTACAAAAACAAGCAATTGATCCAAGTCGGATAGACCCCGGAAAACCCTGGCCAAATAGTAGCAATGAAAGCATCAACAGCCCTTTACGACGAGAGGGCCTTGATGTAGAGCTCTTCCATACCTTGGATGAAACCAGCGTCGGCCCCGAAACTAGGAAAAACTGGATACTTTCAGTTGCCCCCACAGTGTGTTTGGAGATCACGTCCCTGCGGCGGTGTTTGAGGGAGTCATCACCTGGAAAAGCTAACATCTCAAGTGGCTCAAGAGCGGGGGAAGGTCAAGATGGGTAAAATTTTCAGACCTTCCTGCGTCTGACTGTCACAGTCAACTGCCGATACTTTACTTATGAACACGTCCTAGTTGGCCGATAAAAAATTTACTTACCGTCATCTTTATGTTCCAGAGATTGTAAGCTTCCCCAAAATATGGACAAGTCAAAAGTAGAGCTTTCTGGCATCATTCACCCAGGAGGTTCTTATGAAAACCTCTCGATTCAGCGACACACAAATTATTGCGATCTTGAAACAAGGGGACCGTGGCCTCAACGTCAAAGACTTGTGCCGAGAGCATGGGATCAGCGATGCCACCTATTACAACTGGAAAGCGAAGTACGGGGGGCTGGAAGCGTCAGATCTCAAGCGTCTCAAGGAAACCGAGAGCGAACTGGCGAAGCTCAAACGGATGTATGCCGATCTGGCGTTAGAGAATCGAGCCCTGAAGGATGTGCTCGAAAAAAAGCGCTAACGCCGTCCGACAAACGGGCGGCGGTCAAGACCATGCAAGAAGTCCATGGCGTCTCAGTGGTTCGGAGTTGTGCGGCCGTGGTGCTGGCTCGGGCGGCGTACTATCGAGCCCCACTCGATTGGGAGATTCGTGATGCGCCTGTCATTGAAGCGCTCAACGAATTAGTTGAGGCCCATCCTCGCTGGGGGGTGTGGAAATATAGCAAACGCTTGCAGACCGTCGGACATCCCTGGAATCACAAGCGGATTTATCGGGTCTATCGTCAATTGGGCCTGAATCATCCCCGACGCACGAAACGCCGCTTACCCACGCGACCCTCGAGCCCCGTGTTCGTGCCGCAGGCCCCGAGCGAAGTGTGGTCCGCCGACTTTATGAGTGATGCCTTGTCTCACGGCACTCGTTTTCGCACGTTCAATCTCATCGACGACTGCAATCGAGAGGTCTTAGCCATTGAGGTCGATACCTCACTGAGAGCGGAGCGGGTGATTCGAGTGTTGGATCGACTGAAAGCGGAGCGGGAGCTGCCGCACATGATCCGAGTGGACAACGGGCCAGAGTTTCTCTCACAGCAGCTTCACGAGTGGGGCAAGGCCAATCGCGTACTGATTTATCACATTCAACCCGGCCGCCCAACGCAGAATGCGTTTCTTGAACGCTTCACTCGCACCTATCGCAATGAGGTGCTCAATCTCTATCTCTTTCGCAGTTTGGAGCAGGTGCGGACACTCACGGCAGGGTGGATCACCATCTATAATGAACAACGACCG
>JAJDBS010000099.1 GCA_029261235.1 Nitrospirales bacterium
CATCACGCTGATGTTGGTGGGTTGCTCCGTCGGCAGAGAGTATCAGGCACCAGAAACAGAGTCATTGGTTCACACTCAATTTCTTGAGCAGGGTCAGGACAGGTTTCAGGTCACCGAACCCATTGTTGATTGGTGGAAAAATTTCAATGAAGATCTGTTAAGCCATTTGGTTGAGCAAGCGCTTGAGCACAACCTTGATGTCCGTATTGCACTGGCGAATTTTCAAGAAGCTCGCTTCTTGTTGGGCGAGACAAAGTTCGATCGTTTTCCGAAAGTGGAGGTACAGGGAGAAGCTCTGCGTCAGCGGCAGAGTAAAGAGGGAATCTTTCCTCCGTTTGGGAATCGAACCGTCAACACGTACAACGCAGGCTTTGATGCCATTTGGGAATTAAATCTATTTGGACGCGTCACACAACGACTGGCTGCCTCAGAAGCCAAGTTGGCTGCTCGCGAAGCCGATCTTGATGCGATCTATGTCACCATTGCCGCTGAGGTCGCGCGAACGTATATCGAAATGCGGGGAGCCCAGTATCGGCTCAATGTGGCTAAAAAGAACGCAGACAATCAGCAACAAACGTACAATCTGACTCGTGTGCTGTTTGAAGGCGGAGCGAGCGATAAACTCGACATTGCGCGTGCTCGTACCCAGTTGGAACTTACTAAATCCACAATTCCACCTTTTGAAGCGCAAGTCAACGCAGCAATGAACAGATTGGCCGTCCTGACTGGACAAACTCCGACGACGTTGCACCATCTTTTAGAAGAGATGAAACCCCTACCCGCTCTTCCGCAGTCGGTCAATATCGGAAATCCTGTTGATCTTCTGAAACGCCGTCCAGACATCAGAGCGGCAGAACGAAATGTCGCAGAGGCCGTGGCTGAATATAATATGAATGTGGCAGACCTCTATCCTAATATCACGGTGAACGGGAGTCTCGGGTTTTCCTCGACTTCGGTTTCCAATCTGGTGACAAGTGGGGCGGGGACCTATGCGTTTGGCCCACAACTAAACTGGGCGGCATTCAATATTGGGAGAGTCCTTGCTCGGATTGATGCTGCCGATGCACGAACACAGGGTCGTTTGGCTTCATTTGAGAAAACGGTCTTGCGGGCATTGGAAGAAACTGAAACAGCCATGGTCAACTTTACCCGCCAAGAGCAAACCCGAGCACGGTTGAAACAAGCTGCAGTCTCAAGCGCCAAGGCCGTGGAGTATGCTCAAGACCGATTCGAAGCTGGTATTGATACTCTTCTGGATGTGCTTATTGCTCAGCGTACGATGCTGGAAGCGCAGGATCGCTTGGCAAGCAGTGAAATTGATGTTGTGATTAATCTCATTGCCATTTATAAAGCCCTTGGTGGAGGATGGCAGGTCAACACCGGACCGGAAATAGCTTCAACCAATTAAAAACGCGACCAGATCGCAATCACCAGATTCTCCCCCTAGTCCCCCAGAGCTTATCAAGCAAGCACTTCCTCTCGGCTAAGAAAAAAATCTATTGAGGGGATGTGTCGAAAGTGTTGAGTTTCAATCTTTTGACATATCCTTCGTTCATATAGCCTTTTTTCAAAGTAACGCGACGTCAGTTTTTTAACTACTCATGTGGTCATGACAAGACAGTGTATGTCGCGACCTTCTCGTTTCCCCCTACGTGTACTCATGAGCCTTCTGTGGATACTGTGATTCATTATTGTTTTGTTCCAAGATAAACTCGCCTCTGCTTCGCGGTATTTCTTTTATAAATCAACGACTTCGTTTTTGTGACTTTATGTACCAGGATGCCAGTATCGATTGTGGAACGTAGATTGCCAGATAGATTCCGGCAGTGCTCAACGAGATTGGAATCTCGTTGATTATACTGTCTTCAATCGTCAGGCTAGTTCAAAAGTTCTGTACCTTTTGTTTTGTATTTTGAAGACGTGCCACCCCCCACCGAATGTGACAGGACTTACATTAGCCCCCTATTTTTTAACTCGAGAGGGATGCCCATGCAATCACGTTTGACATGTATTGTGATGCTTCTTGTTTTCTGCCAATTTTCCTTAGTCCATGCGGAGAATAATTCTCATTCCGTCACAGAGAAAAAGGCATTTGAAATTTTGAACTACGAGCCGTTGCCTCCCATGACATTGGAAGCTCGGGAGCAGGGAGCTGATGCGTTAGATCGAAATCCTTCGGCTTGGAATTGGTCGTTTGAGGCCTTTGGGAAGGTATTTCAATTAGGGTTGGAATCGAATTCCCGTTTGATCGCGAAGCTTCCGGCCGCTCAAAGAGAAAAACTCTCTGCCCAGTCCGAGCTGTATAGAGGGAAAGTAGAGGGTATTCCAGGTTCCTGGGTTAGGCTGACGAAAATTAAGCAGCAGTGGTCAGGGATGATTTGGGATGGGCAAGAAATCTATATCATCGACGCCATGCCGGTGATTGCATCCGCTCTCTCAGTGTCACCTCCTTCTGATAGTTCTGGTCATGGACTGTATCGATTATCTGATACGAGGGATCTGGGAAGTACGACGTGTGGTTTGGGGTTGCCGGGAGTATCCAATTCTCCGATCACTGATTACAAGGCGCTCCTCCAAGAATTACGGAGTTTTGTTCCTGCTCAGGCAGAAGGGGCACGGTTCAATATCGATATGGCGGTTGTTGCAGATCCTCAATTTTCACAGATACAACAAAATTCATTTGGTACGGGGACAGAGGCTGCAGTTATCGCACGGATGAATATTGTGGATGGGATTTACTCTGAGCAAGTCGGGGTGCAGATCAATCTCGTTCAAATTCGAGCGTTAGCCCAAAATGGAACGCTGACCTCGAGCAGTGCAAGTACGCTCCTCAATCAATTTGGTAACTTTACGAACTCTTCGTCGTTCGATCATCCAGGCGTGGCCCATTTGTTTACGGGGAGAGATCTCAATGGTAGCACGATTGGAATTGCCTTTTTGAGTTCTTTGTGTAACGAAAGATTTGGTATTGGTGTTGATCAAATACGAGGTGGCGGTACGGCTGGAGCGCTCGTGGTTGCCCATGAGCTTGGCCATAACTTTGGCGCACCGCACGATAATCAAAGCGGTTCAGTTTGTGCGAGTACACCGGGAAATTTCATTATGAACCCTTCCCTCAATAACCAGGATAAATTTTCCCCTTGTAGCCTTCAGCAGATCCAGCCTGTGGTGAATGCAGCGTCCTGTATCACCGTGATTGATTTAACACGCCCCGTCGTGACCATCACATCACCTGCGGATGGGGCATCAGTGGAAGCTGGAACATCTATCTCTTTCGCTGGCAGTGCTACCGATGTTGAGGATGGAAATCTGACGACGGCTTTGATTTGGACCTCTGATCGAGACGGCCGAATTGGAACCGGTGGTTCTTTTGCGAGAACTCTTGCAACGGGCACTCACCGTATAACCGCTTCTGCCACTGATAGTGATGGCGGCACGACGACCCAAGTGATTTCGGTTGTTGTGAGAGCAGTCACACCGCCACCACCACCGCCGCCGCCACCGCCGCCACCACCACCGCCACCACCTACGGGAAATATTCTCTTTGAGTCCAATTTCAATCAAGGATCTGATGGGTTTGTCTTTGGAGACGATACGTTCCGAAATACCAATCAACCGAACTTTGCGAGCGGGGCGCATGTGTCAGCTCAGGGTGCCCTCCGTGTTCTACTTGGGGGAATTAACAACGCCGGCATTCGTAATATGTCAGGTGGATGGTCACGTTCATTTACGCTGGAGACAGCTAACCAGGTCACCGTCACCTTGCGTTATAAACTGACCCAAGCCTCAGATTATGAGCGTGATGAAATCAGTCAAGCGCTTCTCTCGGTCGACAATCGGCTCGTTGGAGTGGCCTCGAACGACTTTCTCGCGAGGCTTGTGGGAAATGGAAATGGCGGGAGTGCCCAAACGACAGGCTTTGTCGTGGTAAATGTTTCTCTCGGATCGTTATCGGCTGGTCGGCATACGCTTACGATCGGTGGGTTTAATAATAAAAAGACCTTTGCGAATGAATCGACAGAAGTGCTGATTGATAATGTCGTCGTTCGCAAGGGTACTTCCTCTCCACCACCACCACCTCCTCCTCCTCCACCATCCGGTGGGGCGATTATTGAGTCATCCTTCGATGGAGGTTCTGATGGATTTACCTTTGTAGACGATGCGTTTCGCAAGACGAATCAACCGAACTTTTCGAATGGGAGCCATCAGCCCAATCAAGGGTTCAAAGGTGGAGGGTTAGAAGTTCGTCTTGGTGGCGTGAATAATGCCAATGTTCTCAATATGTCGGGAGGTTGGCGACGAACGTTTACATTAGCGTCTTCGAAGCAATTAACCATCTCTTTACGGTATCGACTTACGCAAGCAAGTAGTTATGAGCGTGATGAATTTAGTGAAGCACTTGTAGCCGTTGATAGTAAATTATTAGGGAATGGAGGGAGCGAAATCCTGGCAAAAGTGACGGGCGATGGGAATGGAGGTCCCTTCCGAACCACGGGATGGAGAACAGTAACGGTGAAAACGGAGACGCTTCCACCAGGATCACATACGATTACCATTGGAGCATTCAATAACAAAAAGACTTTTCGTGACGAAGTGACTTGGATCCGGATCGATGACGTGATCGTTCGTTAACATATGAGATCACAAAATGAGGGAGAAATACACATGTACTATGCCCATGGAACCGGATTGGCTCGCGTTCTAACCTGATAAACGTCTAGCCAAGAACCTTCTGACAGTGCTTGCTCCGAGGATTTTCAGTATCTTCGGAGTAAGCCCAGAGGGCAATTCCTGGTCTACGATAAAGAGACCGTGGCACATTTATTCTCTAAAGGATTGCCATATTGTTGTTGGTATTCGTATGAGGAAATTTAAGCCTAAAACTGTGCTGCTCTTAAATGAGAGTCTGAATACAAGCCGCATTGTCATTCTTCGGATTATTGACTATCGTGGACACGGGGAAGGCTTCCATTTCTTTTGGCGGATAGGGCTGAAGGATCGATGACAGAAATTTCGGATCTTGAATGCTGGGATCCAACCATGCTTGAAAGTGTTGCGTCTGAAGAATCACCGGCATTCGATGATGTATGGGCTCCATGAGGACGTTTGGTCCGATGGTCAGCATCGCACAGGTTTCAAGGGGATCGTCAGTGTCCTTCTCCCAACGCTCCCATAAACCCGCAAAGCAAAATGGTCTCTGGTCCTTGAAGCGAATATAGTAGGGTTGTTTCGTTTTCCCTTCGCGTTTCCATTCATAAAACCCATCAGCTAACACCACACAGCGTTGCTGTTTGAATGCTTTCTTGAATGAAGGCTTCTCAGCCACTGTTTCCCCTCTGGCGTTAATCATCTTGTTCCCGATACTGGCATCCTTGGCCCAAGATGGCACGAGCCCCCATTTCAAATCGATGCACTCACGTGTCGCGGACTGAGGGTTGGTGCGCACACAAGCGATACGTTGTGATGGGGCAATGTTGTAGCGCGGGGTTAAGGTCGGAGGGATGGGTAGACCTAATAATTCAGCAAGACTCTTAAAGCTTCCTTTTTGTGTAAACCGGCCACACATCTATGGTTGCCCTGTGGGGTTTGTGCTCGGAGGGAGGATCGTTGGAGCAGCCTTATTGATTCTTTGATGGAACAGCGTCGAAATGAGCTCGACCCGTTCTCTATTTGCCCCGAAATCACTATGCCCGACCCGCGAGGCAGAGCGGAGGTGAATCGTGTGATTGGCCATATCATTTCTGCATTCTAGATCATCGACAAATCCAAAAAAAGTTGAGGTGAATGACGCCGCAATATAGGCCTCTTCTTCAATCGTAATCTTTCCGCCAATCTCTTGAATAACCAGTTTAACGAGGTCTAGCGAATCCTTGGATAAGGCCTCTGGATAATGTACTGGGGCAACATAATGTGAATCATCCTCAATGATTTCGCTGACAACACAGTTGGGTGAATCGGGGCATGGTGAAAGGCGTCCTGAGAGTAATCCTGGAGGCTTTTCATTTTTGGACATATTCCCGAGCATAAAACATCCTACAAGCATGAGTAATGAAATGACGATGACAATGATGAGAATCGTTTTGATCATCGTTGGCTTGATAGCCGGCTAAGGCTCCGAGAATTCTGGAATCTCTTTCTTCCCATTGTTTAGGAGCCTGTCGGAATTAGGAAGAATCGGCTACAAAAGTGCCTAAGCGGTCCATATTCCGGCAATTTCTTGGACCATAGTCCCACTATGGACCGGCGAAATCGCCAAAATCTGACCTCGCTTAGCCGCTTTTTCGCTTTCGATTTCCTAAGTCCGACAGGCTCCTAGAGACTCTCCTCGACCATTCGCTCTGCCCTCAAGGCTTTGGTGTAAGGCATTCGGCCACCTACTTTACAAGCATTCGTGAAAAAATGGAAACTCATGAAATTCAGTTTTTATTCTTCTTGAATGCGAGAAACAGAAGGATGGAACCAACGAGGATTGCAGACAAAGAAAAAATCATGATGGGAACATTGATCGTTCCCGGAGCCTGCAAGTTCTCCAATCCGATCCCTCCCCCGATCACCAGCAATAACCCTCCTATGAATAGGACAATCCCCTTTTTTATGATTGCAAAGAAATTCTTCACGACCCACCTCTCAAAATTGTGATGCTCGTACACCATACAAAATTATGGAAGCGAAGAAAACAGATTAATGAAAAGGCCGATTCTTATTGACCGGCTGTTTGTACAGATTTCTTGATGCCCCAAGAACTTGAAAGAGTTGATAGAGAGGCATTGATATGGTGAGAAAGGTTTTCATCGTCTGTTAATTCCATTGGCAGAACTAACTTTGGAATTCTCCTCCTACTCTCTCCAGTCTGTTACAATTTGTTACAAAGCCTTACGATTGTGAGAAGATCTCCGATTTGGTGAGTGATAGGGTGTGTGATGAAAGATCACTTTGATGTATTCATCATCACACGTTGGAGGTATCTCATGAAAAAACGAATCCTCATTCTCAGTGCCGTCGGGCTCATTGTTCTTGGTACGGCATTCGCCGTCGGTGCGTCGAAAAACCATTCCGGGTGGTGTGGCTCGCATGGTGGAGGGCAGGGCAAGATTGATCGTATTGCGGAAAAGTTGAATCTTAATGGATCACAGAAGGACAAGCTTCAAGAGGTGCAGGAGTCTTTCTTGGAAGTTCGGCAAGCGATCTCTCAAGCGAGAGGTCAAACCTTTGAGGAGGTTCTTGATCTGGTCTCAAGCGACACGCTTGACCAGAACCAAGTTCAAGGCATTGTGAAGCGGCATCAATCAATTGTTGAGGACTTCACTCCAAAGGTGACGGCCAAAATTGCCGATTTTCATGCGATGTTAACTCCAGAACAAAAATCCAGAGCAGCTGAATTTTTGCAGAAATGGAAGGGTCGTTTTGAGGATCGGAGACAGTCTCACAGCTAATCTGAGCGAAGGACGGGGAAGGCGTGAGTCTTCCTCGTCCTTTTCGAAACCCTAAGTCATCATGTTTACCACTGTCTTAATCATTGATGACGATCACAAGCTTATTGAGTTGCTGAGAGACTATCTCAGTCAATTCGGAATCATGGCATTGACAGCGGAGCATCCTGATCAAGGACTCACGTTGTTTCGCCAAAAGAACCCTTCGCTCATCATTCTCGATCTCATGCTTCCGGAGAAAGATGGCTTTGCTGTTTGTCGAGAAATCCGAAAGGAAAGCGCTGTGCCGATTATCATGTTGACGGCGCGGGGAGAACTTCCTGATCGTATTGCAGGGCTTGAACTCGGGGCTGACGATTATCTGGCCAAACCCTTTGAACCACGTGAACTCGTTGCAAGAATTCAGACGGTTCTACGAAGGAGCAATGGGGACGGTAGTCACCATCTTCCATCTGACCGTATCCAAGCTGAGGATTTGACGGTTGATCTGCGAAAGCGGGAAGCCACTCTCCATGGGCAACTCTTGGATCTGACGACGATGGAGTTTGAAATCTTAGCACTTTTCCTGAAGAATCCTGAGACTGTCCTGAGCCGAGAGGAAATGATGGAACGCATCCATGGGATAGACTGGGAAGCGTTTAATCGCTCTATTGATGTCGCGGTCAGCCGATTACGCCAAAAACTGCAAGATGACCCGAAACGACCTTGTTATATCAAAACGATTTGGGGTGCTGGTTACCAATTTTTGGTGATGCCACACTTTTTGGATGAGGAGAACCCGCGTGGTTTCATCAGTCCCCCAAATTAAGTCTCTTCGTCAGCGTTCCATTTTCGTCAAGTTGCTCCTGGTTTTTCTGGCCACTGGTCTCGCGATTTTTGTCGTCATTCGCGGATTCTTTTTCATTGGGGTTGATCGTAATCAGGGCTTCAAGGCTGACTTATTCAAAAACTTATCAAAATATTCTATTCAGTTAGTCCATGAAATAGGTGCCCCGCCAGATGAGGAATTGGCAAGAACGTTAGCGAAAGAATTGGGTATCCAGTTCCTAGTGAAAAGCAGCGAGGGAACATGGTCGACCGATCCGTCGCTTCCTTCCATGTCAAACTTAGAGGTAGATGAGGATTTTTCCAATTCGACTACGCAAGTTGGACGGTATCGTCGTCATCCTTTTGTGATCATCAAACACGATGATATTCAGTATGCCCTATTTTTTCTTCATCGACCATTTGG
This sequence comes from Nitrospirales bacterium, assembly GCA_029261235.1. Taxonomy (GTDB): domain Bacteria; phylum Nitrospirota; class Nitrospiria; order Nitrospirales; family UBA8639; genus Nitrospira_E. The sequence goes on from JAJDBS010000099.1 coordinate 8,662, forward strand.
AGAACTTCCGGCCTGGAGCTTCTTGGGGTTGGTGGCCGTGGTCTGGCTAATTATTGGAACCAGTTATGTGGCGGTTCATCGACTATTTCGACCACTGAATTGGCTGACCGAAGGAGTGGGTGAAATATCCCAGGGCAATTTCAATCATCAGGTCCCGATAAGGTCGGCCGATGAACTTGGCCGATTAACGCAGTCATTCAATGAGATGGCTCGACAAGTGAATGACATGATTCAGGCACGGGACCGTCTCTTGCTTGATGTCAGCCATGAGCTGCGCTCACCCTTGACACGGATGAAACTCATCATTGAAATGGTCCATGACCTGTCAGCCAAAGAGAAGCTTCAACAAGAGATTCGAGAATTAGAAACGATGGTGACTGAACTGCTTGAATCAGAGCGACTCAATAGTGAGGCGGGTGGGCTGACTGTGGCTCACACGGACCTAGTCACGATCGTGAAGGAGTTGGTGTCATCGTACGCCTTAGCCGGACCGGGGGTCCGGCTTGTGGCATCACCACCGAATGTCCATCTGTCAGTAGATCGTCATCGAGTACAGATTGCCTTACGAAACCTCATTGAAAACGCGATAAGGTACTCTCGGCCTGAATTTGGCCCTGTGACGCTTCGCATTGTCACGACAAGCGATGCGGCTCTCGCGACGGTAGAAGACTTCGGTTTAGGAATCTCAATCGATGAACAGACGCGTATTTTTGAGCCCTTTTATCGGATCGATCCGTCTCGGACTCGAGACACCGGGGGCTATGGTCTTGGGCTCAGTTTGGTAAAGAAAATCATGATCGCGCATGGGGGAGATGTGCTGCTGGAAAGTGAGCGAGACCGAGGGAGCACGTTCACGCTCAAATTCCCCCTTAAGAGCGCGGATTAATGTATGCATGACGCAAGCCGATTTATGCGATTGTTGTTATTGGTCATCGCGAGTGGTTGTTTCTTTGTTGGCTGTGCCTTGGGGCCAAATTACGAAAGGCCTGAAGTCAACACACCTGAATCGTTTCGCATGCAGCAAGGGGAAAAGACTGACGAGAGATCCTTAGCTGACCTTCAATGGTGGGATCTGTTTAAAGATTCTCATCTGCAGGCCCTGATTCGTTACGCGCAATTTGAAAACAAAGATGTGCGTTTGGCAGCTGCCCGAGTTCGAGAAGCTCGTGCTCAACTAGGTGTAACGGGTGCAGACCAGTATCCTCAGATAAATGGCAATGCGAGTGCTCAACGCAATCAAACATCCGGTGCGGCAGCTCGGCAATTCGGGATTCCTGGCAGTACCCAGGAGGGACCGACAACGAATCAATTCAAAGCAACATTTGATCTGTCTTTTGAGCTGGATCTTTGGGGTAAGTTACGACGGGCAACAGAAGCGGCTCAGGCTGAACTCATTGAGCAAGAATGGGCACGTCGCACCGTTGTGTTGACGTTGGTGAGTGATATTGCGCAGGCGTATTTCGAACTTCAGGAGTTGGACTTAGAACTTGAGATTGCCAAACTCACCTCTCGAACGAGGGAAGAGACGTTAGAACTGATTCGATTACGGAAAATGATGGGGCAGAGTTCGACATTGGATATCCGTCGCGCAGAACAGGAGGTCGCGCGTGCGCAAGCGGTGATCCCTGATCTTGAACGGCAAATCGGGCAAAAGGAAAATCAACTGAGCATCCTCGTGGGTCGAAATCCTGATACCGTGATTCGTGCATCAGGGCTTGAGGATCAAACCTTCCCTCCAGATGTGCCGGCTGGATTGCCTTCGGCTCTTCTTGTACGACGTCCCGATATCCAGGAAGCTGAGCAACGATTGATTGCCGCGAACGCTCAAATTGGTGTGGCCAAGGCAGCTTTTTTCCCGCAAATTAGTCTCACGGGGAACTACGGCGCACAGAGTTTAGAGTTTTCCGACCTGTTTGTCGGGACTTCTCGGATTTGGTCATTTGGACCGTCTATCACCGTGCCGATATTTCAGGCTGGTCGCAATCTCGCAAACTTAGAGGTGGCGGAAGCTAGGCATGATCAAGCCGTGATTAGCTATGAACAAGCGATTCAACAGGCGTTTCGAGAGGTTGAAGATGCATTGATCGGACACCAAAAAACTCGAGAAATTCGAGTTGTTCAGGAGGAGCTTCTTCGCGTATCTCGTGAAGCCCGACAATTAGCGCAACTTGAATATCTCAATGGCCAAGCGAATTATCTCGACGTGCTCGATGCGCAACGTCAGTTGTTTGATGTGGAGATCGCGTTTGCTCAAACGCAAAAGAATCAATTGCTTGCGGTCGTACAAGTCTATAAGGCTATCGGAGGAGGTTGGGACGTCTCGCCGGCCTCTTCTGAAACCTCAACCCACGGTAAGGATCTATGAATTTGGCATGGTCGAAAAAAAAACGTGCTGGTCTCTTTCGAATCGTGTTACCCATCGTCATTTTAGTGCTGGCAATTATGGGGGCACAAGCGCTTATCGCCATACGCCCAAGTGTTCCAAAAACGGTACCGATTGAAACCTCGACGTTCGTCAAAGTCTTCACGACGTATTCTCAAAATGAGCGTGCGATCATTTCTGCCTTCGGTACGGTCAAGGCGTATAGGGAATTGACCGTACAGCCTGAGGTGGGCGGTCGAGTGGTGACACATCATCCCGATCTGATTGCGGGTGGTGTTATTGCGAAAGGGACGCCGCTTCTTCGTATTGACCCTAGGGATTTTCAAGTTGCGGTGGACGAGGAAAGGGCTGCTCTCGCCAAAGCCGAATTCGATTTGCAAGTTGAGTTAGGGAACCAAGCGGTGGCAAAGCGTGAGTGGGATTTGCTCAAACTGTCCTCTGGGAAAATCAGTAAGCTCAGTAAACAGTTAGCGCTGCGTTACCCCCATTTGAAAGAAAAGCGTGTGGCGTTGGAAGCAGCGAACAGTCGCTTGCAGAAAGCGCAATTAGACTTGCGACGTACAGTGTTAACGGCACCGTTTCCGGCAGTCGTCTTATCAGAGTCTGTTGAAGTCGGACAGTTGATCAATGCGCAGAATACCGTGGCGACATTGGTAGGGACGGATGAGTTTCGTGCCTATGTGAGTGTCCCGATTCATCAGTTGAATTGGATCGCATTTCCTGAATCGGGATCGATGGCCGGAGCTCAGGTGCGACTCTTTCGTGAACTGGGTAATGGAAAACTTCTCGAACGAAATGGGGTCGTGGTGGATCTTCTCGGAGAAGTGACTCAGAATGGTCGAATGGCTCAAGTGCTGGTATCCATCCCAGATCCTTTAGAATTGAACAAAAGAGAAGGGGACCGTCACCCCTTGCTCTTAGGTGAATATGTCCGAGTGGAAATTGAAGGACCGATGCTGGAGAACGTGATCGTGCTTCCCCGAAGTGCCATTCGGGAAGGAAGTCGAGTCTGGGTGAAAAATGATGAGAATAGACTCGAAGTCCGAACCGTCGATATTGTTTTGAGCCGAAAGGACTCCGTCTTAGTGAGTCAGGGATTGGAGGATGGTGATCAGGTCATCATGACACAACTCCCAGCAGCCATTCCTGGCCTGAAGCTAGTGTCGGCTGAGGATGAAGATTCTTCTCAATCCATAGAGTTGGCTCCGTCGCCAGAATCGTCCGAGGAGTAATCAGCCACGATGGCCTTCGATCAACCTCTCTCCACTTCATCAGGGCCAATCTCGTGGATGGCCCGCCATCACGTCGCTGCCAACTTAGTCATGTTGATTTTTATCCTTGGAGGCTTGTTGGTCAGTACCAAGGTCAAGCAAGAAGTCTTTCCCGAATTTGAGATCGATGTCGTTCGAGTGTCTGTAGCGTATCCCGGAGCCAGTCCTGAAGAAGTGGAACAAGGGATTATCCTCTCAATCGAAGATGCGGTTCGTGGGCTAGATGGAGTCGAGAAAGTGACGTCTACCGCGAGTGAGGGCAGTGCGTCAATCCAAATTGAACTCACGAGTGACGCCAATACCAATAGTGTTCTTCAAGATGTGAACAACGAAATTGAAGGGATTCAATCGTTTCCTGAACTTGCGGAAAGTCCCATCATCAGTCTCATCGAAGTGCGCCATCAAGTCTTGACGATCATGGTGCATGGCGATCAGGAGGAACAAACGCTTCGCGATGTGGGCGAACGCATACGCGATGATCTCTTGCAACGTCCAGGAATCACACTCGTCGATCTGGGAATGGTGCGGTCTCGAGAAATTGCCATAGAGGTACCTCAGCGCCATCTCCGTGCCTATGGACTCACGCTCAATAATATCGCGCAGAAAATCCGTGAGACGGCAATCGAATTGCCAGGTGGGGGAGTCAAAACGGACAGTGGGGAAGTGTTGTTGCGGACACAAGAACGCCGAGATTACGGCCGG
>JAJDBS010000100.1 GCA_029261235.1 Nitrospirales bacterium
TATTGAGCTGCGCTTGCGTATACCTCGATAAATCGGTTCCTTTTGGAAAGTACTGTCTGAGCAGCCGGTTCGTATTCTCATTTGAGCCACGCTGCCATGGGCTCTTTGGGTCACAAAAGTATACCGCAATATCGGTCGCGAGCGTGAACTGGTGATGATTGGCCATCTCTGTGCCTCGATCCCAGGTCAATGATTGATGCAGCTCGGTCGGTAATTGTTGGGCATGCTTAATGAGGGCCGCTGCCACGGTTTCAGCATTCTTTTGTTCTATTTTGGCCAACATGACATACCGTGGATGGCGTTCGACTTACGTCGCAATATGGCTGTTGTTGGTGCCGCTAATGAGATCGCCTTTCCAATGACCGGGTATGGCGAGATTTTTGACGGAGGCGGGCCGTTCACGAATCGAGACCGCATTCGTGATTTTCCGAGTCCTTGTTGTTTCAATCTGGCATGCCCAGATCGACGAATGGCTCGTTTGGTTCGGAGACAGTCCTGCAGCTCCTTTTTCAAGACGCCTCTGGCCTGAATATACAGGCTGCGATAGATCGTTTTGTGGGACACGCAGGCTGCTTCTCGTTCAGGATGTTGTCGCTTCAACCACCCGGCGATTTGCAGGGGGGACCACTGCTGATTGAGCTTGGCCGCGACGGCTTTCGCTAAGGAGCGATGACGAGCCAGCTTACACCGTTTGGGCCGGTGCGCTCGATCCCAGGCGGCTTGGTCAGACGGTGAGGCTCGATAACCATCATACCCCCCCCCCTCATTGCGATGAATTTCACGAGTGATGGTTGAGGGAGATCGCTTCAGCCGACGAGCAATGGCGCGAATGTAATGATGGCTGGCTAACCCACGGGAAATCTCTTCGCGTTCTGACAGGCTGAGGGCTAATCGTGATCGTGTTCTCTTGAGTCGGCGAATGCCACCGCTGAGCTGAAGAAGAGAATAAATCGAAGAAGACTGTCTCTCAAAGAGGCGGTCAATCGAACTCATGGATTCGCCACGCTGCCAGCGATCCCAAATGTCCGCCCGCTGTGCAGCACTGTAGTAGATTCGGGTTCGCTGTTTCATCGTCACACTCCATTTCTAGTAAATAGAATAAAGTGTTGCGTTGATCAATTGAACTCACAGTTGTTTGCCGTCAGTCCGTTCATGAGCCTGCGGCTGTGTGCTTTGGGACGATCTGACACCGACTGACAGGTCAGATCTTGCTTCGTACACCGGGGATTAAACGTCATTGGCATATGATCTCTTTATTTCCTCAGGTTTTACTGAATAAGCGGTCGTGGGCCCCAAAGAATTATCGCAGCACCCACCAAACAAATTCCTGCACCAATGATATCCCACCGATCAGGAACGATTCGTTCCACTAGAAAGAGCCATAGTACAGAAGTCGCTATGTAGACCCCGCCGTAGGCGGCGAAGGCTCGTCCTGCGAATGCGACGTCTGAGCGTGTGAGCAACAGGCCAAAGATGATCAGACTCAATGCGCCAACTATTCCCCACAGTGGTGATTGTCCCAACCGCAGCCAAGTCCAAAACGCAAAACACCCGCCAATTTCCGCGATGGCCGCCGTCACATAGATGGCGATGATGTTCATGTAGAAGTCCCTTCCTTTGAACTTAGGAATTGCAAGGATTACTTTTGCACTTTGACACTTTTCAAAAAAACGATTGTATCACCTACTGTGGATTTCTGTTTTTCTCCTTTTGAGCGCTAACCCTCGTTGTTCAATCATAGTACTAAGGGGTATGCCTTCAAGGCCGCGTCTTTACCAGTACTCTTCGATCTTTTCTTTCCTCACGGGAATGATTCTTTTCAGACTTTCCTTGGTATTTGGTAATAGTTTGGCCACTTTCTCGTAAACTTGACTCAGTATTTTCTTGAGTTAGTTTGGGCGCAGAGTTTTTCAGAGGGTCGATCCCTGGAGTCAACGCGAGTATTCAGCCAGAGGAATGAAGAAATATTATTGAATATTGGTGGAAGTGTTGTTATTAGAATGTGACAAAAGAGACTAGTTACCCGATTCCTAGGAAATACGGAAAGTCTGATGCTTAGAAAGCCTCTTGTGAGTGTTGTAATCCCTGTTTATAACGGGGAGTCTTGTATTTCCAGAGCTGTGGAGAGTGTTCTAGCTCAAACGTGTCAGGATTTCGAGATTATCATTATTGATGATGGCTCAACTGATAATACGCAAACGGCTCTTGCTCATCTCGCACAAACGTTTAGAGTTATTTGTCTCCACCAAGATAATGCCGGGCCCGCTCAAGCTAGAAATTTAGGCATTCAATCGGCTAAGGGAGAGCACATTGCCTTTCTTGATTGTGATGATATCTGGTTTCCGGAAAAACTGGAACGACAACTTGCTATTTTAAGAGGATCATCACAACCAGGATTGGTTCATTCCAATTATGAGGTGATTGCTTGCGACGGACGTGTTATTCAGCATGCGAAAGCAGGAATAAGCCGTGATCCGCTGCATCAAGCTTTTACGGGAGGGCACGCACCTCTGCTGTCGACGACAATCGTTTCTCGAGGTCTGCTTGAAGAGGTTGGTGGATTTGATGCCAACTTATGGGTTGCTGAAGATTCAGATTTATTCCTGCGATTGTATAATGTCACAAAATTTGAATGTCTTGATCGGGTCATGGTGCAGAAATTTCAGCATCATCATGGGTCTTGGGATATTCCTTTTGACCAGAGAACGCATGAAGAAAATATTCTCAGCAGTCGAGAGCGTTTTCTTGCGCGCGTACAAAATCACTCGACTCTTAACAAGGAGCAAAGAGAGGCGCTGAAGAGCGAATGGAGTAGCCATTACTTAATGAAAGGTGCGTTCAAAGAACGGCAGGGAAAATGCGCAGAGGCACGCTGGCACTATCTTTCAGCGATTCAAAAAAATCCGTTTCGATTTCGTGGATATTCTCGTCTCTTTCGAAATGCTCGAATGTAAGCAGGTCATTCTCAAGGCAAGTCATGGTAGGCAGGAGTGTCATTGAAAAGGGGGCGATGTCGCCCCCTTTTTCGTTACGTGTTCATTTTTCCAGCAATGTGGTTTAGCTTTTCTGTTCTTTTTTGCGGTGCTTGTAGCCACCGGAATGGCCTTTGCCGCCCATATCGGTCCCTTTATAAGCATTGATGCGGTCATGGACGGTTTTCATTCGAGACCGTTGTTCAGCGGTCAACACGGCTTTGGCATCCCGACTGGCTTTGACTGACGCGAAATACATTCCCGCTCTGGTGTCATAGAGATCTTTTAATTTGGCTTCCACTTCATTGAGTGAACCTTTGTCATCCCGCATGAGTTCATGTAGGTCGAGACTGGCTAACTGAATGTTTGCCTTCATTTTAATCTTTGTTTTTTCAAAATCGGTTTTAATGGTTTGCAATCTGGCCGCTTGATCATCTGTTACCGCCATGCCCGCTTTAAATTTCAGAATGTGGTCAATGAATTTTGAGGCACTTTGGTGAGGACCATGGCTTCCTCCAACGGAATAGCCCTTTGCCTGGCCACCGTGTTTTCCTCCGCCGGCGTAGCCTTTCGTATGGCTACCATGAGAACTCCCACCGGAATAGCCTTTCCCATGTCCCATGCTGCCAGATCCATGGGGTGACGTTTTTCCCGTGGTATGGTGCGCACTCCCACCGTCATGGCCGTAGCCGCTAGCCAGCGAGAGTAAAGGAAAGCCTAAGACCAAGCTAAGGACTCCTGCCCAGATCGGAAATGACCGAAGACGCTGTTTGCCGTGTTTAGGTGTCATGTGAAAAACCTCCTTTCACTCTACGATAGAGCGGGTTGTGGAAAGAGAATGATATGTGAAGTTGTGATATGTACCATGACAGGTGTTTCTATATTATACACAGGAATTGGCTTCATGCAGCAGTGAATAAGTTGCCCAGATTGTAAGCGAATGGCATAGAGGGTTTGTGATCCTTGAAATTGCCGGCTTTCAATCCGTCCAGGGCCCGTTTCTGATGGGGTAAATTGAATGTCATCTGGACGAATCATGACCAACACTCGACTCCCGCTCTCAAAGTCAGATTGATTGGTGATTGGGCCGATTTCTGTTTCAACGTGTTCATTTTGAATGATGCCTGGAATCGTATTGGCTTGCCCGATAAATTCTGCCACAAACGAAGATGATGGCTGTTGATAAATAGTCTCAGGCGTATCACATTGCACTAAGACTCCATCGTGCATCACCGCGACTTGATCTGCCATGGCAAAGGCTTCTTCGTGGTCATGCGTGACCAAAATAGCCGTGGTCTGCGTTTGTCGAAGAACCCGGGACAATTCCTTCCGCATTTTTATCGTCATGTCGGGATCTAAGTTACTAAATGGTTCATCGAGCAAGAGCATGAGGGGCTTAGGAGCGAGAGCTCGGGCAATGGCGACACGCTGTTGTTGGCCACCAGAGAGTTCATGTGGAAAACGAAGCTCAAGCCCTTGAAGTCCCACTAAATCCAACATGACCTGAACTCGAGCTTGGCGGTCAGCCGCCTGCCAATGATAGAGCCCAAACGCGACATTGTCTTTGACATTCATATGGGGAAATAACGCATATTCCTGGAACACCATCCCGATTCGGCGTTGTTCAGGCGGAAGGTGGACCGAGGCCGAAGCTAATACCTCACCCTGCAATCGAATGTCTCCGGCTGAAAGTTGTTCAAAGCCCGCGATGGCCCGAAGTGTCGTCGTTTTCCCGCAACCTGAAGGCCCTAACAGACACAAGACATTTCCCGGTTGAAGGCGGAGAGACAGGTCACGAACGGTTGGGGTATTGGGCTCGTATCCGCACGTGATATTTCGTAGCTCCAACATAGGGGGACCAGATGAGGTATCAGGCGGCAATGGCACAGAATTCATACGTTGTGATTCAAGAATAGGAGTCATGAACAATTGTTCTAGACCATTGTACTGGGATCGGTTGAATATTTCATGTTCCTAGGCCACAACCTGCTTCAGGGCCGCACCTCACATCAGTGAAATGGAAGGTTCAAAAAATTCCGTTCAGCAAGGCCGCAGTCCTTTTGACACGCGGAGTGTACTGGTATTACGTGAGCACGGCAAAAGGGCGACCTGCCTGCGCGAAGCCGCTTCGGCAGGCATGGAACCGCTAGCCTGTCAGCCGTAGCCTTGGCGAAGGCTGGCGGATTTTTTCAACATTCCCTACTGAGGCTCAGCCTGCCAATTCTTTTTAGATAAGAGGAAGACTGCAGGAATTGACAGAATGACAATCAGCAAGGCTGGTGGGGCTGCCAGTTGATACAGCTCTTCGCTCGCTTCTAACCAAATGCGAACGGCCAAAGTATCAAATCCAACGGGACGTAAGAGTAATGTCGCAGGCAGTTCTTTCATACAGAGGAGAAACATGAGCAGCCAGGCGGCCGAAAATCCTTTTCGGACCAGAGGAAAGGTGATCTGTCTAAAGGTTCGAATCCCTTTCGCTCCGAGATTACGTGCGGCTTCTTCTAAATTGGGGTTCACCTGCTGAAGAGCCGATTCCATGGCTTGCAGTCCAGCGGGTAAATAATGAATGAGATACGCCACTATTAGGACGAATACTGTGCCATACAGAAGAGGAATCATGTCTGTAAACAACATCAGAAGGGCTAACGCCGCGACGGGACCGGGGAGAACATACCCAATATAGGCTCCTTGCAAACAGGCGATGTGAAGTTTGGAGGGAAAGCGAGAAGCTAGGTAAGCGAGGGGAGTCCCCAATGCCAGGGCGACTGTTGCGGCGGTAGCAGAAAGGAAGACGCTATTGCCGATATAGGTTCCGAAAGACGTGCCGACTTCACCTTCGGCCCAGGCGGTCAACGTCCATTGAATGAGCAAGACGACCGGCACGCCAAACGCCGCGGCAAAAATCACAAAGAAGAAGAGGTTAATGGCAAGCCCTCTGGCCAACGAACACGGTTTTGGCGTTGCGGTTCGCACTTGGCCGGATGTCTGGTAAAAGCGGCTTTGTTTGCGAAACCATCGTTCGGCGAATAAAAACACGAGGGCAAAGCTGACTAAAAGCAGGCTCAGGAGGGCCGCAGATTGGTAATCAAAACGTCCGGTGATTTGTTGATAAATCGCGTAGGTGAAGGTTTGAAATCGCAGCAGGGAGACGGCTCCAAAGTCTGACACGACGTAGAGTACCACCAAAAACATGCTGGCCACCAAGGCAGGCCGTATCAGGGGAAGGTAGACGCGATAGAAGGTTTCCCAGCGAGTGGCGCCTGTGGCTTGCGCGGCTTCTTCAAACGACAGATTGAAATTTTGAAACGCGGCACGGGCTAACAGGTACACATAGGGAAACGTATTCAACGACATGACGACCAGAGCCCCTGTAAAGCTATAAGGGGAGGGGATGTGGGCATCTGACCCTGTAAGCCCTTGCCAGGCTTGTTCTACCGGCCCGCCCCTGTCTAATACGTAGGTGTACACATAGGCCAACACAAAAGAAGGGATGGCCAAGGGTAAGATAAACCCCCAGTCCCAAAAGGCTCGTCCCCAAAATTGGTAGCGGGTAATAATCCACGCGGTGGAAACCCCAAGGATGAGTGTCGCAATGGAAACGCCAACGGCAAGGGATATGGTATTGGTCAGTAATTCCGGAAGGCGTGTATTCCAAAGATTGCCAGTTTGGGAAAGATCACCGGTCACAGCGGAAAATGCCACATAGGCAAGAGGAAACGTGAGGAGCGCGGCGATGCTCACACCCAAAAGAGAAAGCGGGGATAACTGGATATGGCGAACCATTCAGGAGCGCCCCAAGATTTAGCGAAGACCCAGGCGTTGGATCTCTTGAATGATTGGCTCACGCAGTTCAGCTAATCGCGTGAGTGGAATTGTGGAAGCCCGAAAGGATGAAGCCGGCGGGACGGCGGGATCAGCGTTCACTGCAGGATTCACGGGATATTCTTTATTGATTTTCGCAAACATTTCTTGTCCCGTTGGAGAGATTAAAAAGGCAATCAATTCCTTGGCTGGAGACAGATGTTTCGCATGTGCGGTGAGGCCGATCCCCGCCACATTCATAATACTCCCCATGCCACCCTCGTCTTGATCTGTGATCAGGGGCGCAATTGGAGCTTCGGGATCTTTTGCTAGGTGGCGAAAAATATAATAGTGATTCACAATCCCGACACTGACTTTGCCTTTCGCCACAGCATCGACAATTTGGCGATTTTTTCCATAGACTTCGTTGCCCGCGTTATCACGTATGCCTTCTAAGAATTCCTTTGCCGTTTGTTCACCTTTGGCGGCTAGTACCATGGATGCCCCTGCTTGAAGGTATTCACTATTGGCTGTCGGGATGGCCAATTTTCCTTTCCATGAAGGTTTGGCTAAATCGAGGAGGGAATGAATCTTCGAAGGCTCAACTGTTTTCGTGTTGTAGACGATGACCCACATACGTCCAGAAAGCCCTATCCAACTGTTATCGGGAGCCCGAAAGGGTTCAGGAATAGCCGTGGCGATTTGGGGTAGGGTAATCGGTTGGAGTAAATGAAGGTTTCGCGCCAATTCCAATGCTCCGGCTTCATTCGTGATAAAGACATCAGCAGGTGTGCGAGATTTTTCTGCACGTAACCGATTGACCAGTTCCGTACTCCCAGCCGTGAGCAGTTGAACAGTCGTCCCAGTGGTCTGTTCAAAATGATCCAAGACGGGCTTAATTAATCGTTCCGCTCTTCCAGAATACACGACCACTGACTCGGCAGTAGCCAATACTGGACTACTCAAGTCTGAAAGACTCAGCAATCCAAATGCCAAAAGCATTGAAAGTAAAGGTGGAATGCTTGATTTCCTAACGATTTGAATAATCATTTTCATAATGTACATATTACTATGGATGTCATCCAGGGAGCAAGATTGAAGGATGTATCGAAAGCGAGCGCTGTGGTTTGAAGAGAGGCTAGGTCGGCTGGCAATCAGCACAGAGGCCGTATAGTTCTAATTTGTGGGTTTGAATGGTAAAGCCGTTTTTTTTGGCCACAGCTTCTTGCAGGTCTTCGATTTGGCAGTTGTTAAATTCCACGATTTTCCCACATCCCGTACAAATTAGATGGTCATGATGGCCTTTGTGGGCGACATTGTCGAACTGCGTTTGTGTGCCGAAATGGCGTTCTTGTGCCAAGCCAGTGTCACAGAAGAGTTTGAGCGTTCGGTAGATGGTCGCGAGCCCAATATGAGGGTCTTTTTTGGCTAAAATATGATATAACTGCTCGGCTGTGACATGCTCCATTTTCAGGAACGTGGTCAGGATGAGCTCTCGCTGTCGTGTGAGCTTAAGGCTATGCTTTGCGAGATGATGTTTAAGAAGTTCGAGTTCTTTGACGGGTTTGGGCATGGTCGGTTCATCCAACAAAAATGGAGGGGGTATTAAACCCCAAGAGGGTAATTTGGTCAAGGCATTTTTTTAAGATGACGTAAATGAAAAAAATATGGAGTCTGTATGCGAAAACCCGTAGAAGTATCCAGTGACCGCGCATTTCTCATTTATACCTTGCATTTGATGGAATCGATAGAAGATTCAGGCGGCTTGATGAGTGATGTGAAACTCCAACAGCTATTATTTCTGGC